>NZ_CADEGK010000157.1:8363-11031 GCF_902826855.1 uncultured Phenylobacterium sp. | reverse complement strand
ACTACGTGAAGAACATGATCACGGGTGCGGCGCAGATGGATGGCGCGATCCTGGTGGTGAGTGCGGGCGATGGTCCGATGCCGCAGACGCGTGAGCACATCCTGTTGGCGCGGCAGTCTGGGGTTCCGGCGCTGGTGGTGTACCTGAACAAGGTGGACCAGGTGGATGACCCGGAGCTGCTGGAGCTGGTGGAGATGGAAGTCCGCGAGCTGCTCTCGGGCTATGATTATCCGGGTGACGACATCCCGATCGTGAAGGGCTCGGCGCTGGCGGCGGTTGAGGGGCGCAACCCGGAGATCGGCGAGAACTCGATTCTTGAGCTGATGAAGGCGGTGGACGACTACATCCCGCAGCCGGCGCGGGCGATCGACAAGCCGTTCATGATGGGCGTGGAAGACGTGTTCTCGATCTCGGGCCGCGGCACGGTGGTGACGGGTCGGATCGACCAGGGGATCGTGAAGGTCGGCGAGGAAGTGGAGATCGTGGGTCTGCGCGACACCCAGAAGACGGTGTGCACGGGCGTGGAGATGTTCCGCAAGCTGCTGGACCAGGGTCAGGCGGGGGACAACGTGGGTGTGCTGCTGCGCGGCACCAAGCGTGAGGACGTGGAGCGTGGCCAGGTGCTGTGCAAGCCGGGCTCGATCACGCCGCACACGGACTTCCAGGCGGAGGTCTACATCCTGACCAAGGAGGAGGGCGGTCGCCACACGCCGTTCTTCACCAACTACCGGCCGCAGTTCTACTTCCGGACCACCGACGTGACGGGGATCGTGAAGTTGAAGGAGGGCGTGGAGATGGTGATGCCGGGCGACAACGTGGAGCTGGACATCAGCCTGATCACGCCGATCGCCATGGACCAGGGCCTGCGCTTCACCATCCGCGAGGGCGGCCGCACGGTCGGCTCCGGCGTGGTGGCCAAGATCGTGAAGTAGGACCCAAGCTCAGCTTGGACCAGACCAAGGCCGCCGCGGGCAACCCCGGCGGCCTTTCTCTTGCGCTCTAGCGGCGCCTTGGCGCGCCGTCGGTCTGATCCGCCTGCGCCTGGTTGGGCGCCGGGCTGTCGCTCCGCTGCTCGCCGCTGGCGGGATCGGTGCGGGTCTTGGGTGAGTGGGCTGAGCCTTCGGCCCCCTCGGGTTCCTGGGCCATGCGCGGCTTGCCGGGCTTTTGGTCCTCGTCGCGGTTATAGGCTTCGTCGTGTGATCTGGGCATGATCGTACAACGGCCCACACCGGCCTTGGCTCCGCCAAACGGGCTTGAAAACCGAGACCGCTTGCGCCATACGCCTGCGTCCTACCCGACATCGTTGGATCGTGATTTTCTATCCGCCGCGCGCGGACGACGGGTGTTCACCACCGGTCCGGAATTCAGGGTCGAGCGACGTCGGATAGGGGTGATCTAGGAGTGTAGCTCAGCTGGTAGAGCGTCGGTCTCCAAAACCGAAAGTCGTGGGTTCGAGTCCCTCCACTCCTGCCACCCTATATAGAACCGGAGCGCGGGCCGTCCGCCGCTCCAGATGAGAGTTTGAAGCGCCGCATGGCCAGGAAATCGGGAAAGCGCCCGCAAGCGATCCGCGATCGCGCCGCCAAGACGGCGACAGTCATGGCCACGCCTTCGGCCGTCGGCGCCGAGGCTGCCAAGTCGGGCGGCTTCTTCCAGGGGCTGCTCAACACCCCGCGGTTCTTCCGCGAGGTCCGCGCCGAGGGTCGGAAGATCCACTGGACCAGTCGCCAGGAAACCTGGATCACCTCGGTCATGGTGGCGATCATGGTCGTCCTGGCCGCCATCTTCTTCGCGATCGTCAACCAGGTGCTGAGCCTGGCCATCACGGCGATCGTCAGATTCGCCACAGGCGGGTAACCCAATGTCCGAAGCAGCCACCGCCGCCCCGCCTAAGGGCAACCCCCACCACAAGTGGTACATCGTCCACGCCTACTCGAACTTCGAGAAGAAGGTGGCCGAGAGCATCCGCGAGCAGGCCAAGAACCAGGGCCTGGAGGAGGAGTTCTCCGAGATCCTGGTGCCCACCGAGGACGTCGTGGAGATCCGTCGCGGCCGGAAGGTCAATTCCGAGCGCAAGTTCTTCCCCGGCTACGTGCTGGTGAAGATGGAGCTGACGGACGAGGCCTACCACCTGATCAAGAACACCCCGAAGGTGACGGGCTTCCTGGGGAGCGGCTCGAAGCCGATCCCGGTCTCCGAGAAGGAGGTCCAGCGGATCGTCGGCGCCATCGAAGAGGGCGTGGAGCGGCCGAAGCCGACCATTTCGTTCGAGATCGGCGAGCAGGTGCGGGTCACCGACGGCCCCTTCGCCAGCTTCAACGGCTCGGTGGAACAGGTCGACGAGGAGCGCACCCGCCTGCGGGTCACCGTCTCCATCTTCGGCCGTGCGACGCCTGTCGAGCTGGAGTACAGCCAGGTCGAGAAGACCAGCTAAAGGTCGGTCGCGGTCTTGGGACACGAAGGTCACCAAGACCACGAAGAACACAAAGCGCTCTCGGCTGAGCTGGAAGCGGTCAGCCGGCAGGTCGTCGATGCGTCGATCAAGGTTGGGGCCAGCTGAGCGTCTTTGTGCGCTTCGCGGTCTTGGTGTCGAGGCTGCGTGCGGTTGTCTCCGTGCGCTTTGACTGCTAAACGCGCCCGCCTCGTGTTGCGCCTCTTTGGGCCAGCG
>NZ_CADEGK010000157.1:0-8263 GCF_902826855.1 uncultured Phenylobacterium sp. | reverse complement strand
GTGCGCTTTGACTGCTAAACGCGCCCGCCTCGTGTTGCGCCTCTTTGGGCCAGCGCGGGAACTGTCACGACCGTGACATCAAATCCGTGGGAGGGGGCGGCCACCGTAACCCCGCACCACGGCTCAAACCGGCCCTAGCGGGCCCTGAGGAGTAAAGATGGCCAAGAAGATCTTGGGCTATATCAAGCTGCAGGTGCCCGCCGGCGCCGCCACGCCTTCGCCGCCCATCGGGCCGGCGCTGGGCCAGCGCGGTGTCAACATCATGGGCTTCTGCAAGGAATTCAACGCCCGCACCGAGAAGGAAGCCAAGGGCACGCCCCTGCCGACCGTGATCACGGTCTACCAGGACAAGTCGTTCACCTTCGTGACCAAGACGCCGCCGGCCAGCTTCTTCATCAAGCAGGCGCTGAACATCAAGTCGGGCTCCAAGACGCCCGGCCGCGAGACCGCCGGCAAGATCACCCGCGCGCAACTGCGTGAGATCGCCGAAAAGAAGATGAAGGATCTCAACGCCATCGACGTCGAGTCCGCCAGCCGCATCATCGAGGGTTCCGCCCGCTCGATGGGCCTTCAGATCGTGGAGGCCTAGCACCATGGCCAAGCAAGCCAAGCGCACCAAGACCTGGTCTGGCGACCGCACGGTCACTCACCCGCTCGACGCCGCCGTCAAGCTGGTGAAGGCCAACGCCAACGCCAAGTTCGACGAGTCGATCGAGATCGCCGTCAACCTGGGCGTCGACCCGCGCCACGCCGACCAGCAAGTCCGCGGCGTCGTGGCCCTGCCGTCCGGCACCGGCCGCCACGTCCGCGTCGCGGTTATCGCCAAGGACGCCAAGGCGGCCGAAGCCACTGCCGCCGGCGCCGAAGTGGTCGGCGCCGAGGATCTGGTGGAGCGCATCCAAGGCGGCTTCATGGACTTCGACCGCGTGATCGCCACGCCGGACATGATGGCCCTGGTGGGTCGTCTGGGTAAGGTGCTGGGTCCGCGCGGCCTGATGCCGAACCCGCGCGTCGGCACCGTGACGCCCAACGTGGCCCAGGCCGTGAAGGATGCCAAGGGCGGCTCGATCGAGTTCCGCACTGAGAAGACCGGCATCATCCACGCCGGTATCGGCAAGGCCTCGTTCACGGAGGAAGCCCTGCAGATCAACGTCCGCGCCCTGGTCGACGCCCTGAACAAGGCCAAGCCGTCGGGCGCCAAGGGGACCTACATCAAGAAGATCAGCCTCTCCTCGACCATGGGCCCGGGCTTCAAGGTGGACCAGGCGACGATCACCGCCTGATCCGCTTCCGAGCTGACGGAAAATCCAGGGGAGCGGCGGTGACGCCGCTCCCCTTCTCTTTGGGGAGCGACATGATCGAGGTCGAGCTTGAGCCAGCAGGCGACCGGCGCGCCACGATCGAGAACCTCTTCCAACTCTACGTCCACGACTTCGCCGACTTCTGGGCGGAGCGGCAGGTGGAACTGCAGGAGGACGGACGCTTTCCATCGTACCCGCCGCTGGCGGCCTACTGGTCCGAGGCGGGCGCCGAGCCGTTGCTGATCCGGGCGGCCGGGCGGCTGGCGGGCTTCGCCCTCATCGATCGCCACAGCCATTCCGGCGCCCCCACCGATTTCAACATGGGGGAGTTCTTCGTCGCGCGACACTACCGACGCGAGGGGGTCGGGCGACAGGCCGCGCTGCGGGCGATCCAGGGCCGGCCCGGCCAGTGGGAGATCGCGGTGGCGCGACGGAACGTCGGGGCGCTGGCGTTCTGGCGCGGCGTTGCGGAGACGGCGGCCATCGGCGGCGTGGAAGCGCGAGACCAGGATGATGACCGCTGGAACGGCGCGATCCTGCGTTTCCGCGTCGAGGCTCCTTAAATTCTGCGAACGCCCGCCCTACAGTGTCCGCGGAGCAAGCGGGAGGGCGCGATGCGGGCGGGTTCGATCCTGGGGGCCTTGGCGGCCATCGTGATGGTCCTGGCAGGAACGGCGAGGGCGGAGAGCTTCCACTTCGTGGCGTTGGGGGACACAGCCTACACCTTGCCTCGGGACCAGCCGGTCTACGACGCCCTGATCCAGCGCATCAACAAGGCCAAGCCTGCCTTCTCCATCCACGTGGGTGACATCTGGGGCGCGCTGCCGTGCACCGAGGAGAGCCACCGCTACGCTTTGGGGCAGTTCGCGAAGTTCGACCATCCGCTGGTCTACACGCCCGGCGACAATGAATGGACCGACTGCCGCAAGCCCGAAATGATCGAGGCCTACCTCCGCTACCTGGAGAAGAAGGCGACCCCGAAGGACCTGATGTTCCTTTCACCGGCGCAGACGTTCGACGGCGAGTTCGCCAGCTACGGCTACGGGGATCCGATCGGCGGACTGAAGATGATCCGCCGCCTCTACTTCGCCAAGCCGCAGAGCCTTGGCCAGCGCACCATGCCGCTGGTCCGCCAGACCGACGTCACGCCGACGCTCGAAACCGCCGAGAACACGCGGTGGGAAAAGGGCGGGGTGGTCTTCGCGACGGTTAGCGTTCCTGGGTCGGCCAACGGCTTCACCCTGAACGACGAGGCCCGCGCGCGGGAGGCGGTGGCGCGCAACCGGGCCAACGTCGACTGGATCAAGGCCGCCTTCGCCGAGGCCAAGGCCAAAAACGCCAAGGCGGTGGTGCTGGCCCTGCAAGCCGGCCTGTTCGTGGACGGCCGGGGCGGAGACTTCACGGGCAAGGAAATCCGCGGCGGCAGCGATGGGCCGTTCTACTGGATCGTCTATGCGATCCGCGACGAGGGCGCGAAGTTCGGCAAGCCGGTGCTGCTGATCAACGGCGACTTCCACGACCTGATTATCGACCGGCCGTTCATGGTGAGCCAGGGGGAGGAGAAGCCGCCCCGCTTCGCCAACATCACCCGCCTGCAGGTCTACGGCGCGCCGGAGCTCAAGGCCGTACAGGTGAACGTGGACACCGAAACGCCCTGGGTCTTCAGCTTCCAGCCGCTCTACAACTGAGCCATGGAACTCAAGGCGACACGTTACCAGGTGACCGACGGAATCGCCGTCGTGACGCTCTCGCGGCCGAAGCGGCGCAACGCCTGGACCGGCCGGATGCACACCGAGTACCGCTGGATCCTGCGCGAGGCCGACGCCGACCCCGGGGTCCGCGTGATCGTCGTCACCGGCGATCCGGAAGGCAATGCGTTCTGCGCGGGCGCTGACCTACAGGCCTTGGAGGGACATTCGGCGCGGGGGCAGTACGACGCCGGTACGCCCGACGACATCGCAGAGCCGGGCTATGGCGTCGATCCGGCCTTCGACGCGGCCTTCGCCTACCACTTCGGCGTGGGAAAGCCGATCATCGCGGCGATCAATGGCGCCGCGGCCGGCGTGGGCCTCGTCCTTGCGGCGTTCGCGGACCTGCGGTTCTGCGTCCCGGGCGCCAAGTTCACCGCGGCGCACGGGAGGTTCAACTTCCCGGCGGAGTACGGCCTCTCCTGGCTGCTGCCGCGGATCGTCGGCCTGACCCACGCCAACGACATCCTGCTTTCGTCCCGGGTGTTCACGGCGGAGGAGGCGATCGCGATGGGCTTCCTGAACCGGATCGTCCCGGCGCAGGCGTTGATGGGCGAGGTGATCGCGTACGCCCGCACCCTTGCCGACGGCGTCGCGCCGGGCTCGGCTCGCGAGACCAAGCGCCAGATCTACCGCGACCTGCATCGGGACGCCGCGACATCGGTGAAGGCGGCCGAAGCGCTGTTGGTCGCGATGTCCCGCGAGCCGGACTACAGGGAAGGCGTGAGGGCCTGGATGGAGAAGCGGCCAGCGGAATGGACCGGCTGACCCCTTGACCCGGCCCGGCTGGCGCTTCAGGGGACGCTGCAACCCGTCGGAGGAAATCCCATGCGTCGCGCCGCCATTGTCTCTCCCATACGCACTGCCGTCGGCAAGTACCTGGGCAGCCTGTCGGACCTGACGGCCGGGGAACTGGGCGCGGTGGTGCTGAAGGCCCTGGTCGAACGGACCAAGATCGATCCGGCCCGGGTGGACGACGTGATCTTCGCCCAGGGCTACGGCAACGGCGAGGCGCCCTGCATCGCCCGCTGGTCGGCGCTTGCGGCCGGCTTCCCGATCGAGGTGCCGGGCTATCAGCTGGACCGCCGCTGCGGCTCGGGCCTGCAGGCCGTGATCGATGCGGCGATGATGGTGCAGACCGGCGTCGCCGACGTGGTGATCGCCGGCGGCGTCGAGAGCATGTCGAACGCCGAGTACTACACCCTGGACATGCGCAAGGGCGCGCGCGCCGGCTCGGTGACCATGCACGACCGCCTGGCCCGCGGCCGGGTGATGAGCCAGCCGATCGAGCGCTTCGGCGTGATCTCAGGCATGATCGAGACCGCCGACAACCTGGCGCGCGACTACCAGATCAGCCGCGAGGAATGCGACGAGTACGCCGCCATGAGCCACCAGCGCGCCGCCGCCGCCTGGGCCGCCGGCAAGTTCGACGACGAACTGGTGCCGGTCTCGGTCAAGCAGAAGAAGGGCGACCCGATCATCTTCGACAAGGATGAGGGCGTGCGCCCGGACGCCACCGCCGAGAGCCTGGGCAAGCTGCGCGCCATCGAGAAGGACGGCGTGGTCACCGCCGGCAACGCCAGCCAGCAGAACGACGCCGCCGCCGCTTGCCTGGTTGTGGCGGAGGACAAGCTGGCCGAACTGAACCTGGATCCGATGGGCTACTTTGTGAGCTGGGCCGCGGCCGGCTGCGACCCCTCGCGCATGGGCATCGGCCCGGTGCCGGCCGTGGCGCGCCTGTTTGAGCGCTCCGGGCTCAGCTGGAACGACATCGACCTGGTCGAGCTGAACGAGGCCTTCGCGCCGCAGGTTCTCGCCGTCCTCAAAGGCTGGGGCTGGGACGAGCGCGACCGGCTCAACGTCAATGGCTCGGGCATCAGCCTAGGCCACCCCATCGGCGCCACCGGCGGCCGCATCCTCGCCAACCTCCTGCGCGAGCTGCAGCGGCGCGACGGCAAGTACGGCCTGGAGACCATGTGCATTGGCGGCGGCCAAGGCATCGCGGCGGTGTTCGAGCGGGCGTGAGCCGTGACGCCGAGCGAGGTCGAGGCGCTCTTCCATCGGTTGGCGCCCGATCTGGACGCGATGGCCGCGCCCTGGAGCGTGATCGGCAGCGGGGCCCTGATCCTGCTCGGCGTGCCGCTTGAAGCGGCGGCGGACCTCGACATCGTGACCGGTGTCGATGGCGCGGAGCGGCTGCGGTCGGCCTGGGTCGGGTGGTTGGACGCGGCCGAGCCCCAGGCGCCCGACGGTCCGTGGCGGTCGCTCGACTTCGCGCGCTACCTCACGCCGTGGGGACCGGTCGAGGTGATGGGCGGCCTGAAGGTGAGGGGGCGGCTGCTCGACGCACCCGGCCCGATCCCGTCCGCGGCGGACCAGCTGCGCATCCTGAGACTCTTCGGCCGACCCAAGGACCTGGCCAAAGCGGCGCAACTGGAGGCTTGGTTGGCCACGGCTTGAGTCCGTCGCCGCCTTCGTGTAAACGCCGCCGCTTCGCCGATCCCGTCAGGGAGAGGCGAGGACGGAAGCGCCCTCGGGCCTTCCGATCCTGTCCAAGAACTGTGGAGCCGTCGGGGTCACCGGCGACCGGAACGCGAGGACGAGCCCGTCCTCGGCCATAGGGAGACGGGAAGATGACGGCTTGGTCGTCCCTCCGCAGATGCGGCTGGGCGCGAGGCTGCGGCTTCTCTGAACAGGACAGGTTGCTTACCGGCGTGCGCATCCGCGCGTGCGCCTGAACCTGAGTATGGAGACCGCAATGGACCGCGCTCAAAAGCAGGAGGCCATCGAGACGCTCAAGGGCGTTTTTGACGGCGCCGGCGCCGTGGTCGTGACCCACTACCTGGGTCTGACCGTTGCGGAAATGACCGATCTGCGGGGCCGCCTTCGCACCGAAGGCGCCCAGCTGCAGGTGGTGAAGAACACCCTGGCCCAGAAGGCTCTGAACGGCTCGATCGGCGCGGAGGGCGATGCCCTCTTCACCGGCCCGGTCGCCATCGCCTTCGCGCCGGATCCTGTCTCCGCCGCCAAGGTCGCGACCCAGTACGCCAAGGACAATGACAAGTTCACCGTCATTGGCGGCTTCATGGGTCAACAGGTGCTGGACAAGGCGTCGGTGACGGCTCTCGCCACACTGCCTTCTCTCGACCAGCTCCGCGCCAAGATCGTCGGCCTTCTGCAAGCCCCCGCGACCAAGATCGCCGGGATCCTGCAGGCCCCCGCCGGTCAGCTGGCTCGCGTCATCGGCGCCTATGCCGCCAAGGACGCCGCCTGATCGTCACTTCCCGACAAAACCTCTCTCTTTAAGGACCGAACCAAATGGCCAATCTCGAAAAGCTGGTGGACGACCTGTCCGCCCTGACCGTCCTGGAAGCCGCTGAGCTGTCCAAGCTGCTGGAAGAAAAGTGGGGCGTGTCCGCCGCCGCTCCGGTGGCCGCCGCCGCCCCGGCCGGGGCCGCCGCCGCGCCGGCCGAAGCCGCCGAGGAGCAGACCGAGTTCACCGTCGTGCTCACCGCCGGTGGCGACAAGAAGATCAACGTCATCAAGGAAGTCCGCTCCGTCCGTCCCGACCTGGGCCTGAAGGAAGCCAAGGACCTCGTCGAAGGCGCCCCGCAGAACGTGAAGGAGAACGTCTCCAAGCAGGAAGCGGAAGAAGTGAAGAAGAAGCTGGAAGAAGCCGGCGCCTCCGTCACCATCAAGTAGGGTGGCGGCGTCCAATCGACGCTTCTGAGAAGATCGAGGGGCCGGGCGCAAACCCGGCCCCTTTTTCATGCCCCCAATCGGGGGAGGGCGCCGACACGCGCTTGCCTCAGTCTCAGCCTCGGGGAACTGCCGCTCCGGGGGACTGACATGACGATCCGTACGACCTTGGCCGCGGCCGTGGCCGTCGTCGCACTGCCGGCCGGCGCGGCGCACGCGCAGACTGCGGGCGACATCAACCGGCTGAACCAGGCGGTGCAGATCTGCAACTCGCCCATGGGGGCCGGCATGGCCGAGTGCGCCAAGCTGCGCGCCCGGCTGGGCGGCGGAGGAGGCGGCGGCCCGGGACTCGGCGGCTTCGGTGGCGGCAAGGCTCAGGTCGCCGTCGGGCTGCTCGGAATCCTCAGCCAGGGCCGCGCGGCGGCCGCGCCGCCGGCCGCCGCGTCCCAGCCAGGGGTGAGCCCCGCCGCCGTCCAGCAGGCGATCTCGACCTGCGTCCAGAACGCCCGCGGCGACAACACCGCCATCCAGGCCTGCCTGCAGATTGCCAACGCGGCCCATGCTCCGGTGGCGCCGCGGGCCCCAACCCTGGGCATCGCAGCCTACCAGTCCCCCCCGTCGCCTGGCGGGACGGCCGCCGCGATACACCAGGGCGGCCAGAGCTATCAGGCCTGCGCCGCGGCAAACCCGACGAACTGGCAGTCTTGCCTACCCCTGCTCAACGGCGGCCAGCCGAGGTAGCGAGCGGCTGCCGCTGGTCGACCTCTTGAGCGGGAACACCCGCGCACCGCCGTCGGTTGATGGGCTGCAAGGGCAGACGAGAGATGACAGCCGGGGACACGCCCCGGACACCCCAGAAGCCGGCGCGGAGACACGGCTCCGCGCCGCCGCTCGCATTTCTTAAGGCGAGGGGCTTCACAAGTCGGCGAAAAGCGCCTATCTCCCGCCGTTCGCGAAAACACCTCCCGAATCACATCTTTCGATGCGGCCTTCGCGCGTGCAGGCCCCGAGGCATGGTCATCAGCCCTCCGACCATGCGAGGGGGCGCCCCCAACGTCACAGGGGGCCTCCAGCGTCCGGCTCCCGGCAACGGGAGGCCGAGGGTGGACGCAGGATAGCAGCACTCGGCGCCGGGATTCCGTCCCAGCGCCTACAAGGGATCAAAATGGCGCAATCCTTCACCGGCAAGAAGCGGATCCGTTTTTCGTTCGGCCGCATTCCAGAAGCCGTGCAGATGCCGAACCTGATCGAGGTTCAGCGCTCATCTTATGAGCAGTTCCTGCAGCGCGAGACTCGCGCCCCGGACCGCAAGGAAGAAGGCGTCGAAGCGGTGTTCCGCTCCGTCTTCCCGATCAAGGATTTCAACGAGCGCGCGGTGCTCGAGTACGTCTCCTACGAGTTCGAGGAGCCCAAGTACGACGTCGAGGAATGCGTCCAGCGCGACATGACCTATGCCGCGCCGCTGAAGGTGAAGCTGCGCCTCATCGTGTTCGAGACCGACGAGGAAACCGGCGC
>NZ_CADEGK010000156.1 GCF_902826855.1 uncultured Phenylobacterium sp. | reverse complement strand
GGTCTACCGGCTGGCCGACGCGGTCGTGGCGCGGGGTGTGCGCGCATGAGAGGTCGCAAGAAGCCGGATCCCGCCGAGGCCGCGCGCGAGCGGCTGATCCGCCAGGAACGGCAGGCCAGGGCGGCGGCGCATGCGCGCGCGGTGGCCGACGGCGTGGCCGAGACGGTGGCCCTGTCGCGGGCGCGCGGCCAAGCGGTGGCCGAGCCGCCGAAGCGGCGCAGCCGCACGGTCTTGCAGCCCTATCGCCGGCAGACCGGGCTGGAGTGGCTGGCCGCCAAGGGCCGGATCGATGCGGCGGCCAGGTCGGCGGGCGAGCACTACGGCGTCGTCTATCGGCGCGCCAAGGCCGAGCAGCCGATCCCCTCGACCCTGGAGGTGACGCCCGGCTGCGGTCCCGGATTCACCCCCGACCTGCAGGCGGTGCTGAAGCACGGGGAGGGGACGCAGGTCGCGCGGCGCAAGCTGGCCGAGTTCCGCCGCCGGCTCTGGCGCCAGGCCGACCTGGTGGCCGCCTGCGACCTGGTCTGCGGCGAGGAGAAGACCCCGCGCGAGGCGGCCGGCGGCGACCGCGACGGGGCGCGCCTGGAGGCGGTGCTGAAGGTGGCGCTGGACATCCTGGCGGCGCCCACCGGCTGACGCGCGCCGGCCCGCCAACTGGAACGGCCAAGCCCGTTTGGCGTTATTTCGCCCATGCAGACCTCCGACCACTATCGCGCCAAGGCCGCCGAAATGCTCCGCCTCGCCGAGACGGCGGCCGGCCCGCACATGCGCAACCACTGGAGCAGCATGGCGGCGCAGTGGACGGGCTTGGCTGAGCGCATGGAGGCCGAGGGCCGAGCCCGCCGGGCAGAGACGCGGGGCGAGCGCGTCGGCTGAGGGTCCCGGATCCAGATCGGCCGCTCATCCCAGCGAACGCCGGGAGCCAGACCTAACTGGATGGCGAGTCGGAGGATCTCAGCAGCCCCAGAAGCCGCCGCCCAGCGACATTCCATCCGGGTCATGTAGACCTTTTGGTACCGGCGTTTCGGTCGCCTTGGTCTGGGGCGGCCATGTAGGTGTTGGCGTTTTGTTCTTCGCGTTGGGCTGCGATTATATACTTTGCAAACAGCCCAGCGCGCTGACATGATCGCGCAACGGGGGACGGCATGGGGCTTATCGAGCAGTTGCAATCCGAGTGGCCTGTGATCCAGCAGGCCCCGCTCACATTCGTTTTGCTGGCGGTCGCCGCGGCGGCGCTCGCCTGGGCAACCTCATCCTGGCTGCACCGCAACCAAATCGGCGACCTAAAGGAGCGCATAGGGCTCAAGGACGACGTGATTACCGACTACAAGCGCAAGCTGGACGGCGCTTCTCCGGATGAAGCTAAAGACCGGATCGCCGCACTTGAGCGCCTTGTTGCTCCCCTGAAGCCGCGCGACCTCACAGACGGACAGGCGCTGACGATTACGAAGGCCATAGCGCCGTTCGCAGGGAGCGTCGTGGAGATCGGCTACTTTCACGGCGACGTTGTCTGTCAGAGCTACGCAGAGAGGCTGCGAGAGGTCTTTCGGGGCGCGGGATGGCGAGCCACCCTGAACATGGTGATAGCTCCAACGCGCAGGGGCATTGGCCTATTCGTGGACCTCAAACCCGCTAGCCCAACAGGCGCGGGAGGATCGCTAATGACGGGGCTGACTGACGCCGGGATCGAGTTCGTTCCCCGCGAGGGCCAGTTCTCCGACGACCTAGTCTGCCGGCTCTTCGTCGGGCCGAAGGCGTGACGGCTTGGGCGCGATCGTCCTCAATCTGCCGCTTTCCTGGCCGCCTCCGCCAAGTGGATCACCATGCCGATCACGCCCGCCAAGATCACACCCAACTTCCACTCGTAGGGCGCCACGAGGAAGAGGATCAGCACCGCAAGGTTCCACGGCCAGATGATCCGCCAGCGCCAAAACTTGGGAGCGCGCTCTGTCACAGCTCGCGGTCCTTCCGCACCATTCGCCATGCAGCGAAGAAGGCGAAGGCTAGCAACAGACCGGCGCACATCCACTGCGTCAGGGTCATCGGTCGTGACTGTCCTTCACCTCGGAGCGCTTGCCGGTGGCCGGGCCTTTGGGCGCGATCTTCCTCACCGTCTCTGCGAAATGCTTCGGGTCCTCGTCCGCCTCTAGCTCGCGGGCCAGGTCGCGGAACTTGTCGAGCTGGGGCTTGTCGGCGGGCGGGTCAGGCATGATGCGAGGGTACGCCTATTGGGGCGGATCCTTGAAGTCCTCCTGCGCCTCGGAGATGCGCTTTGCGCGCTCCGCCCGCTTTAGGAAGATGGCGAGGTATTCCGCCAACTCCGCGTAGCCGTCAGACGTGAGCTGTTCCGGGAAGTTCAGATAGACAGTGCCCTCGGCGAGCGGAAACGCGGCCCGCGCATAAACGAAAGAACCGGCTAGCCCTTCGCGGGGGCTGGCGGCTCTAGGTGGGCCAACTAGATCGGATCCAAACTGGCGGTCGTGCAGTAGCACGGCCGCCTTTCTTTTGGAATCCCTCACCTTCCGGTGAGGCTTCGTCCGCCACCGGGTCCGATGCCGCTTCTTGGGCTTAAGCGGGGGAGGCTCCCCCGCCGTCAGGCCTGCGGTACGTGAGGCGCTTGCCGACCACGCCTTGCAGCGCCCGGATCGCGCGCTGGCTGTCATCCACGCCCAGCGCCACGCGGTAGCTGTAGCGGAAGTCGAACTCCGCCAGATACCGGTGCAGGTGCTTCTTGTAACAGTGCTGACAGACGCCGCGCGTGCCGCGCTTGACGATGCTGAAGCTGCCCTCAACGGTGTTCGTATGGACGAGCGGGTTGAAGCGGCTGACGTACTCGCCTGCGGCATGGTTTGTGTGGCCTTGGCCCGCGAACTGTTCGCCGATCTTCACGTAGTGGCGCGCTTCGTCGGTCATCAGGATCGCCTCGCGGGACAGGTTAGCGGAGACGATTTCGCCTATGGCCTTGGCGCTCACGAAGTCGAGCACGAACGAGCGCTTCTCGCCGGTCGTCCGGTCCACCAGGGACAGCACCTTCATCTTGTGGTTCGCGCCACGGGTGATGGGTTCGCCGGGCTCGACGCCAATGAAGGTCCCGTCGGCTTCGACCATGCCGCCGCCCTCGCCGAACGGGGCAAGCTCTCCCGAACGCATGGCCTCGCGGATGCGGTGGCTTAGGAACCACGCCGTCTTGTACGTGACCTCCAGGGTGCGGTGCAGTTGGTGGCTACTCACGCCCTTCTTGCTGGCGGTCATCAGGAAGATCGCTTGCAGCCACTTGGTCATGGGGAGCTTCGACTCCTCGAAGATCGTACCCATGCGGACGGTGAACTGGCCCTTGCAGTCGCCGCAGCGCTTCAGGCCGAAGCGGACGCGCTTGGCGGCGTTGGGGGTGATCGTGGAAATCCGGCCCGTGCAGCCGCAGTGAGGGCACACCGGGCCGGTCGGCCAGATGATCGCCTCAACGAAGTCGAAGGCGGCTTGTTCGTCGTGGAAGTAGGGGCGGCTGAGAACGGACATGGCGTTGATTCCTTATGAGAATCTTATGCCACCGCTTGCCGTGTTTGCAAAGTATATAATCGCCCGTCGGGGCGCGCTGCGGCTATCGTGTCGTGGCCATGCTTGTAGATGCATCCCGTTTTCCCGCAGGTCTCGACATCGACTACGAGGGCCCGGAGGAGACCGAGGGCCTGCGCGTGCTGCAGGTAGAGGCCAGGGAATTCGTCCAGAACGATAGCAGCAGGCCGATCTCTGACCTGGTGCTCGCATTCGGCGTAGCGCCGATCCTTGCGCTGTTCCTGGTGCGTTTCGACCGCCCTCGAAAACCGGAAGACGCCGAGCGCTGGGCGGTCGTGGGCAATCTGCCTGCGATGCATTTCGAGACGGACGATGCGCCGACGCCCGGCCCTCGCGTTGCAGCTCTATTGTGCGATCGCGCAGGATTGGGCCGACAATGTCCTTGAGGGCCGAGACTTGTCGGAAAGCTATCCCATCGAGGTCGCGCCGACTCGAGAACATGCTGAGATGCTGCTGGGTCGCATCGACTTCATTCGGCGAGAACTCGTCCCGTTGGCCGTGGTCTCGCCCCGACACCCTCACGGAGAAGCGTAGGCGGACAACTGCCCCCCACCGCCATTGCGCCGTGAAACTGCGTGTTCGATTGAGGGAGCCCCCTACAGCGTGACCTCGATTTCGCAGCGGAGGACGGCGCGTCAGCGCCTCTCGGTTTCGACACGAAGACCACGAAGACCACGAAGACCACTAAGGGACATCAGTCGCCCGAGGCCGGGCGCGCCTTGGCGGTCTTCGTGGTCTTCGTGTTCTTCGTGGTCCGACCACAGGCGGCGTGCATTTGTCGTCCATGCCGGGAACCGCTGGGTAGCGGGACCAGAAGCCTTGGAGAGGCGAAGCGGGTCGCTAACGCAGACGCTTGTCGTGCACGGCGCGGAAAACCGCGCACAACCTGTGCGCACGCAGGCTGGCCTTTGACGCCCTTCGGCGTGCCGGGGGGCGTTTTCGGATTGTGAGGCTTCGGTGGCATCCGCAGTGCGTTCGCCCTGCCGCGGTCAAAGCGAGAGGATATCTACCTCGGCAGCACCCGCGTCTGCTGCAGCCGGGCCAGCCACTCCGCGACCATGGTGTTGCTGTCGATGCAGTCGTGGAAGCCCGCTTGGCGGAGCTTGATGGTGCTTTCGAAGAAGGGGGCGGGGGAGGAGAAGGCGGCGTCGGCGAAGGCCCAGGAGGGGCCGACCAACTGGTCTAGGGTATAGGGCAGGAGGTCGTGCTTGCGAACGATCTCGGACCAGATGGGCCCCTTGTCGGCCATCCACGCTTGCAGGGACTGTGGCTGGTCCGGGCCCAGCGCCATGCCGAAGGTCTCGGCGGCGGTTTGCAGGAGGCTGGGGAAGGTGAAGAGGTCGCCGTTGGTGACGTTGAAGATCTCGTTCCGGGCGCCGGCCGCGTCCTGTGACCAGGCGATGGCGCGCGCCAGGAGGCGGGCGTCGGTGGCCTCCGTCGGGGTCGCGGTGCGGCCCGGATAGCTGAGCGGCAGGCCCAGCTCGCGGCAGATGGCGGCGTAGACGCCGATGGGCGAGAGAATGTTGATCGGACTGCCGATCGAGAAGCCCACGATGTACTGCGGCCGGAACACCGTCCAGCTCCAGTGGGAGGCGGCGGCGCGTTCCCGGATGAGGTCTTCCTGGGCCCAGTAGAAGTTGGGGTGGTCGTGGCGCGGCGCCTGTTCCTTGCCGGGGATCGGCACGGGCTCGAGGTGGCAGCCGTAGGCCTTCGCCCCCTGCAGCACCGCGACGTGGCGGAGCCGGGGACCTTCGAGGGCGTCCAGGGTGTTCTCGAGCATGCGGGCGTTGGCCTTGATCTCCTCGTCCTCGCCCCAGGTGTCGTTGCCGCTCGAACGGCCGTGCAAGGCGCAGTAGACGAGGTCGGTGGCGCCCAGGTCGGCCAGCTTGGCCCGGCAGTCGTCGGGATCGGTAAGGTCTACCGAGACAGAGCGCGCGCGCGTCTCGAAGTCGGGCTGGCGGCGAGAGAGGCCCACGACTTCCGTGTCGGGGCGTCCCGCCAGTTCCTCGACCACGGAGCGGCCGACGATGCCGAGGGCGCCGGCGACGACGACCCGCCTGGGGCCGCTTCTGTTTTCTGCAACCGACATCCTGAGCTCCGCGACCTGGCCCGTAACGTCACCCGTTCGTCGCCGCCAAGTCAAAGGAAGCCGGCGGTCACTGTGGCGGCGTGTCGGCATCGCGGCGTTCGGGACGTCCTTGGGATGGAACCCCCAGACCCCGGAGACGGATGTGCCCTCAGCGTTCTCCCACGCCGCCCGCGCCGCCGCGTTGGCGGTCGCGGCGTGCGCCCTCGTGGCGTGCCAGGGGAAGCCCGCCCAGGGCCCGCAGCCGAAAGGACAGGCCACCGTGCAGACCCCGACCCCCATCGCCAGCGGCTATGCCGACGCGGCCGAGGGCCTTCGCGTCCACTATGAGATCTACGGCAAGGGCGAGCCGATCGTGGTGATGGCCGGCGGCTTCGGGGACGCCAGCTCGATGGCCCAGGTGATCGGGCCGCTGTCGCGCGAACGGCAGGTGATCGCCATCGACCTGGAGGGCCACGGCCGCACGGCGCTGCGCGACACGCCGATGAGCCATGAGCGGAACGGCGACGACGTGGCCGCGGTGCTGGGCCACCTGGGGGTCGCCAAGGCCGACGTCGCCGGATACTCGCACGGCGCCGACGCGGCGATCCGGATGGCGATCCAGCACCCGCAGATGGTGCGCAACCTGATCGTCATCTCCACGGCGGCCGAGCGCGACGGTTGGTATCCGGAGAACCTGGAGGCGATGGGGTCGGTGAGCTCCGCCATGGTGGAGGGGTTCCGGCAGAACCCGATAGGCCAGCGGTATGCCGCGGTCGCGCCGCACCCGGAGCAGCTGGGCCTCGTGCTCGACCGGATGGGCGAGCTGATGCGGAAGGACTACGACTGGCGCGACGAGATCGCGGCGCTGCGCGCGCCGACGCTGCTGCTGTTCGCCGACCACGACGCGGTCTCGATCCGGCACATCGCGGAGTTCTTCGCGCTGTTCGGCGGCGGGTTGAAGGATCCGGGCTGGACGGGTGAGCCGCAGTTCTCGCGGGCGCGGCTGGCGATCGTGCCGGGATACACACACTACAACTTCGCGCAGGGGCCGGACGTGGCCCGCGTGATCGAGGGCTACCTGGAGCAACCGACGTCTAAGGCGACGCAGTTTGCGCCGTGACGGGCATGGCGGCGGCGGCGAGTGCGCGGAAGTTCGTATTTTGTTCTTGACACGCTCGCGCGTTTTTAGTAGGTTTCTGTCACTGTTGATGAGTGCGCCTTGGAGGGGTCAGCCGAGTTCGCGAGGTCAGCCGAGTTCGGCCTGCAGGCGTTCGCAGAGTTCGTCGCGCGCCTGGCGCTCCAGCCAGGGGGTGTGGCCGCAGTTCCTGAGCAGCATGAAGTCGAAGGGCGCGGACAGCACGCGGGCGAGCGGTTCGCGGACTCCCTCGGCCGGCGAGGGGTCGAAGTCGCCGTGGATGGCCAGCACCGGGCATTGCACTAGCGCCACCTGGCGCAGCAGCTCGCCGGTGGTCCGCAGGCGCGCCGCCTCGGCCCAGATGCGGTCGAACATCGCCGGGTCGGTCGCGAAGCGGTCCTTGGGCTCCGACTCGGCGTCGTAGTTCTCGACCTTGTCGAACAGGTGGCCGTAGCGATCGAAGAGGGCGCCCTTGTCGATGACGGACGGGTCGTTGAGCTGGGTCTCGACGGTGGCCATCTCGGCCCTTTCCGCCGCGGTCAACCGCGCCTGCCGGGTCGCGCGCATGGTCGCGGCGTAGCGGTCCTCGAGCACGCCGCTGCTGATCAGGACGAGGCGCGCGACCAGGTCGGGGTGGCGCGCCGCGAACAGGAGGCTGAGCCACGCGCCCCACGAGTGGCCGACCAGTACCGCCGGCGCCTGGGCGTGCGCGGCGATCTGGTCGCGTAGTTCCTCGATCAGAGCCGCGATGGAGAGGCGGGTCTGCATGGCCTCGATGACCGGCAGGCGCGGGGCCAGGCGCCGCGCCAGCGGGGCCATCTCGCCGGCCCCGCCCGGGCCACCGTGCACGAGCACGACGCGGTAGGGCGGGGCGGCGTGGAGGCGAACCGTGTCGCTCATCGCTGCGGGGGCCTGCTCCAGGGTCGAGCCCATTTGGAACCGGATTCGAGATATCCGCAACGCGGCCGAGGGGGGGCTCCGGGTCCAACGCCTCGGAGGTGGCACGGCCGCGCCGCCCTCTCCCGGCCTCTGCCACGGCGCGCCGCGCCTGGGAGAGGAGACAATGCACACTCACACGAAAGGACCAACGCCATGGCCAGGAGCCGAGGCGCGCCGACGCGTGCGCGCAAGCCGCAGAAGCCGCGGCCGACGAAGACACCCGACGCCAACGGGCTGGTGAAGTACGCCCGCTATTCGGAGAAGCTGGCCGCCACCGTGATCAATCGGCTGGCGGAGGGGGAGTCCTGGTCGGCGATCTCGCGGGAGCCGGACATGCCCTGCTACTCGAGCCTGTATGTCTGGCGCGCGCGGCATCCGGACTTCGCCGAGGCGCTGGAGATCGCGCGCGAGATGGCCGCCGACCGCAAGGCGGACACGGCGCTGGAGGTGGCGCAGGGCGCCGAGAAGGGCGTGCAGGGCGATCGGCTGCGGGTGACCACCCTGATGCAACAGGCGGCGCTGGACGCGCCCGAGCGCTGGGGCGGCAAGGCGCCGGGGCGGGAACGCGAGGCCCCGGAGCCGGTGGAGATCATCTTCAGCGTGCGGCACTTCGAGCGGGTGGTGGGACCGGACGGTCGCGCCTTCGTCCGCGAACTGCCCGAGGAGGGCGAGATTCCGGAGGGCAAGGCGTGACCAAACAGCAGAGGGTGAGGCTGCCGCTCAGATGGGATCCGCGGGAGCACCAGACCGCACTGTGGGAAGCACTGCTCGGCGGCATCAAGCGTGCCGACGTGGTGGCGCACCGGCGGTGGGGCAAGGACGAGGTGGCGCTGCAATGGGCGGCCTGGTCGGCGCACCATCGGGTCGGCGGCTACTGGCACCTGCTGCCCGAGGCGGCGCAGGGGAAGAAGGCGATCTGGGACGCGGTGAACCCGCACACCGGCAAGCGGCGGATCGAGGAGGCGTTCGCGCCGGAGCTGAACCCCACCTTCAAGGAGAGCGAGATGAAGGTGGAGTTCGGCAACGGCTCCACCTGGCAGGTGCTGGGGAGCGACAACTACAACAGCCTGATGGGGGCCTCGGTGGCCGGCGTGGTGCTGAGCGAGTGGTCGCTGGCCAAGCCGGACGCCTGGACCTTCATCCGCCCGATCCTGTTGGAGAACGACGGCTGGGCGCTGTTCCTGTGGACGCCGCGGGGGCGCAACCACGCGACGCGCGCGTTCGAGAGCCGCAGTTCGCGGCCGGAGTGGTTCACCCAGAAGAGCCCGGCCAGCGAGACGCAGGTGTTCACGCACGCGCAGCTCGAGACCGAGAAGGCCGAGCTGGTGGCCGAGATGGGATCGGTGGAGGAGGGCGAGGCGCGGTTCGCGCAGGAGTACCTGGTGGACTTCGACGCCGCCGCGCCGGGGGCCTACTACGCCTCGCTGCTGGGGGCGGCCGAGCGGGCGGGGCGGATCGGACGCGTCCCGGTGGATCCGGCGCTGCCGGTGGATACCGCCTGGGACCTCGGCATCGACGACTACACCGCCGTCTGGTTCTTCCAGCAGGCCGGGCGCGAGGTGCGGGTGGTCGACTACTACGAGACCAGCGGGCAGGGGCTGGCCGGGGTGGTGCGCGAGGCGCTGGGGACGCGGCCGTGGCTGTGGGGGATCCACCACCTGCCGCACGACGTGATGGTGCGCGAACTGGGGACCGGGCGCTCGCGCTACGAGACCCTGACGTCGCTGGGGCTTTCGCGGATCAGCGTGGGGGTGGCGGCCGATCCCGAGGAGCGGGTGAACGCGGCCCGCCTGATGATCCCCATGTGCTGGTTCGACGCGGAGCGGTGCGCGGTGGGGCTGGAGCGGCTGCGGGGCTATCGCAAGCGGTGGAGCCGGGCCACGCTGAGCTATGCCGGGCCGCTGCACGACCAGGCCAGCCACGGGGCCGACGCGTTCGGCGAATTCGCGCTGAACCGGCGCGGCGCGGCCGTGGCGCGGCCGGCGGCTCCGCCGGCGCGGCGGCCAGTCGGCGGAGGGCTCGGCTGGATGGGCTGAGCCCGCTCCAGTCAAGTTAACGTATTGCCTTGATGAGCCGTTAAGCGTGTTGATCTAAAACAGCTTTTCGGGGACCCCGTGGTAGGAGGTCGCGGATGATCGAGTATGTGCGGCACGCGATGGAGATCGCATACTTGCGCCAGGTGATCGACCTGGCCGTGGCCCATCCGGTGGGCGCCGTCGCCACGCTGGTGGTCACGTGCCTCTACTTCAACCTGATGTTCTCCGGACCGCGCGCCTACTGAGCTGCCGTTGATGGTGGGGGAGGATCCAAGCTGCCTTGGATCCGAGGTTTCGGACTATGCGCCCGCCTTAAGAATGACCATGACCAGCAGCGCCGGCAGGTGAGAAGGCTTCATTCCTGCGCCGACGATTTCGCAACATGCCGCCGATTGCGCCGAACCCAGCGATCATCATTGTCCAGCTTGCAGGCTCGGGCGCCGTGGCCACAAAGCGATTGCCATCGATACGGACGCCGATGGCCGAGGCGGCAGATGATGGGTCGTTGAGAGTCCAGCTACTTCCGGTGCTGAAGGCATATTGAGGCAGAGGGTTTGGCGCGAACCCCTTCATGAAGTTGCCGTTTCCGGAGTTGGAGAACCCGACCCAGTAAGATCCAGCATCCAGCTGCCATTTCTGACCGAAGACCCCCTGCCATGCGCCGGCTGAGGACAGGATCGCAAAGTTCGCTGAGGATAGAGCGTTTGACGCCGCCGGGACGGCTGCATCGCTATATATCGTGATCGTTCCGACGCTATCTAGCCCCGAGATGAAACCTTCGACTGAGGTTACCTCAAGTGCTGACGTAAGTGTAAAGTACCCAGCCAAGCTCTGGGAGTTCGACAACTGTATATCGTTTGCAAGTGGCGTACCCGTATCGACCGCAAAATTAGCCGCGGCAGGGCTTGAGATCACGGCGACGCTGACAAAGCCAGCAAGACCGGTCATGTATTTATGCATACCAGATACTTCTATTGGGGGGCCCACGGCCGTTGCGGCCCAGGGCGCCGCAAAGCAACCCGGCGCAGCCATTGTGGGTCAGCCGGGACCGCGCGCACAGATGTCGCGCGATGCATCGTGATGCATCGCGATGCGCTGCTACGCCGAGCCGCGGCGCCGACGCTGGGCAGGCCGAATAAATGTTCGTATTTTGTTCTTGACACTCTCGCGCGTTTTTAGTAGGTTTCTGTCAGCGTTGATGAGTGCGCCCGCCGAGGCGGGCTGGGCTGAGCCTCCGGCGCCGTTAGCTTTGTCTCGCAGCGGATCTGTTATCCCCGGGAGGGAGCACTGCCTCAGATGCTCGCGCTGGTTTCCCCGGC
>NZ_CADEGK010000155.1:4380-11164 GCF_902826855.1 uncultured Phenylobacterium sp. | reverse complement strand
CCCGCCGCTTGCGACAAACGATCCAGCCGTCCCGCCCACCAGTGCAACTGCCCGCGGTCGAACCGAACCTCAAGCTGAGCCGTCTTGGCGCGATCCAAAAGAAACGCTAGCGCAAGGCCACCGGTGGCCAGCTTCCCGAAGCCCACGCCCGTGACGATGTTCGCCCCGTCGGGCCTTCCTTCAGCGCGAATGCTTGGCGCCTCACGGTTGCGCTGCGCGACGGCCTCGTGATGACTGCGGAATTCCATCTGCAGGACTTCGTCCCTCAGCCGCGGCTGGCCGATCCGTTGCGCCACCGGGCTGGAGCCTTCAAGCCAAGAGCACAACCTCTGCAGTATCCGTCGCGTCATGCGTCGAGTGATCCAAACGCAACTCGTTGATTCGTTTGTCAACTGGCAGTCCAGCCGAATCCGATCCTGAGCGGGATCGTAGTTGACCGACATCGCAGCAACTTGGTCGAGGGGCATCGGCAGGGGCTCCAGTGCTCTCAGTACGTCGTCCGCAGGACATCCAATGCCCGCGCAGCCGCCCAGCGTCTCGGGCGCAGAAACCACGAGCCTTATGCATCGAACCGCGCGCTCGCGCATTACCCCCATGCCCGGATTGAGGCTCAGCCCGGGGCCACAAGCGTGTCCTGGCCGACCAGCGAGGGTCAGCGCCGCGTGTTCATCATGGAGGAACGACCTTGGCCGAGTTCATTGGCACTAGCGGGAGCGACACGCTCATCGGCGGACCGGACGCAGATACCTTCACGGGCGGTCCTGGGGCAGATGTCATCACGGGCAACGATGGAAACGATACAGACAACTACGCCGTGGGTTCTGACGGCGCGGACATCGCTGACCTTGGCGCCGGGCAGGACGTCGTCAGCGTCACCGGCCAAGGCGCGGGTCAGGTTCGGCTCACCTTCACCAGCGCCGAGGTTGGGAACGGAGCCGTCAATGACTCCGGCGGCCTCGCGAACCAGGATGGCGACTTGGCCGTGCGGTTCCAGTCTGAAGATGGCGCCGGGGTGCTGACTGGCGACATCTCTCGCTACGACGACGAGGGGATACGCTTCATAGCCGCAACGCCCGGGTTGACCTTCGATGTCCGCGACCTCGTGTCGGGCGCTGCCCGGGGGGACCAGTTCGCCGCGGTCTTCCTGGGAACCCAGGGGGCCGATAACATCACAACGTCCGCGGTCGCGACCTACGTCAATGCTGGCCAGGAGGACGATCGCGTCATCGCCGGAGCGGCGAACGACTTCCTTGTCGGAGGCGGAGGGGCCGACCTCTTGAATGGAGGCGCAGGCGCCGACAGCCTGCTGGGAGGCGTCGGCGCTGACACCCTGAACGGCCAGGAGGGCGACGATACCGCGATTTTCAATATCTCTACCGACGGCGCAGATTTGGCCAATGGCGGGGAGGGCTCCGACCTCGTCAATATCGCGGCCGCCGCGGGCGGCCAGGTCCGGCTGACGTTCACCAGCGCGGAAGTCGGTAATGGTTCGGCTACCGATGGCGCCGCCGGGACAAACCAAGACGGCGGTCTCGCGGTTCGCGCCCAGTTCGAAGGCACCGCGGGAGACCCCGAAGGGACGCTCGCGCGTTTCGATGATGAAGGCGTGACCTTCGTGGCGACGACTGCCAACCTGACGTTTGACGTACGAGATCTGATTTCAGGCGCTGCGCGCGGTGACCAGTTCAGGGCGGTGGCGCTGGGATCGAGTGGCGCAGACGCTTTCGGCGCCACGGCTGAGGCCACCTACGCCAATATGGGCGCTGGCAACGACAGTGCGACGGGGGGGCAAGCCAACGACTTCCTTGTTGGCGGCATTGGTGCAGATTCCTTGGATGGCGGCCTCGGCGCTGACAGCTTTATCGGCGGAAGCGGGAACGATACCTTCGCCGGCGGCGGTGGTGCTGATCAGATCATCTATACGGCGGCGCGCGCGAGCTATCGGTTTGACCTTCTTCCGGGAGGGGCCATTCAAGTGACCGATGTCCGCACCGGCGCGCCGGACGGGCAAGACCAGTTCGGTGGGGTCGAGGCGCTCCGGTTCTCTGATGGCACTTTCGACACTGGAAGGGTGTTCGACAACACTTTGTCGGTGGCCACCCTCAGCTACCAGTTCTTCACGGGAAAGACGCCGACCGAGGCGGGCTACGAGTATCTGGTCAACAGCCCGAACAATGCAAATGACCTCAACGACCCCTACTACCAGGCATTTAGCCTTGAGAACCGCTTCATCAATTTCGCCGTGAACCTCGGCGTGTACGGCGAGAGCCGAATTGGTTTTGAGAGCGACTATGGCGCAAGATCCCTCAACCAGGCGGCCACCTTGGCCTACCGGGAGGTCTTCGGCTTTGATGCAGCCGTCGGCAAGATTGACGAGATCCTTAACACTGAGGTGCAGGATGACCTTACTCGCGCCGAATACTTCCAAGCCGTGACCGGATCAACCAGCGTGGACGCTCTGGCGGTCAAGGCCGCCGTGGTTGGCTTCTTCCTGGTCGAGGCTGTTAAGGCCGATTTGGGGCCTTACGCGAACGCCAACGGCGACTTCCTTGATGATCTCATTGATGATGGATCGGCCCAATTCAATGTGAATCTCCTGCTGGCATACCCGGAGGCCGCAGCCCTCTAAGACACGGATGCGACATCGTCTGCGGGCCCAGTAGAAGTCCGCAGACGATGCTGCGCTATGCTGGCGCAGGGGCGTCGCGCGGGCTAAGAATGACGCTTCCGGCCCCTTGCTCGCGGCGCCCCCGCGTCGCCGTTTCCGAAAGACCCCTGCCCGCAATGTTCAAGTCCCTCGTCGCTCTGTCTTCCCAAAAGCACGCCGATCTGCGGCTCACCTCCAACGCCCACTTCGAGCATTTGAGGGAGGAAGTTAGCTGTCCCCTCATGGCCTCCGAGGTCGTGAACGCGAGCCGGTCCTTGCCAATCGTCTTCCCCCAGGACAAGGCAACCTATCCGCTCGCCCTCGTTGCGGCGGAAAGGGGACGCAACGCCTTCGTCGACGATGAGGGTCGGTGGACCGCCGGCCACCTGCCCATCCATTTCCGCCGGTATCCCTTCGTGCTCGGCGAACACGAAAAGACCCTCGTCCTCATGATCGACGAGCGCGCGCCCAGTCTCTCCACCTCGGAGGGCGAGCCCCTGTTCGCCCAGGAAGACGGCAAGACCGTGCCTGCACCCTGGCTGCGCGACATCCAGAAGGAGCTCGTCGGGCTGACGCGGATGCACCGCGCCACGCAGGCCCTGTGCGCACCTCTCTCAGAGCGCGACGTCTTGGTTCCCAAGATCCTCAACCTGAAGTTCAACGACAAGACCCGCCAGATCCGTGGCCTGCGCATCATCGACATGGAGCGCGTCAACGCGCTCCCTGACGACACCCTCGCCGCATGGGCCCGCTCGGGTCTGCTCGCACTCATCTACGCCCACACACAGTCGCTCGCGAACCTCAAGCGCCTCAGCGCCAACTCAACCAACACATGAGCGGAGCTGCCCGTGGGCTCGACAAGGCACAGGCGAGAAGCTCCGGCGGTACGCGGAAGCGTGACGTCGGAGGTCAGAGATGCCCTACCTTGCACAGCACGCGGCCGTACCGTCGGAGATCCGAGACGGGCATGTGACCAAAGAACGATCCGCAGCCGCGATCAGGATATCCAGATGACGTGCATAGCTATGCGCTGGATCGCGTGCTCTACGAACCCGAGGCGGTAGCGCGGCGGCCGCGGGTAGGGATGTCTAGCGTATATGTAGGGCGGGCCGGACGCGCTTTGCCATCTTGTCGGCATTCCTTGAGCGGAGCTGGCCGCTAACTTGTGCGTTGCCGGCCAACTGCGACCCTGTTCGTCCAAGGGGGAGATCGCTCTTGGGAAGGTGTGCCTCCTGCGAGCCGCCGCTCAAACATCGCAGAAGCACCTATAGGTGTCGGCTGCCCTGGATCTGGCCAGGGAACGCGGGCGGCATGGATTGACTAGCCCGCAATTGGCTACCCGGTAGAAAACGCCTTCCTGGGACCTGCCGCGATCGTCGTATGCTAATACTATCAACATGTTATGCGTTGGCCCGGGGCTTGCTCTAAGGGGCGTGACCGAGCGCATGGGCGCTGAGGCTGCCGTTTGACAGGTGCAGTTCCCCAAGATGATTGTCGCCACTCCTGCGCCAACGATGTCCGCCGTCGGCGCGCCGGCGCCTCCCACTGCGCTCGGTCCCGAGGCGATCCTGGATTTTGGCGTTGTATTGGGTCTCGTCCAGGCTGTGGAATCGCCCCCCTTAAGCGGCGGACCGGCGATTGCGTCCCTCTGGCCTAGCGAGCCAGCCGACCCTGGGACGTATGGAACTGACCCCGGTCTGCCTGCAGTTGAGTCCGAAGGGACACCGCAGTCTGGTGGTCCTCTCGCATCCGAGGGCTCCACTAGAGTCGCCACGTCGCTTCAGCGCCTAACCGCGCCGGCCGCTCCGGCCACCGGAGCCGGCGTCCCATCGGCCCAGATTTGTCTCGAGAGCCTCCCGACGCCCGCAGTCGTCGAAGTGTCTAAGTCCCCCATCTGCCCAGCGAATGCCGGGATCGATGACCCAACGTCCGATGTCGCGCCCTCCGCCTCGGAAGCTCTCGCGCATCCAGATGAGGTAGCGAACTCACCGGGGGCTCTATCGGTCATGGTGGAGGTCACGTCTCGTCCGCTACCTCTCCCCCAGCCGGAGGCTACAGCACACCCGGCCGCGGCCGCGGCTGGTGTTCGAACGAGGGCGACGGGGCGTTCCGCCGAGCCGGCGCCGCAACAGGCGAGCCGGGACGCGGATCTCACAAAAGTGGCCTTGGGGGATACGGGCCGGAGCGAGAGTAGCGTAGCGGCGGCGCCCGAAGTCGCGGCGCTGTCGCGAGAGGAGGATACGCTGCGGCAGCCCGTCGGCGCACCCGGGGCGCGACCCATCCACCAAGTTCTTCCAGCCACCGCGCCGGTATCGGGCGGCGTCCCAGTGCCCGCCGGCGCCGATCCAGCCACCGCGCCGGTATCGGGCGGCGTCCCAGTGCCCGCTGGCGCCGATCCAGCCATCGTCGCCATCGCTTCTCAGGCTTGGTCCTCATCCCCGCAAGCAAAGTCGACCGCCGCAAGTGTGGGCCAGGGGGTCACCCCGCCGTCGATGGCCGGACCCACACGGCAGACGTCACCCTCGCGCGCGGCCCGGACGGAGAGGGACGGGAGCGCCACCGACAGTTCTGTGGAATTGGACGCGAAGTCGCCACGCCGCGCCGAAGCGCCGGGTCCATTCAGGGCAGCCGAGGCCAAATCGACCTTCGTAGGTCAGGTCGAAACAGCTGTTGGGGAGCCCGTCTTCCCGGCCGTGGCGGAGCGTGAAGTCTCCGCTCGGTCGCTGGACCTCCCAAGTCATACCCCTTCGCCTTCGGGGAGCGGGGTGGAGGCGCCCGGCGGCCCGCTCGGTCTTGAGGCGCGAGGCTCACCTGAGACCGTCGCAAACCTCGCTGCCCAGATCCTGAAGAAACTGAACGGGAAAACCACCCGTTTCGACATAGAACTCACCCCTCATGGCCTGGGACAGGTAAACGTGCGCGTCGAGATCAGCGCGCACGGGCAAATTTCGGCGGCGTTGACGTTCGACAACCCGCAGGCGGCTCAGGACCTCAGGGCGCGCGCTGCGGATCTCCAGCGCACCTTGGAGCAAGCGGGTTTCGACCTGTCCGGCGGCCTGGCGTTCGACGTCGCCGATGGCCGGGAACAACAGCAACGGAATCGACAGGACCACGCCGAGCCAAACTACGCCGGCCGCGGCAAGGCGTTCCAGGCGGCCGTTGACACGGTGGAGGCGGCGGATCCTGGCGCCCGGCGCCTCAGCCTTCGACGCGGCGTACGGGACGGTGTGGACGTAAGAGTGTGATCCTTGGCTCCTGGCGCGGCCCACCGGAGACGTGGCGAAGGGCGAGGCCAAGTCTGAGTCAGTCATGATGATCGAGTCTCGGACGACAGAATGTCGTCGCCTGCAGCTACCGGCGCGCGAGCTGCGCCAGGCCACCTCTTGGATAGGACCAGGTTATGAGCATCAATTCCGCGTTGCTGGCCGGTGTCTCGGGCCTAGCGGCCAACTCAGCCGCGCTCGCCGCTATCGCGGACAACATCGCGAACGTCAACACAGTAGGTTACAAGCGTAACCAGACAAGCTTCGCTAGTGTTGTGACCGCCCAAGGGGTGACGGGTAAGTACTCCGCCGGCGGCGTTCAGAGTGTGACCCGCCAATTCGTCAGCCAGCAGGGCCTGATTCAGGCATCCGGTTCTTCGACTGACCTTTCGATCTCGGGAGACGGCTTCTTTGTCGTGACCACTGGGCCCGCCGGGCAGACGTCTGCGGACTCCCGTAGCTTCACGCGGGATGGCTCGTTCAGTGTCGATGCCGATGGTTATCTCGTCAATAACTCTGGCCTATACCTGCAAGGTTGGCCCAACGGACCCGATGGTACCTATGACTTCAGTCCGTCGGACCTCGGGAAGATGACTGCCATTAACGTGAAGAATATGGGCGCCGCCGTTGCGCCAACCACGGACATCGGCGTTAGCGCTAACCTGAACGCCGGCCAACCGGTATCCGCAGCAGAGGCCGCCTATGATGGCGCGACGGCCACTTCGATGGCAGACTTCGCGAACGACGGCACCGGCACCCGCCCAGACTTCGTCATGGAGTTCGACGTCGCCGATTCCCAGGGTGGGACACGCAAGCTGGCGATGGCGTTCCTTAAGGATGACGCGGCCAATCCAAACGTCTGGCACGCCGAAAT
>NZ_CADEGK010000155.1:0-4370 GCF_902826855.1 uncultured Phenylobacterium sp. | reverse complement strand
CAGCATTCCCGAGAGCGCCGTGGATGGCATTGGCCGTCCAGGTCAGTTGGCGGTGGGGGACGTGACCTTCAACAGCGACGGCAAGCTCGATCTTGCCGCGGCGACGACCACCCTGTTCGGCGGTGCGACGAGTCCGCAGGTCACCTTGGCCGCTTCGGGCGGGGCCGCACCCGCCTGGGCCGCGGGTTTGGGTATCAACGCACAAGCGATAGATCTAAATCTCTCCAGCATTACTCAATACGCCGACATCTCGACAGTCAACGCACTGACAAACAATGGGGCTGGAGTGGGAAACATCGTCGCCATTGAGGTCAGTGACGTCGGCGTCGTCTCAGCAATTTATGACAACAGCCAAATTCGCCAGGTCGCGAAGATCGGCATCGCCACGTTCCCAAACGCCGACGGACTTCAGCGGGTGGGCGGCAACGCGTATCGCGCCACAATCGCCGCGGGCGAGATGACGATCAAGGAAGCGGGGGTAGGCGGGGCTGGCTTGATCTCATCTTCGAGCCTCGAGGCCTCTACGGTCGACTTGTCGGCCGAGTTCACAGCCCTGATTCAAATCCAGAAGGCCTATTCCGCATCGTCCAAGATCATCACCACGGCCGACCAGATGCTGGATGAGTTGATGAACATCATCCGATGAGTCCTTAGGGGGCGCGGTCATCGGTGCGCACCCCTTGAGCCGCGGCGATGGGGCCCCCTCGGTTGTAGGCGGCGTACCCTGGAGTCGACGGGGTCGACCCCGGCCGAGGGTCGCCAGGCGCTTTCCACCCAACCCGCGGACGCGGTGAGATGAAGCGACGGAACAAGCCCCGCTATCGTTGGCGTCGCCAGTTGCTCGCGTGGGTCATCAAGGTGATCGGTGCGGTCATACTCTCCTCTGATCTGAGATCACGAGCGGCGGTATGCCAGTTAACTGTTCAGCAAGTCGTCAAGACTCTCGATATCCGTAAGTTGAGAGGGCATCCCACCCGTCATTCGGATGACCTTGTTGCAGTATCGTCGTAGCAGCCCGTGGTCGTGCGAGGCGAGGACGAGGATCCCGGAGCGATCCACCAGTTCGTGTAGACGGCGATTGGCGCTCTCCTGAAACTCGGCGTCGCCCACCGCAATCCACTCATCCATAAGGAGAATGTCTGCCTCGACCGCAGTGGCGGCGGCGAAGGCGAGCCGTGCCTGCATGCCGGCAGAGTAGGTTTTCATCGGCATCGCGAGGAAGGGTCCGAGCCCTGTGAACGCGCAGATTTCCTCCAGCTTTTCGTTGATCACAGCCTCGGTCAGGCCCGCAATCCTCGCCCGAAGGCGAATGTTGGCCAAGCCACTAGCTGACGGGTCGATCCCCAGGCTAAGGCTCAGCAGCGCTGCGACGCGGCCACGCACCTCCACCTCGCCCTCGTCGGGCTCATACACGCCAGCAAGCGCGCGGAGGAGCGTGGTCTTGCCAGATCCGTTGTGACCCACGAGCCCGAGCCGATCCCCCGCGCGGAGTTCAAGGTTGACCCCCGATAGGGCCGTGATCTCGGTAACTTTCGCATGCTGGACAAGCCGCCCGCCGACAGCGACCCGTACCAGCCGCTTTTTGAGCGAGCGGGCATCTGCGCCGTAGACGGGGAAACGCAGCGTCAGGTCACGACAGCTGATGCAAGGGTCGTTCACATGACCTCCAGGGCAGATTGCAGGGTAAGAGAGGGTGGACCCGTTTGGTCAGCCCTGGCGGCGTGCCGACGGAGCAAGCCAGGAACGCAGGTGCGCCACGGGATAGAGGCGCGGGAGTCGTGACGCTATGTGCAGTTTTCCGTCTAAGCCGCGTTGGCGGGCCGCGTCAGGGTCGTCGGCCATGGCTTGCATTGCCTGGGCAGCGTGCTCGAGACTGGGCTCCGCCCAGACTTGGTCGTTCTCAGCGTAGATTCCGGTAGGGTCGATCACGGGCCGGAGTTGGTAGTCGATGCACACCGCGTGCGCATCGCAGAAGTCCATATTGCCGGACCAACCCGTGACGATGACCGGCTTGCCCATCGCCATCGCCTGGGCGATTGAGAGGCCGAACCCCTCCGAACGATGTAGAGAAACGAAGCAGTCTGCACTCGCGATGAGCCGATCCGACAGAAGGTCGGACAGCCGCTCGGTGACGATGCGGATGTTCGGCCAACCTTCGATCTCCATGCGAAGGGCGGAAAGGATCGGCGGATCATCGAGATCGCAGACGACTTTGATACAAAGCCAGACGTCACTGCGGTGGGGAGCAAAGGCGAGCTTAAACGCATCGATCGCTCCCCGCGGGTTTTTTCGGGTGGCGGAAGACAGCACGTCAAACATGCAGAGAAAGACAAACGCATCGTCCGGGAGGTCGAAACGACGACGGTCGGCGCTCGCTCCGGAGACATCGGGCAGAGGATGGGGTACGCAACGCACCTGGACGTGCATGCCCTGGGTGGCTCTCTGAATGGCGTTCGCGACAAACGTGCTTGGCGCCCAGATCTCATGGTACAGGCCCGCGCCTTCGGCCCAGCTCTGGGGCAGGTTTGGCAATTCCCAGGCCCAATAGCTGATCCGATAGCACGCATGGGCCGCTGCCGTGCGAGCCAGAAACTCTGTGGCCTGGGGCGCGTTGCAGTGACCGAACCACACCCCGCCACTTGCAGCGGGAGTCCATCCAAAAGGGTCCTTTCGCATGTCATGCAAGATCGGCGCGATTCCTGCAGCGCGCAGCGCATCTCGCGACATTCGCCCGCCCCGACCTATGCCGCTCACGTCGCCGAGAAAGCCGCTGAGAATGAACGGCCCCGCGAGGATGTCCGAACTTGGCCGAGGCGAAAGCGTTTGCGCGGCCTCTCCTACGCGATCGTGGACAGCTACCTGTTGAGCCAGCGGAAAGGTTCGATAGAGGAGGTTCGTCGCCTGCTCGCGGACCCCCAGCGGCAGGGGCAACGCCTTCCAGACACGTTGCGCTAGCCGATAGCCCGCAGGTTCCGGGGGAGCGGGGGCCGGGGGCTGGGCGGGGGTGAGTTCAAGCGTAGGCCCTGTGACGTCAACATGGCGGTGAGGAGCGGGAGCCGAGGTAAGGTCGGCGATGCGCGCGTAGTCGTCCTCGAACCGGACAATGTCGTCCTCGCCCAAGTACGCGCCAATCTGCACCTCGATAACATGCAGCGGCGCCGCGCCAGGATTGGAGAGTCGGTGGGTCGCGCCTCGGGGAACGAACACGGACTCGTTGACACCCAGCAAGGTTCGATGGGTGTCCACGGTAATTTCCCCGTGGCCGCCGACGACCACCCAATGTTCCGCCCGGTGTTGATGCTTCTGCAGAGAAAGCCGAGCGCCGGGTTTCACAGTCAGATGCTTCACCTGAAAATGCTCGCCGCTATGCACACTTTCGTACCAGCCCCATGGGCGATAGACCCTCGCTGTCTGAGTCGCGGCCGAGTGGGGCAGTAAGCGGAGGCGCTCCACCACCTTCTTCACCGACTGCTCGGCGTCGCGGTGCGCGACGAGGACGGCGTCGTCGGTCGCCACGACAATCAGGTCCTCCACACCTAGCGTCGCAACAAGTGGTCCGTCGCTGCGCACGTAGGTGCGACGGGTCTGTTCGATGAGCGTATCGCCCAGGGCGACATTTCCATCCTCATCCTGGCGACCGGCGCGCCAGAGCGATGACCATGCTCCGACGTCGCTCCAGCGGAACGTCGCCGGTACGACCGCGGCTCGTGAGGTGCGCTCCATGACCGCATGGTCGAGCGAGATCGATGGGCTCGCGGCAAAGGCCACGGGATCCAGGCGCAGGAAGTCTATATCGGCTCCGGCCCCGGCGATGGCCGCCTCCATTGCGGTGACGATCGCCGGTTCGCAACGATTCATCTCCGCGAGCAGCAGGCTGGCGGGCAGCAGGAAGATGCCGCTGTTCCAGTAGTGGTCGCCTGCGGCTAGGAAGGACGTGGCGCGCGTCACGTCCGGTTTTTCAACGAAGGCGGCCACCCGGCGTCCTCCAGCGGGTAGGGCCTCGCCAGCGCAAATATAGCCATAGCCGGTCTCCGGGCCGGTAGGATCGATCCCGAATAGCACCAGCGCGCCACCCTCGGCGACCTTCGCCCCGAGCGCAACGGAGGCTCGGAACGCCGCCACATCAGGAATATCGTGGTCGGCTGGCATCACGAGAACCAACGCATCCTCATCGCAGCGAGTGGCCGCGAGTACGCCTGCGATGATCGCGGGCGCTGTATTGCGCGAGACGGGCTCAAGCACGATCCGAGCGTTGGCGGCGCCGACCTGGCGAAGCTGTTCTGCGACAACGAAGCGATGCTCTGCGTTCGCCACGACGGTTATCGTATGGAACCTCTCCGGATCGGCGACACGTAACGCCACCTGCTGCA
>NZ_CADEGK010000154.1 GCF_902826855.1 uncultured Phenylobacterium sp. | reverse complement strand
GCTGCGCCGTCATTCCTCGCGCGACAAGAAAGTTCCTCCTTTGCTGTCAGGCCCCAAGCCTACCCCAGCAAACTGGGGACCCCAGGCAGGAGTGCGCCGTCGATCGTCTCCGGCCCATCGATCGCCATCGAGGCCGCAATGGTGCGGGCTCGAGACTTCAGATCAAGGAGAACTGACATGGCGACCATCGGCACCTTCAAGAAGACCGGCACGAACGAGTTCACCGGCGAAATCGTCACCCTGAGCGTTCAGGCCAAGAACGTCCGCATCGTCCCCGAGACCCGCGCCACGGGCGAGAACGCCCCCAGCCACCGCGTCCTGGTCGGTCGCGCCGAGATCGGCGCCGCCTGGTCCAAGCGCTCCAACGAGGGCCGCGACTATCTTGGTCTCAAGCTGGACGACCCGAGCTTCAACGCCCCGATCTACGCCAACCTGTTCGACGACGAGGACGGCGAAGGGTTCAGCCTCATCTGGTCCCGCCCCAGCCGCCGCAACGGCGACTGAGGCTCCAGCGACGCCCCGTCCGGTCGATCCGGACGGGGTCTTCGCCTGCCAAAGCATCCGAATCAGCTTGCGGCCTGAACTACTCGAACGACCGCAATAGACGCTCTTCAGTCTGGCCTGAGAAGCTAAGAACGACTATTATAGTCGTAGTTCTGGCGTGCGCGTAGGCCCTGGTGGGAGGTGATCATGCATGATCACCGCCCGACAGTCGCGGGCCGCACGCGCGCTGCTGGGTTGGACACAGGAGACGCTCGCTGACGCAGCCCGAGTATCACTGACCGCGCTCAAGCGCCTCGAGTCGGAAAGCGACTTGAAGGTGTATGAGAGCACACGCGATCAGGTGCGCCGGGCACTCGAGGCGAACGGCATCCTTCTCCTAGTGTCCGACCAAGGTGAAGGGGTGATGCTCGTCCATGGCCGAAAAGCCACCAGCGACATGCGGAAGAGACGCTAGCGCCGGTTCACGACGGCCAACCCGCATTGCGGGCCAACAACCATACCCGTTGCCGTCGAAGTCGGGCTTGGTTAACGCCATCCCCACACACAGGGGCACTGTGATTCCAGGTGGGGCTTCGTGACCAAGGCAGAATTCCTCGAACGGCCGCCCGAGAGCGCGTCGGTCACCGACTATGACCGTCAGCACATGACGCTCTACCTCCGTCTCCTCGATGCTGCGTCGGACGGCGCGGCATGGGAAGAAGCCGTATTGATCCTGTTCGGTATCGACCCGGCTGCCGAACCGGAGCGCGCCCGCCGCGTCCACGACAGCCATCTCGACCGCGCCAGATGGATGACCCAGCACGGCTACCGCGAGCTCGCACACGAGCATCCGCGCCGGTGATGCGGGGGTGATGCCGCGGCGGCATCGCCCGTTTCCTATTCTCCGGCTTCCGCTTTGGTTCGCGTGACGGAATCCTGCCCAGCGAAGCTGCTGCAGGTTTGCTGGCGGAGGATGCATGACCCCCGACATCTCGCATTGGCGATCATCCGAGCACTACGACTACGTCGAAGACCTCGTCTCGCCTGAACTCGCCTGGGAATGGCTGCGCCGGAACGAAGACTATCAGCGCGACTTCGAGGCCGCTCAGGTGGAACCGAACGCCGACACTGCAGCAACCGAGGCGACGAGGTCTCGATGGGGGCTGCGATTTCCTGGTGTCGCCTGCCCTCGACGCCAGAGAGGCCGCGCCCATCTGGGCACCCACATTGAACACTGGCGTTGTGCTGCTGACCGCGCCGCCCGCTATCCTGCCCAAAGACGACAAGTCGCCAACCATTAAGGGCCACGCGGCTGGTCAGTCAGACGCGCAAGGCTTCCACTTCCTTCATCGCCTGACGAACGGCGAACGGCTTCAGATCCTGCGCTTCGCCGGCGCGAGTGGTGCCGAGGGCACGGCGGCCGTCATTCCGCTCGGCCCCGACGGGTTCGATCGGCTCGAGGCAGTCGCCCGCCTATTAAGTTCGCTCCATGGCCGCTCGGTCCCGGCCGACACGCGGCTAACGCGGCAGCAGCGTCACCGTGCGCGACGGATGTTGCAGGCTGTAGACGGCCGTCTCAGCGGCGCCAGCTACCGCGAGATCGCCGCGATCCTGTTCGGCACGCGCGACCTTGCCGATGAACCCTGGAAAACATCCTCACGCCGGTTCGCCACCATGGAACTTGTGCGCGGCGGCCTCGCCATGATCGCTGGCGGCTATCGACGCCTGCTCAGTCATCGCCGTCGACGCTAGCAGGCCGTGTGTGGGGATTTGCTCCCGCCAGCTTCCCACTCCTTCCGCAACGTCGCGCTCCGCCAGGGTAGCCGCCAACCGCCGCTGTCCCCCAGCGGCTCTCGTGCAACCTCGGAGGCCCGATCATGTCACCAAATGGCGCCGGTGTGCCGCAACGCTTTCTCCGCACACCCGAAGCGGCCCGCTTCCTTGGTCTCTCGGATCGCACGCTTGAAAAACACCGGACCTACGGCACCGGTCCCGCCTATCGAAAGCTCGGCGGGCGCGTCGTCTACGCGCTCGAGGACCTGAAAGCCTGGGCAGACCGCGGCTTCGTCACCTCGACGTCTGATCCGCGCGGCAGTGTCCTTCCCGCCAAGCGCCATGCCGCCATAACGCCTGCCTTCGGCGGCGGCCAAGCCCGCTGAGCCGTCCGACATGCCGCCACGGCAACGCCCCCTCTCCCCAAGCGAACGATCACGGCTCGATCCGTTCGTCGTCGCCACCGGTGACGCCAGCCCGCGCGATCAGCGCGATCTGATGGAGCGGCCCTTCTTCTCGCTGGCCAAAGCCAAACGCACCACGCCGATCCTCTACGAGGCCGGCGACGTCCATGTCGAAGTGTTCGCGGTCCCCGAGCATGGCATGGCGACCATCTGGGACGCCGATATCCTGATCTGGGCCGCAAGCCAGATCGTCGAAGCCGCAAACCTCGGGTTCCAGACCTCACGCTTCCTGCGCTTCACCCCTTATCAGCTCCTGACCGCGATCGGACGTCAGACCGGATCGCGCGATTACCGGCTGTTGAAGGGCGCGTTGGCGCGCCTGCAGTCGACCGTCATCCAAACCACGATCCGCAACGGCGAGCATTGGCGGCGCCAGCAATTCTCCTGGATCAACGAGTGGGGGGAATGCACAACGCGCGACGGCCGTGTGGAGGGCATGGAGTTTGTCCTACCCGACTGGCTCTATCGCGGTGTCATCGACCGCTCGCTCGTCCTCGCCATCGATCCCGCCTATTTCCGGCTGACCGGCGGCATCGAGCGCTGGCTCTATCGGGTCGCCCGCAAACATGCCGGCCGTCAGCCTGCGGGCTGGACCTTCGACATTGCGCACCTGCACGCAAAATCGGGTAGCCTGGCGCGCGTCTCCGACTTCGCCATCGACATCCGCCGCATCGTCGCCCGCCAGCCGCTACCCGGCTATCGCTTGGCTTTGGAGCGCGCCGGTCGTCAGGAACGCTTGCTCATCCGCCCTATCAGCTTGTCCACAGGCCCTGTGGATGGCGTTGTGGATGCGATCGGGACTTCGGGCGCAAATGGTATCGGGATTTCGGGCGCAGCCGCCTCGGGACTTCGGGCGCGCGGATCGCAGCTAACCCTCTGGCCTGAAACAGCGATTCCGAGCCTTAACTTAGAGTCTAACAAAGAATCTAACTTCTTGTTGGAGCGGAGCGACGGTGGAAAACCTCCCCGCGGCCGACGGAGCGCGCGGTCATGATCGTCGCGTTGCTCAACCAGAAAGGCGGCGTCGGAAAGACGACGCTCGCGCTCCATCTCGCCGGCGAATGGGCCAGCCGCGACCAGCGTGTCATGCTCATCGACGCCGATCCGCAGGGTTCCTCGCTCGACTGGTCCGAAGCCCGCGCCCGTGAAGGCCTGCCCCGCCAATTCGCCGTCATCGGACTGGCGCGCGACACCTTGCACCGCGAAGCGCCCGAACTGGCGCGCGGCGCCGATCATGTGGTGATCGATGGGCCGCCGCGCGTCGCCGGCCTCATGCGCTCGGCCGTGCTTGCCGCCGATCTCGTCCTTATCCCGGTTCAGCCATCGCCCTTCGACGGATGGGCGTCGGCCGAGATGCTGGCACTGCTCCGTGAAGCACGCCTGTTCCGCCCGTCGCTCGTCGCGCGTTTCGTGCTCAACCGCTGCGGCGCGCGCACCGTCATCGCGCGCGAGACCGCCAAGGCGCTCGCCGAACATGATCCGCCGGTGCTGGCGAGCGCGATCGGCCAACGCGTCGGCTTCGCGGATGCCGCGCAATCCGGCCGCCTGATCTCGGAACTCGATGGCCAGCGCGCCGGTGCGCGCGAGGTCGCCGCGCTCTGCACCGAAGTCGGGAGGCTCGCACCATGACCAGGCGCAGCTTCGCCGCGCGGCCCGGCGACCCGGACACCTGGATCAAGGCCGCCGACGATCCGCGCGGACGCAGGGCTGACGCTATCGCCTACACCGCGCGCCTCACCATCGACGTCACGCCGGACCTGCGCGGCCGGATCAAGGTCACCGCGTTCCAGCGCGGCCAAACCGTCGCTGACATGCTGCGCGAGCTGCTCGCGAACGCATTTCCTGCCGAGGGGGACGGGCAATGAACGCTCCGGCAATTCATGGCGCAGCGGGCGTTCGGCCGTCATCACCTTCGGGTCGGCTCACCGAGGTCGAACTGGTTTGGCGCGAGAAGCAGGTCGAACACTGGATTCGCTTCGGCCATGCGGTCCACGAACAGATCCTCGACCGGCGGCGTCGCGTCCTCAGCTTCCCCGCCGGGGCTGTCTTCGCCTTCGTCCGCTGGGCCTCGAATGGCTTTGGCACCGTCGTCTCACGCATCGACATCCTGCGCGCCGTCAGTGCGGGCGAAGGCTATCAGACGCTGCCCTCGGTACGGCCCGGTGGTGAAATCCTGCTGCAAACGAGCGGCTGGCCGAGCGTCGAACGCGTACTGCTTCTGACCGACGCGATCGAAGCGCTCGACATCGATCCCGCCGAAGCTGCGCCTGACTATTGGCGCCATGTCCACAACCGGCTCGCCGCCGGTGACGTCCCGCGAGCCTACTCCCGCCAGCAGCACCGCGCGTGGCGCTTGCGACAGAGAGCAGAGCCATGACGCGCGCCGGCTACCTGCTGACGACCACGGGTGCCGCGCTCCTGCTGATCACGCTCGCGGTGGTCAACACGGCACCGCGGCTTGTCTGGAACGCATCGGCCAGTGTGCCGGTCGGCCTCTATGAGATCGGCTCGGCTACCCCGCTCGAGGTCACCGACCTTGTCGCGGTCAATGCGCCGGAGCCGCTTGCCGCCTTCCTCGCGGACCGGGGTTATCTGCCGCGCGGCGTGCCGCTCTTGAAGCGCGTTGCCGCACTGCCTGGCCAGACCGTCTGCCGTTCGGGCGCTGACATCACAGTCGATGGAACCCCCGTCGGCAATGCGCTCGACCACGACCGTCTGGGACGCACGCTGCCCATCTGGCAGGGCTGCCACCGGCTCGGCGCGAGCGAACTCTTCCTCATGAATATCGCCGTCCGAGACAGCCTCGACGGCCGCTACTTCGGGCCTCTCGCCGTCACCACTGTGATCGGGCGGGCCACTCCTCTGTACACCGACGAAGACGGCAACGGTCGCTTCGTCTGGCGCGCGCCGACTTGGGTAGACGGCGCAGCCATGACCCGTTCCACCACATCGCCAAGGAGGTTGCCATGACCCTGATCGGAGAATTTACCCGCACCAAGAGCGGCTTTGGCGGCCGCATCCGCACGCTCGCACTCGATGCAGCTCTGGTGCTCGTCCCGGCGGAGCATTCCGACGCGGAGAACGCGCCCGACTATCGCGTTCACCTCGGCGACGATGCCGATGGGCCGGAAGTGGGGGCTGGATGGAAGCGCACCGGCGAGAAGGCCGGCGAGTATGTGTCGTTGCAGCTCGACGATCCGACTTTCGCGCAGCCAATCCGGGCCAACCTGTTCCAGTCGGCGGACAACAAGTCAGCTTGGGGGCTCTACTGGAACCGGCCGACCAAGCGCAGCGAGCGGGATTGACCGATGCGCGTCTCTCGTCGCCACACCGCCGTCGGTGCGAAACGGGTCGCCTGCCGACTGCCCGTCCTTCTCCTTTCCGGCCTGGTCTTTGCCGGCGTGATGCCCGCGTCGTCTGTGGCGCAGACATCGTCCATCGAGCGAACCGCTGCAGCCTCGCCCCACGCGCAAGCGGTCGCCGAGGCGGCGCAGCGGTTCGGCATTCCCGAGCGCTGGATCTGGGCGGTCATGCGCGTCGAGAGCGGCGGTCGGGTCCGTGCCGTCTCGCCCAAGGGCGCGATGGGGCTCATGCAGATCATGCCCGCGACCTGGGCGTACCTCCGCGCGCGCCACGGTCTGGGCGCCGATCCCTTTGACCCGCGCGACAACATCCTCGCCGGTGCAGCCTATCTGCGTGAAATGCACGACCGCTACGGCGCGCCGGGCTTCCTCGCGGCCTACAATGCCGGTCCCGGGCGCTACGATGATTATCTCTCAGCGGGCCGCGCGCTGCCCGCTGAGACCATCGCCTATGTGTCAGCGCTCGCGCCGCTGATTGGCAGTGAGCCCCTCGCTACCGGCATCGCTGTCGCGACCGTCGACCCGCTCGCCTGGACTCGGTCGCCGCTGTTCGTCGCGCGCTCCGATGGCAGCGCTGGTGCAGAACGATCGCAGCCCGATCGTCAAAAGAACGCCGGCCGGACGGCAGATCCGCAGCAACCCCCAATCGCCGCTTCGACGCAGACGGCAGGCATCTTCGTGACGCGCGCCAGCGATGGGGGGCGCCCATGACCAGGATCGCACTCTGGCGCGGTGTAGCGAGCTTCCGGAAACGGGCGGCATGGGGCGGTTGGAGCGAAGCAGACACGACCAACAGACGGCGAGATAAAAGCGGCTCGCCACTCTCGTGCAAGCCATTGCTTTCGCATGGCTTCTCGCGTGCCGGTCGGTCGGGGGCAGTGCCGGTTCCGGCTATTTTCCACGCTATTTCAACGACATTGCCGGCACTGTCCATCGTTTGGCCCGCCGGAGGCCGGCGATGAGCGATGGCGACAGCGACTTCCGGGTCCGGCCAGGCCGCATCGGTTCGACGCGGGCGCCGAAGCCCAAGAGCTTCATCAATCAGGTCCTGCGCGCCGCCAAGCGCTCGGGGCATGTCAGCACTGGTGGCGGTCCGGGGCGCAAGGCGTCCGGCTATGGCCGTTCGACCTTCGGGCGAGGACGCATCGCGTTCAGCCGCGCACGGCTCTTCAGCTCGTCGCGCCGCGTCGTCGTCAAAGCGCGGATCGCCCGCCACCAGGGCCGGGCTTTTCGGTCCGCGCCGCTCCATGCCCACCTCTCCTACCTCAAGCGCGACGGCGTCACGCGCGACGGCGAAAAGGCCGTGATGTTCGATGTCGAAAACGACCACGCCGATGACGCCGGTTTCGCCGCGCGCTCGAAGGATGACAGGCACCATTTCCGTTTCATCATCTCGCCCGAAGACGCCGGTGAGATGACGGACCTGCGCGCCTTCACGCGCGACCTCGCGCGCCAGATGGAAACCGACCTCGGCACCCGGCTCGATTGGGTCGCGGTCGATCACTGGAACACCGACAATCCCCACGTTCATCTGCTGGTGCGGGGCATCGACGCTGAGGGCGCCGACCTCGTCATCTCCCGCGATTACATCAGCCGCGGCTTACGCTCCCGGGCGGAGGACCTGGTGTCGATCGAGCTCGGTCCGAAGCCGGAGCACGAGATCAAGACGGCGCTCGAGCGCGAAATCACAGCCGAGCGCTGGACGCGCCTCGATGTCGAGATCCGCATCGCAGCCGACGAGACCGGTTTCATCGATCTACGTCCCGAGCAGTCCGGTGCTGGTGATCCCCAGACCCGCCGGCTCATGATCGGTCGACTTCAGCACCTGGAGAAGATGGGCCTCGCGTCTTCCGCCACTCCCGGCGAGTGGATGGTCGGGCTCGACGCCGAACGCCACCTGCGCGACCTCGGACTTCGCGGCGACATCATCAAGACGATGCACCGCGCCTTCGTCGAGCGCGGTGAAGATCGCGCTGTCGCCGACTATGTCATCGAAGGCGACAGCGGACAGGCGCCGATCATCGGGCGGCTGATCGATCGTGGGCTGCACGACGAGCTGACGGGCGAAGCCTATGCAGTGATCGACGGCACCGACGGCCGCGCCCACCATGTCCGGTTCCGCGGTGTCGAGGCCTTCGAGCATGCGCCTGCGATCGGCGGCATCGTGGAGGTTCGGCGCTTTGGCCGAGCCGATGAGCCGCGCCCGACGCTCGTTCTCGCCTCCCGGTCAGACCTCGATCTCAGCCGGCAGATCAGGGCGCAGGGAGCCACCTGGCTGGACCATCGGCTGGTGGAAGCGGACCCTATGCCGCTTTCGATGGGAGGCTTTGGGCGGGAGGTACGCGACGCCCTGCAGGCACGGGCCGAGCATCTCGCAGACCAAGGCCTCGGTCGCCGCCAGGGCCAGCGGATCATCCTGCAGCGCGACCTCCTCGCCACACTGCGGCGGCGCGAACTGGATGCAGTCGGTGCGAGCCTCTCCGCCGAGACCGGGCTGCAACACATAAAGGCATCCGCCGGTGATCAGGTCGCCGGCATCTATCGCCAGCGTCTCGACCTCTCCTCCGGCCGATTCGCGATGATCGAGAGCACGGCACGCGATGGGGGCCTCGGCTTCCAGCTCGTGCCCTGGTCCCGCGAGATCGAACGCAGGCTCGGCCAGCATGTCGCCGGCGCCGTGAAGGACGGCGGGGGCATCGAATGGGGTCTCGGCCGCAAGCGCGGGCTCGCCCTCTAACCGACAAGGAAGAAAGGACCGCCGCCGATGTCCGCGACGAAAATCCTCTGGGGCCAGATCACCACCGTGTTCCTCATCGTGCTGTTCACGACCTGGGGCGCGACCCAATGGACCGCCTGGCGGCTCGGGTTTCAGGCGCAGCTCGGCACGCCGTGGTTCGATCTGGCGGGTTGGCCGGTCTACTACCCACCCGCCTTCTTCTGGTGGTGGTATTTTTATGACGCCTATGCGCCGCCGATTTTCGTCGAAGGCGCGGTGATCGCCGCCTCAGGCGGCTTCATCTCCATCGCGGTCGCCATTGCGATGTCAGTATGGCGTGCCCGGGAGGCGAAGAACGTCGAGACCTATGGGTCGGCTCGCTGGGCTGAACTGCGGGAGGTGAAGGCAGCGGGTCTGCTCGGACCTGATGGCGTCGTTCTCGGCAAGCTCGGCGACGCCTATCTGCGGCACGATGGACCGGAGCACGTCCTGTGCTTCGCACCGACCCGATCAGGCAAGGGTGTCGGTCTCGTTGTCCCGACGCTCCTGACCTGGCCGGGCTCCGCCATCGTCCACGACATCAAGGGGGAGAACTGGCAGCTGACCGCCGGCTTTCGGGCGCGACACGGTCGCGTTCTGCTGTTCGATCCGACCAACGCCAAGTCGGCCGCCTACAATCCGCTCCTGGAGGTGCGGCGCGGCGAGTGGGAGGTCCGCGACGTGCAGAACGTCGCCGACGTGCTCGTCGATCCCGAGGGTTCGCTTGACAAGCGCAATCACTGGGAGAAGACGAGCCATTCGCTGCTCGTCGGCGCCATCCTGCACGTGCTGTACGCGGAGGAGGAGAAGACGCTCGCCGGCGTCGCCGCCTTCCTGTCGGATCCGCGCCGTCCGATCGAGGCGACGTTGAAGGCGATGATGACGACGCCGCATCTCGGAGCCGGCGGCCCTCATCCCGTCGTGGCGTCGACGGCGCGCGAACTCCTGAACAAGAGCGACAACGAGCGCTCGGGCGTCCTGTCCACCGCCATGTCCTTCCTGGGCCTCTATCGCGACCCGGTGGTGGCGGAGGTGACGCGCCGCTGCGACTGGCGGATCGCCGACCTCATCGCCGACGAGAAGCCGGCGACGCTCTACCTGGTGGTTCCGCCATCGGACATCTCCCGGACGAAGCCGCTCATCCGGCTGGTGCTGAACCAGATCGGCCGGCGCCTGACCGAAGATCTGCATGCGCGGGACCGGCGCCACCGCGTGCTGATGATGCTCGACGAGTTTCCAGCGCTCGGCCGGCTCGACTTCTTTGAGAGCGCGCTAGCCTTCATGGCCGGCTACGGCCTGAAGTCATTCCTCATCGCCCAGTCATTGAACCAGATCGAGAAGGCCTATGGCCCGAACAATGCGATCCTCGACAACTGCCATGTGCGGGTGAGCTTCGCGACCAATGACGAACGCACCGCCAAGCGCGTGAGCGACGCGCTCGGCACCGCGACCGAGATGAAGGCGATGCGGAACTATGCCGGGCATCGGCTCAGCCCATGGCTCGGTCACCTGATGGTCTCGCGCTCGGAGACGGCGCGGCCGCTCCTCACTCCCGGCGAAGTGATGCAACTGCCAGCGACCGACGAGATCGTCATGGCCGCCGGTGTCCATCCCATCCGAGCCAAGAAGGCCCGCTATTTCGAGGATCGCCGCTTCAAGGAGCGCATCCTGCCATCGCCCGACCCTGCGAAATGCGGGCGTTCGACCCGAAAGGACGCCTGGTCCGGGTTGAAGCCGCAGCGGCCCGACGCAGACCTCGCGGCCCAGCTCAACAAGGCGGAAGACGCAGCCAATGGCGGGCTGCGGCGCGAGCCCGAACTGCCCGACCATGTCGCGATCGCCAAGGAAACAACCGGACCTGCCGCGGCCGATGAGTTTTCCATCATGCTTGACGATGAGCCGGAAGACGCGGCGCGGCAGCGTCAGGCGCTGCGCCAGCAGATGCGCGGCGTGGCGAGACAGGTCGCGCTCGATCCCAATGACGGCATCGATCTGTGAGGTAACCATGCGCGACCGGATGAACGTTTATTTCCCGCCCGAGATGCTCCGCCAGATCGCCGATCTCGCCGACCGCAAGAAGCTCTCCCGCTCCGCGATCGTCGAGGCCGCGGTTGCGTCATTCCTGTCACCTGATGGCGCGGACAAGCGCGAAGCCGCTTTCGCCCGCCGCCTTGATCGCCTGTCGCGCCAGGTACAGCGCTTGGAGCGCGACCTTGGCGTCACCGCTGAGACACTGGCCCTCTTCGTCCGCTTCTGGCTGACGATCACGCCGCCCTTACCGAACGATGCTCAGGCGTCGGCGCAGGCCAAGGGGCGTGAGCGCTACGAGGGATTCATCGAAACGCTGGGGCGGCGCCTGCAGAAGGGGCAGAGCTATTTGAGGGAGATTCCGGACGATATCGGCGGGG
>NZ_CADEGK010000153.1 GCF_902826855.1 uncultured Phenylobacterium sp. | reverse complement strand
CTGGTCATGGGCATCGGTGACGGGGTGTTAGAAGCCGACGGGAAGCCCATCTATACAGCGCAGGACCTTCGGGTCGGCCTGTATCAACGCGCCTAGCCGCGTAAAGCCGGGAAGGAATCATGCGTCGCGTCGTCGTCACCGGAATGGGCGTGGTCTCGTCCATCGGCAACAACACAAACGAGGTGCTGGCCTCCCTGCGCGAGGCGCGATCTGGCGTCGTGGCGGCGCCGGAGTACGCCGAGCTGGGCTTCCGTTGCCAGGTCCACGCTCCGCCGCAGATCGACTGGGAGGCCATGGTGGACCGAAGGGCCGCCCGCTTCCTGGCTCAGGGCACGGGTTTCAGCCACATCGCCATGGAGCAGGCGATCGCCGACTCGGGGCTCGAGGAGGCTGAGGTCAGTCACGAGAAGACCGGCCTGATCGTCGGTTCCGGCGGAGCCTCGACGCGCTCGATCGTCGAAGCCGCCGAAACCGCCAGGACCCGCGGCCCAAAGCGGGTCGGCCCCTTCGCGGTGCCCAAGGCGATGAGCTCCGGCCCCTCGGCGACGCTGGCCACCTGGTTCAAGATCCGCGGCCTGAACTTCTCGATCAGCTCGGCCTGCGCCACCTCCACGCACTGTATCGGCGTCGGCTACGAGCAGATCCTGATGGGCAAGCAGGATGTGGTGTTCGCCGGCGGCACGGAGGAGCTGGACTGGACGCTGAGCGTGCTGTTCGACGCCATGGGTGCCATGAGCTCGAAGTTCAACGACCGGCCTTCGGTGGCCAGCCGCGCCTATGACGCCGACCGCGACGGCTTCGTGATCGCCGGCGGGGCCGGGATCGTGGTGCTGGAGGAGTACGAGCGGGCCAAGGCGCGGGGAGCGAAGATCTACGGCGAGATCGTCGGCTATGCGGCCAACTCCGACGGCTTCGACATGGTGGCCCCCTCCGGCGAGGGCGCGGCGCGCTGCATGCGGCTGGCCAACGCCTCCGGTCGCAAGATCGACTACCTGAACCCGCACGGCACCGGCACTCCCGTGGGCGACGTGAAGGAGATGGAGGCGGTGCGCGCTGTGTTCGGCGACAAGCCGCCGCTGATCTCGTCCACCAAGTCGATCACCGGCCACAGCCTGGGCGCCGCCGGCGCGCAGGAAGCGATCTACTCGCTGCTGATGCTGAACAACGGCTTTGCCGCCGAGAGCGCCCACATCGAGAACCTCGACCCGGCGTTCGCCGACCTGCCGATCGTGCGGCAGCGCCAGGACGTCGCCCTGGAGACGGTGATGAGCAACAGCTTCGGCTTCGGCGGCACCAACGGCTGCCTGGTGATGGCGCGCGCCTGATGACCGGCGACCTCCCGCGGCCACCGGCGAAGCCGGACCCGCAGGAGTGCTGCCAGCGCGGCTGCGACCCCTGCATCCTCGAATACTATGAGGTCGCCCTGGAACGCTGGCAGGCCCGCATCCGTGCCCTGGGCCACGACCCGGCGGAGGTGCTGGCGCGCTGGGAGGCGAACTGACGACCGCGGATCAGGTTACAGCCCCAGACGCCGCGCCCGGCCCGCCACCGTGAGGGCCAGTCTCTCCGCGATCAGGCGGTCGGGCGAGCCCGTCGTCTTGCAGGCGCGGTCGGCGGCGAGGATCTCGGGCTGGATGCGGTCGAGGTCGGGCAGGGTCCAGGCGCGGGCCTGCCGTAGGAACTCCCGTTCCTGTTTCCAGAACACGCCAGAGGCCTTGGCGGCTTCGGCCAGGCCGGCGCCGGCCTTGGCCAGGGTCAGCGTGCGCCGCAGCTTGCCCAGATGCATGCCGAGCGCCCTGACGGCGGCGGGGCCGCTCTCGCCCTCCTGGGCGGCGCGCCGCAGGCCCGCCTGGGCCTCTCCGAGCCGGCCGCCAAAGGCGTCGGACGCCGCGTCGAACAGCGACGCGTCCGGCTCGACTCCGAGGAACGGCTCCAGGTCGCCGGGCGTAGCGCTGGCGCCGCTGCCGGGGCCCAGGTAGAGGGCCAGCCGCTCGATCTCCTGGCGCGCGACGCCGCGCTCCTTTGGCATGCGGGCGACGAACAGGGCCAGCGCCTCGGTGTTAAGGGCCAGGTTGTCCTTGGCGAGGGTGTCGCGGACCAGGCGCGCCACGTCGCCGGCCTCGTCCTCGTAGCAGGGGATGGCCGCCGCGCCGGCCGCCTTTTCGCAGGCCTTGCGGAGCGCGGAGTCGCGGCCAAGATTCCCGGCTTCGATCAGGAAGAAGGCGTCGGGGTTGAGCTCGCCCTTGACGTGGCGGTCCAGGGCCTCGGCCGCCAGCTTGTCCGCCACGGGCTTTTCGGCGGCGATGCGCAGGCGCACCAGCCGTCGGCCGCCCATCAGCGACTGGGCGGTGAGCTCGCCCTCCAGCCTGCCGCCATCGTCGGCCAGGTCCTGTTCGGTCAGGACCGCCACGTCGAACGGGTCGTCGGGGTTGGGGACCAGCTTGCTCGCCAACTGTTGGCCGCGGTCGCGCACGATGCCGATGTCGCGGCCATAGACCAGGGCGGCGCGGACGGACGGATCGGGTCGTCCCAGGAAGCGCTCGATATCCGGCCGCTTGGAGAGGATCATTCCAACCTCACCGGTGAAGTCTCAGCGGGCGGCAACCTTGCCGGTGTTGGCCAGCCATACGGCTAGCTCCACCTGGATGCGGCGCGCGGCCTCCTGCGCGGCGCGGTCCTGGGCGTCCTGCTGGGCGCTTATCGAGGCATAGGGCTGGTCGGCGCTGTCGTAGGTGAGCTCGACGCGGACGTTGCCCTGCTTGGCCACCGCTCCGCTGGGCTGGGACCGGAGCACATAGGTCGCGTTCAGAACGTACTCGTAGCGGGTGGCCGTGTTGTCGATGCGCACGCCGCGGGGATAGCGCGCCTCGCCCAGCGCCAGCTCCATGGAATAAGCGGGCGCCGCGGAGTGGTTCTTGGCGAAGGCGTCATCCAGGTGCTGGCGGATCAGGTAGCCGGTCCGGCCCTGGGGCGCCGTCACCTCGATCGCGGCCAGGTTCTTCACCACCGCCGTCTCGGCGTAGAGCGGCTGGAAGCCGGCGCAGCCGCCAAGCGCCAGAGCGGCTGCGAGGCTGGCAGGGGTGAGGAGACGCTTCATGAGGCCACGATATTCACGATGCGGTCCTTGACCACAATGATCTTCCGGATGGTAAGCCCTTCCAGCTTCCCGGCGATCTCGGGATCGGCCAGCACGATCTGCTCCACATCGGCTGCTTCGGCCCCCGCCGGGGCGACGATTTCGCCGCGGCGCTTGCCGTTGACCTGCACGGGCAGGGTCCGAACGGCGTCCTCCGTCAGCGCGGGGTCGAAGTCCGGCCAGGGCGCATGCACGACCATCCCCGACCCACCCACTCGGGTCCAGCACTCCTCGGCCAGGTGCGGCGTGAAGGGCGCGATCAGGCGGGCGAAGGCGCTCAGCGCCTCCTGGCGCGCGGCCAGGACCGCGGGGGACGCGGCCTTCGCGGGGTTGGCCTTCAGGAGGTTCAGGAACTCATAGAGGCGCGCGATGCCGGAGTTGAAGCGGAAGCTGTCGATCGCCTCCGTCACCTGCCTGATCAGCTTGTGGGTGGCGCGGCGCAGCTCGGGGTCCGCCGGGGCCGTGGAGGCGTCCGCCGGCTGGCTGTCGAACTCCTCCCAGACGCGGTTGACGAAGCGCCAGGCGCCCTGGACGCCGCCGGTGGTCCATTGGGCGTCGCGCTCCGGCGGGCTGTCGGACAGCGTGAACAGCCGCGCGGCGTCCACGCCGTAGACCTCGAAGATCTCGTCGGGGGTGACGGTGTTCTTCTTCGACTTCGACATCTTCTCGACGTCGCCGATGATCAGGGGCTCGCCGGTCCCGCCCAGGCGGGCGCGGCGCGTGTTCCCCTCGGCGGTGAACTCCACCTCCTTGGGTTCGACCCACTCACCGTTCTGCCGGCGGTAGGTCTCGTGGGTGATCATCCCCTGCGTGAACAGGCCGGCGAAGGGCTCACGTACGGAGAGCTGCCCGTCGTCGGCCAGGGCCTTGGTGACGAAGCGGGCGTAGAGCAGGTGCAGCACCGCATGCTCGATACCGCCGATGTACTGGTCCACCGGCAGCCAGTAATCGGCGGCGTCCTTGTCGATGGCTTCTTCCGAGTGGGCGTTGGCGAAGCGCGCGAAATACCAGGAGCTGTCCACGAAGGTGTCCAGCGTGTCGGTCTCGCGCGTCGCCGGCCCGCCGCACTTGGGGCAGGTGGTGTGCTTCCAGGTCGGGTGGCGCTCCAGGGCATTGCCGGACTTGCCGAACTCGATGTCGTCGGGGTGGCTGACCGGCAGCTGGTCCTTCGGGACCGGGACCACGCCGTCCGTCTCGCAGTGGACGAACGGGATCGGGCAGCCCCAGGCGCGCTGGCGCGAGACGCCCCAGTCACGCAGGCGGAACACGACCGCCCCCTCGCCGTCGCCCTGGCCCTCGATGCGGGCGATGGCGGCGGCCTTGGCGCCCTCGATGTCCAGACCGTCCAGGAAGCCTGAGTTGTAGATGGTCCCGGGGCCCGTATAGGCCTCGTCGCCGACCTGGAAGGTCGCGGGGTCCTCCCCGGGTGGCAGCACGACCGGCTTCACCGGCAGGCCGTACTTGCGGCAGAAATCCAGGTCACGCTGGTCATGCGCCGGGCAGGCGAAGATCGCGCCCGTGCCGTAGTCCATCAGGACGAAATTGGCGATCCAGACCGGCAGCTCCCAGGTCGGGTCGAAGGGGTGCTTCACCGTCAGGCCGGTGTCGTAGCCGATCTTCTCGGCGGTCTCGATCTGGGCCTCGGTGGCCGCCCCCTTGCGGCATTCGGCGATGAATCGCGCGGCTTCCGGATCCCTGGCGGCGACTGCTTCGGCCAGCGGGTGGTCGGCGGCGATGCCGACGAAGCTGGCGCCGAACAGGGTGTCGGGTCGAGTGGTGTAGACCTCCAGGTCATCCGCGGGCGGCGCGCCATGGAACCGGAACTTCAGCCCCTTGGAGCGGCCGATCCAGTTCTCCTGCATCACCCGGACCTTGTCGGGCCAGCGCTCCAGCGTCGCCAGGTCGTCGACCAGCTGATCGGCGTAGTCGGTGATGCGCATCGCCCACTGGTTGAGCTTGCGCTTCTCGATCAGCGCCCCGGAGCGCCAGCCCCGGCCGTCCTCGACCTGCTCGTTGGCCAGCACGGTCTGGTCGACCGGGTCCCAGTTGACGACGCTTTCCTTGCGATAGACCAGGCCGCGTTCGTACAGGTCCAGGAACCAGGCCTGCTGCTTGCCGTAGTACCCGGGCTCACAGGTGGCGAACTCCCGCGACCAGTCGATGGACAGGCCCAGCTCCTTCAGCTCGGCCCGCATCCGGTCGATGTTCTCGTAGGTCCAGGCCTTGGGATCGACGCCGCGCTCCATGGCGGCGTTCTCGGCGGGCAGGCCAAAGGCGTCCCAGCCCATGGGGTGCAGCACGGAGAAGCCGCGGGCGCGCTTGAAGCGGGCGATGACGTCGCCCATGGTGTAGTTGCGCACATGGCCCATGTGCAGGCGTCCCGACGGGTACGGGAACATCTCCAGCACGTAGTACTTGGGCCGGGATCGGTCGATCACGGCGCGGAAGGCGTCGGAATCGCTCCACGCCTTGCGCCAGCGGGGCTCGGTTTCCTTGGGATTGTAGCGGGCCATGACGATGGGCCTTTGACGGGGGTTGGACTTCCGGTCAACGGCCTAAGGCTGGCGCGTCGACTGACGAACATTCTCCCGAAGGAGCCGCCGGCATGCCGGCGGTGGGGCTGGGATCAGCCCTTGATGTTCGAAAGTCGAAGCTGGCGCGCCCGGGTCAGGATCGAGTTCTCGATGTCCGTCTCGGTCTGTCCGGCGTGCGGGGCGTCGATCCAGGCGCCGGTCGCGTCCTTGTTCTGCTTGAACACGGCCACGTTCAGTCCGTCCGCGCGCAGACGCGAGTCCAGGATGTAGACGGTGCACTTGAAACGCTCGTCCGGCTTTTCGGGATTGGTGAACCAGTCGGTGACGATGACGCCGCCGTAGGGGTCCGCCGACTGCAGCGGCATGAAGCTCAGCGTGTCCAGCGTCGCGCGCCACAGGTAGCCGTTGACCCCGATCGCCGCAGCGTTGTCGGACGAGGATGTCGTCCGGGAGCTCTTGCCAAAGGGCATGGACACACTGCCGCACGCGGCCAGCGACGCGGCGCCCAGCACCGCCATCGTCATCAACAGGCCACGCAACCGATTACCGCGCACAAACGGCATATGTATCCGTCTCCAAAGTTCCCGCGGCGCATATGCGCGCTGCGGCGCCGCCCACGCCGCGCCCTCTATAACAACGCGGTGAAGGGCGCCAAACAGGAATCGCGTGGCCGTGATGACACAGGCGCCACGCATCTCGTCCCAGCCGAACCCCGTATCGAGCGAGTTCTGTTGACCCGGAAAGGTCGCGGCCCTTAATCGGAATGCAATCGTGAAATGTGCAATGTGCATCCCTCACGGTGAGCGACCGTTGGGGCTATATAGGCTGAGATGACCTACCGCCGCCTGAGTGTTGTGATCGCTGCGGCCGCGCTGATGAGCGCGGTGGGCGGCGGCGCGTGGGCGGCCGACAAGGCGATCAGGCCGCTCGATTTCACCGTCAGGTCCGAGCCGCTGACCTCAGCCCCGCGCAGCGGGAACGTCGTGCAATGGGATGCACGCAAGGGGCGCTTCGGCTTCACGGTCGACATGCAGCAGCCGGGTGTGCGGCCCGTGGTGCCGAACGACGTCTCGGCGGGCGCCTACTTCCGGATCACGCCCAAGCTGCGGGTCGGCGGCTCCGTCGCCCTGGGCGGCCAGGACCTGACCCCCCGCGCCAACCAGGCCCCCCCGGCGACCCAGCCGAAGGTGCGGGTCGAGACCAAGCTCAAGTTCTAAGACCCGGAGAGCGCTGGGCCTAAGGCGCAGCCGTCCGCGCGTCGGCCGCCATCTTGGGCAAATCCTCCGACAGCAGGAAGCCTTCCGCCTCAAGCCGCCGCAGCGCGGCCTGGTAGCGGGTGAGGTAGGAGTCCTCATCGACGAGTCCCCTCGCCTGCCGCTCGGCGGCGGCGAATGCCTGCCAACCGGCGGCATTGCCGCAGGTCTGGCTGATCGAGGCGGTGGTGACTGGCGAGACCGCGGGCGGCAAGGGCCGCCCCAGAGGCTGCTCGCTCTCGGGAAAGCGGACGCCGCCCTTGGGCCAGCCATTGGCGTCCAGCACCGGGGTTGTCACCTCCACGCCAGGCAAGGGGTTGAACCAGGCGACATCGCTGGGGGCCGGGCCGAGTTCGAACACGGCGCTGGGTGGCAGGGGCCGGGCCTTCGCGGCCGCCTTCACGCCGATGGCCTTCTCGATGCCAAGCACCAGGGCCCGCATGTAGGGGGCGTAGCGAAGCGAATGGTAGGTGATCGGCTGGCCGTCGTTGCACCGCGGATTGGCGGCGCCGATCGCGTGCGGGCTGGGGAAGTCGTACCGGCGGAAGGTGTCGCTCGTGTGCGCGGTTGAGGTCAGGCCGGCGCGCAGGCGGTAGAAGTCGGTGGCGTTGGCCACGTCGACATACACCGGGTCGGTCTTCGGGCGCTTCAGGAGCTCGGCGCGCTGCAACGGGACTCCGTCCGGGTCGAGATAGGGATGCTGGCCCTTCACGCCACGGTCGGCCGCGATGCGGTTGATGGCCAGCCAGCCGCCCACGCCGTCGATGGCGATGGCGCCGTCGAACACCCGCCGCTTCGTCTTGGGATCGACGTTGAAGCCCTCGGCGATGAAGGTGTTCACCAGCCAGGCGCTCTGCGAGATGCCGCCCAGGATCAGCCTGCGGTGCGCGGGCGGCGACCAGCCGCCGACGACCTCCGCGGGCGTGCGGCCCGCCATCCAGCGGGCAAAGTCGCGCAGGATCACCAGGCCGATCCCCTGGGCCTCGGCAGGCACGCCCGGTGAAATCGCCGTCTGCCACTGCACCCGCGCGTAGGAGGTCGCCTTCGCCTGCAGGAAGCCGCCCAGCGCGCCCTGGCTGACCGCCGTCCCGCGGTTCTCGGCGTCGACGTAGAGCGCCTCGTTGGCCGATTGGCCGGCGCGCGGGACGATAGCCTCGAACCGCGACGCGTATTCGACCTCGCCATTGGTGTTCTTGGGCAGGGCGTCCAGCCCGACGACATCCTCATCAGGGGCGACCACCCCGTGGACCGTGCCGCTCACCCGGACGTAGGCGACGTCCTTGTAGATGCCGGATGGGATAACGGTCAGGACTTCGACGCGCGTGACCTGCGAGGCCGCCTGGGCGCCCGTCGCGCCCAACGCCAGCAGGAGACCGATCGCCAGCGCCTGCATCGTTCGCCCTCTTGTTCAGTCATTACGGCCCAAGGCCTCTACGGCGGCGAGGCCGATGACGCCAGTGCCGAGCATCCGCCGGGCCGTACGCTCGTTGATCCCGCCGAGGGCATAGGCAGGGCGGCCTGCGGCGCGGACGAGGGCGGCCAGGCGGACGGGGCCCAGAGCCGCCCCGGCCGAGGCGCTGCGCGACGGGAAGGCTACGGAGATCACCACCGCATCGGCGCCGCTGCGGCGGGCGGCGACCAGGGAATGGGCTGCCGAGGTGATGATCCAGCCGGGGCGGGCGCGTTTCAGGCGCCCGGCCCGGTAGGCCAGGCGCTCCGGCAAATGCACACCGTCAGCGCCAATCCTGCGGGCCAGCGCCTCGTCCTGGCCGATGATCAGGTTGACGCCTCTCGCCCTGGTGATGGCCTTGAGCCGCCGTGCCCGCGTCTCGGCGTCGGCCGCTCCGAAGTGGCGGTAGACGATGGCGCTCCCCTTAGGCAGGCGGGCGGCGATCCGCTCCGGATCGGGCGTCCGGCCTGGGTCGGTGAAGAACAGCAGCGCCGGCAAGGCCTTCCGCAGGCTCCGCCGCCCCGGTAGAAGCCGAGCCGTCCGCTGCAAGGTCCAGAACCCGGAAATGGCCGCCATTCCTCCCGCCTATGCCGACGTGGTGGCCCGGATCGCCCGCGCCGCGCAAGCCGCTGGCCGATCGGCGGAGGACGTGTCCCTGGTGGCGGTGTCCAAGCAGCAGCCCTGGGAAGTGATCGAGCCGGTGCTGGCGGCTGGCCACAAGGTGTTCGGCGAGAACCGGGTACAGGAGGCGCTTGCCCGCTGGGGCGCCAAGGAGGCCCACCAATTTGCCGGCCTGTCGCTGCACCTGATCGGGCCGCTGCAGACGAACAAAGCCAGAGAAGCGATCGCCCACTTCGACGTCATCGAAAGCCTGGACCGGGAGAAGCTGGCCCGCGCGCTGGCGGACGAGGTGCAGAAGCAGGGCCGCAGCCCCCGCGTCTACGTCCAGGTGAACACTGGCGAGGAAGCCCAGAAGGCCGGGGTGACGCCGGACGAGGCCGATGCCTTCATCGCAGCCTGCCGCACCGCCTATGGCCTCGGGCCCGAGGGCCTGATGTGCATTCCGCCCGCCGGCGAGCCGCCTGGCCCGCACTTCGCCCTGTTGCGAAAGATCGCCGTTCGCAACGGGCTGGCGAAGCTCTCCATGGGCATGAGCGGCGATTTCGAGACCGCCATCGCCTTCGGCGCCACCAGCGTGCGGGTCGGGTCCGCCCTGTTCGGCGCGCGCGGCTAGGGCGCCTCAAGCACCCCGATCAGCCGGACGTTCAGCAGGTCGCCGGGCGGTGGATGCGGACGATCTTGGCGTCCACCGGCCGGCCAACCAGGGCCTCCCATGGTGTCGGGAAAGCCGAGGAAGGGGGCATCCATCCCTCAGGCCCCCGCGATCCCGATGGCGTCACCCGGTTGCACACGGTCGAGCAGTTCCTCGAGGTCGGGCCGCGCGATGGCCACGCAGCCCTGGGTGGGGGAATAGTCCGGCCGGGCGATATGCAGGAAGATGGCCGAGCCCCTTCCGGGCACCACCGGATCGTCATTGTGCCCCAGGATGACGACGATGTCGTACATGCCGTCTTCCCGCCACAGGTTCTCCGCGCTGGCGGGGTAGGGCAGCTTGACCGGGCGGTTGTAGGCCTCGTCGGCGGGGTCGTCGCACCAGCCGTCGTCGGGTGTCATGGCGCGCACCCTGAACTCGCTGGCCGGCGGCGGGCCGCGGTCGGGACGGTAGAGGACTTCGCGGATGGGCCAGACTCCGGCCGGCGAGGCCCCATCGCCCTCCCGTTTCAGCGCGGCGGGGATCACGCCGGCCGGCCCCAGCGCACAGCGCACCTTGCGCTCGCCCAGGTCCTGGAGGCCGTCGGCGGTTGCGGTGTAGATCACCCGGTCTCCATTGGCGAAACCCTTTGCCGCGATGCTCACATGGTGTTTGTTGCCAGCCATGGCTCAACGCAAGACCCTCCTCATCGTCGACGACGACCAGGACCTTCGCGGGGCGGTCGCCGAGCAGCTCCAGGCGGAGAGCTTCGACGTCCTCGAGGCGGCCACGGCGCTGGACGGCATACGCCAGGCGCGCGAGGCCAAGCCCGACCTGATCCTGCTGGACGTCGACCTGCCGGACCTCGACGGCCGGGACGCCTGCAAGCGCATGCGCGCCGACGGCGTAACGACCCCGGTGATCATGCTGACCGCGGCCGACACCGATGACGACACCGTCAAGGGGTTGGACTCCGGCGCCAACGACTATGTCACCAAGCCTTACAAGTTCGCCGTTCTGCTGGCCCGGATCCGGGTTCAGCTTCGGGACTACGAGCACTCGGAGGGCGCCATCTTCCGACTGGGCGCCTACGAATTCCGCCCGGCCGCCAAGCTCCTCGTCGACGAGAAGGGCAAGAAGATCCGGCTGACGGAGAAGGAAACCAACATCCTGAAGTACCTCTACCGGGCCGGCGAGAAGGCCGTCTCGCGAGAGGAGCTGCTCGCCGAGGTCTGGGGCTATAACGCCGGCGTCACGACCCACACGCTGGAGACCCACGTCTACCGACTTCGTCAGAAGATCGAGCCCGACCCAGCCAACGCGCGCCTGCTGCTCACCGAGCAGGGCGGCTACAAGCTGGCGCCCTGACGGCGCCTACTCGGCGACCGTGGTCAGCCGCAGGCCGATGGCGCCCGCCACGATCAGGGCCATGCAGGCGAGCTGCAGCGGGCCGAGCCGCTCCCCGAAGGCGAAAAGGCCGATGAGCGCCGCTGCGGCGATACCGACCCCGGCCCAGATCGCATAGGCGACGCCGACCGGGATCGATTTCAGCGCCGGAGCCAAGACCCAGAAGCAGGCGGAATAGAGCGCCATCGACGCGACGCCCCAGTGGACTTTCTCGAAGCCGTTGGAGAGCTTGAGCAAGAAGGTGGCCGCCACCTCCAGCGCGATGGCCGCGGCGAGGAACAGCCAGGCGCTCAAGCGGCCCCCAGCAGCGCCCGCGCCCGGGCCGCGTCGCGCATAACCTGTTGGGTCATGACGTCGAGGCTG
>NZ_CADEGK010000152.1 GCF_902826855.1 uncultured Phenylobacterium sp. | reverse complement strand
AGCTCCATCCCGGGCTCGCGTGCGGCTCCTCGCGCTCGGCGATGGGGAAACCCGGCGTAGGGGCTGACCAGCACCAGCCTGCGCACCAGATGCGGCGCGACGGCGGCCAGTTCGGCGGCGAACATGCCGCCCAGGCTGTGGCCGACGACGTCCACCGGCCCCAGGTTCCAGCTCTCGACCAGCCGGCGGTAGTGCAGGGTGACGTCGAAGATGTCCTCGATCGCCTCGAAGCCCGACGACGAGCCGTAGCCCGGGTGTTCGGGCGCGCGCACGGCGCGGCTCTCGGCCAGCTTCGCCAGGAAGGGCGCGGCGCCGGGATGCTGCTCGAAGCCGTGCAGGTAGAGGAGCGGCGGGCCCGAGCCGCCCGACCACAGGCGGACGTCGAACGGCCCCTGTTTCTCGCGAACGGCCTTCATTGGGCGGGCTCCAGGTTGCGGGCGGACTTGGCGGCGGCCGCGGCGGCGATGCGCTGCTGGCTGATCACCGGCGTCCAGTTGTCGGGCTGGTCGGCCCAGAGGTCGCGCAGGTGCGGGATGACCTGCGTGCCGAACAGGCGGGTGTTCATGGCGGCGGTCTCTTCCGAAAGGTCGCCCATGTGCAGGCAGGCGATCAGCTGGCCGATGCGCAGCTCGGTGGCCAGCTCGCGGACCCGCTGGCGCACCCGCTCGGGCGTGCCGGCGATGATGTAGCCCTTCTCGTCGTACTCCCAGAACGACATCTCGCCCTTCTGGGCGCGGGCGCGATCCTCGGGCGAGAGTCCGCCGGGCGCGGTAAGCCGCTTGGCCATCTCCTGGGCCGAGCGCACCGAGGTGTAGCCCGGAGGCGAGGTGAAGCCGGGGTCCAGGGTGTTGTTGCGATAGAAGTAGCGGACGGCGTCGTAGTACTTCGCCTCGGCCTCGGCGTCGGTCTCGGCGCAGCAGATGAGCTGGGTGAAGGCCATGCGGTGCGGGTTCATGTTGCCGCCGCGCTGCTCGCAATAGTCCCAGTAGGCCTGGACCAGCGGGCGGGCCGAGTGCAGGCCCGAGAACGATAGGTGGCCGTAGCAGTAGTCCTCGTCGATCACGAGGTCCCAGGTCTCCAGGCTGCCCGAGCCGGGCACCCAGACCGGCGGCTTCGGCTGGACCGGCCGCGGCCAGATGTTGACGTAGCGCAGCTTGGTGTACTTGCCGTTGAAGGCGAAGGGTTCGGGCTCGCGCCAGGCGCGCTCGATCAGCTTGCGGGCCTCATGGAAGCGATCGCGCAGCTCGACGGGCGGCGTGCCGTAGGCGAAGACCGAGTCCATGGGCGTGCCGAACACGAAGCCCGCGATCAGGCGGCCGCCCGACACGCAGTCCATGTAGGCCATCTCCTCGGCCACCCGCGTGGGCGGGTTATAGAGCGCGAGGGAGTCGCCGATGATCAGGATCGCGGCGTTCTCGGTGGTGCTGGCCAGGCTGGCGGCCAGCAGGTTGGGCGAGGGGGTGCAGGCGAACGGCGTCTGATGGTGCTCGTTCACCGCCAGGCCGTCGAAGCCGTCGCGGTCGGCCTGCTGCATCAGGCGGATGAACATGCGGTACATCTCGCCCAGCTTCAGCGGGTCGGCGAGGGTGGGCGGAGGCGTCACCCAGCTGGAGATCCCCATGTCCGGGAAGTCCTTGGGCAGGTGCGGATAGGTCGCCTCGGCGAACCAGTGGAACTTCATACTCTCAAGCCTCCAGGAAGGCGCGGATCGCCGCCACGGTATCAGGGGTGTATTCGATGGCCATGCCGTGGCTGCCCCGGGGCAGCACCTGCAGGCGCGCATTGGGCATCAGGGTCGCCATCTCGACGGACTGCGCGACCGGCGTCAGCGTGTCCTCGGCGCCGACCAGAACGAGGGTCTCGGTCTTGACGCCCGGGAGCTGCGGCCGGGAGTCGTAGCGGCGCAGGCCGTGGGCCTGGGCGGCGAAGCCCTCGAACGACGTCCCCGGCACGGACGTCTGGAGCTTCGCGCCCGCCGCGACGGTGGCGTGATCGACCAGCATGCGCGGGGTGAAGCCCCAGGCCATGCCGAACATCGCCTGCGCGGCCGGCGAGACGTCCGACTGGCGAAGCGTCAGCAGGCAATCCAGCCAGCCGTGCTGCACTTCCGTGTAGGACGGAAAGGCGCTCAGGAGGACCGCTCGGCTGACCAGCTCCTGGTCCTGGATCAGCAGGGCCTGCAACACCGAGCCGCCCAGGGACCAGCCCACCGCCGCCACCGGGCCCATGTCGAGGTGGCGGATCAGCGCCGCCGCGTCCGCGCCCATCTGCGGGATGGTGTAGGGGCCCGGCGGAACGTCGCTGCGGCCCGTGCCGCGGTTGTCGAAGGTGATGCAGGTGTAACGCGCTGTCAGGAGGGGCTTGATGGTCATCCAAGTCCGCGAGTCCGCCCCCAGGCCCGCAATCAGCAGGAGGGGCGGTCCTTCGCCTTCGACCTCGTAGAAGAGGCTGACGTCTCCCAGTTTTGTCGTGGGCATGTGGCCGGTCCTTTGGTTGTGCCGGCTCAGGCCGTGGCGCCGCCGTCGCAGGCGATGGTCTGGCCCGTGATGAAGCTGGACGCGTCGCTGGCCAGGAACAGCGCCAGCTCGGCGATGTCCCTCGGCGTGCCGATCCGGCCGACCGGCGTGCCGCTGGCGATCGCGTCGCGCGTGGCGTTCGACGACAGCAGCACGGACTGGATCATCTCGGTGTCGATGACGCCCGGGCAGATGGTGTTCGCCCGCACGCCCTGCTGGCCGTAGGTCACGGCCAGCGAGCGGGTCAGGGCCACGACGCCGCCCTTGGTGGCGGTGTAAGCGTGGGCGTTGCGGGCGCCCTTCAGGGCGGCGATCGACGCGGTGTTGATGATCACCCCGCGGCCATCATGCAGCAGCGGGATGCCGAACTTGCAGAACAGGAAGACGCCGGTGAGGTTGATGTCGAGGATGCGCTGCCAGTCCTCCACGGTGCAGTTCACCGTGTCGTCCATCTTGATGCCCATCCGCTCGGTGGCGGAAAAGCCGATGCCGGCGTTGTTGTAGATGATGTCGAGGCGGCCGAACTTCTCCTTCGCCGCCGCCAGCACGCGCTGGACGTCGTCGGCGTTGGCCACGTCGCCCGCCACGCCCGCGGCCTCGCCGCCAGCCGCGATGATGCTGTCGACGGCCTTGGTGACCGATTCCTGGTCCAGGTCGTTGACGATGATCTTGGCGCCTTCGCGAGCGAAGAGCTGCGCGGCGACGAGACCCTGTCCGCGGCCCGAGCCCGTGATCACCGCCACGCGGCCTGCCAGTTGCCCGCTCATCTTCCGTATCCCTTCCCAAGCCGCGTCTCTTGCGCGATCCAGCTTTTTAGATCGCGTTACAAAAACGAGAGCAAGTGTGCCGCGACGGCAGGCTGTGAGCGCCTCAGGCGCGCTGCACGACGAAGCCCGCACGGGGGAAGTGCAGCACCACGTCGCCCACGCGGGGGTCGTTGCGCCGGATCGCCACCCGCGTGGCCGAACTGGCGACCAGCGTGCCGGCCACCTTGTCGCGGCCGTAGTCCTCGGCGTTGACCGTCACCGCCTCGCCGGGCTTGAAGCCGTTCGGCTCCTCCGGGTCGAGATGCTCGGCCGCGGTCGACGTGGCGTCGCGCGCGATGTCGAGGGCTTCGGCGGGGGTGATCTCGCTGCGTCGGCCGTGGCCGATTGCCTTCACCCGCTCTTCCCAGGCGCGCAGATGCTTCACGGCGCCCAGCTTGTCCATCAGGGCCGGGTTGACCCAGCGCAGGAAGGCCAGGTTGTAGAAGCAGCTGGCGTCGGCGTGGCCGGGCGCGTCGCCCAGCAGGAATTTCCGCCCGTCGGCCAACTGGGTGTCGACGTAGGAGAAGTGGGCCCGCAGCTGGTCGAAGGCGTTGGGGATCGCGGCGTGCTGCTCCACCGGATCGAACTCGCGCTCGAACAGCGCCTCGCGGTCCTTGGTGAAGGCATCGGTGCGCTTCACCACCGGCTGGCCCGCGCCCAGCACGGCGCAGACCAGGGTGAATACCGGACGGTCCTGCCAGAAGGCGATGGCGTTGGAGAGCCCCTTGTCGGCGCCGGCGTACATCGACGGCGTCGGGAACCGCGTCTCCAGCTCGTCGAGGATCACCTGGGTGTCGCAGTAGACGTCGGCGCCGATCTGCATGACCGGAATCTTGCGGTAGCCGCCGGTCAGCGGGATCAGCTCGGGCTTGGGCATGATCACCGGCTGGATGCAGGCGTTCCAGGCCAGATCCTTCAGGCCGAAGACCACCCGCACCTTCTCCGAGAACGGAGAAATGTCGTACTGGTGGAAGATGATTTCCTGCGATCGATCGGCCATGCGTTTGGTTCCCTGAGATCGGCTGCATCTGACGTGCGGCGCGGCCGAACCTTAGAGAGCGCTCCAGAGAACGGTGCAAGCCCCAAACCCCGGCGCGAGCACATCGGTGCGTTGTCAGCCTCAGATTTTTAGAGCATGCTCCAATTTCGAAGCGGCGCTCTGAGACGCCGCGACAGGTCCGGGGCCCGGAGTGGTCCCGTTGGGAGGATGGCGATGGCGGACGGCTTCGTACTCGAGATTCCGGAAATGGTGGGCATCCCGCTGGCCGCAAAGCGGACGGCGCAGGAAGCGACTCAGGCGTGGCCCGCGGGCACGGTCATCGTGTCGGCCGACAGCCACATGATCGAGCGCGACTGCTGGTACGACAAGTTTCCCAAGAAGCTGCGGGACAAGGCGCCTCGCATCGAATTCAAGGACGGCGGCTACCACTTCTCGCTCGGCCAGACGCCGATGCTGCCCATGGAGCTGGCCGCGGGCCTCTGCGAGGCGATGGAGTGCAATCCCGGCCTCTCCAACGCCGACGCGCGGCTGAAGGACCTCGACATCGAGGGGGTGGAGAAGGAGCTGATCTTCCCGCAACGCCTCTTCGGCCTCTACATCATGGGCCACGACGAGACGCGCGAAGAGATCTTCTCGATCTACAACGAGGACATCGCCGTCCGCTGCGCCGAGGGGCGCGGGCGGCTCTATCCGGTGATGATCCCCAACTTCTGGGACCTGTCGAAGTCCGAGGCTTCGCTGCAGCGGATCAAGGAGCTGGGCGGCCGCGCGGTGATGCTGCCGAACAAACCGGGCAAGAACACCGCGGGCGAGCAGATCTTCTACAACGACCCGAAGATGGACCCGCTGTGGGCCGCGATCGAGAAGTCGGGCCTGCCGATGTGCTTCCATATCGGCGAGGCGGTGCCGCAGGCGCTGCACGGCGCCGCGGGCACGGCGCTGATCGTCCAGATGCAGGGCTTCCGCCAGCAGTGGGGGATGCTCACCTTCGGCGGCGTCTTCGACCGCTTCCCCGGCCTCAAGGTGGTGTTCGTGGAGGCCGGCCTATCGTGGGTGGCCTCGATGCTCCACGACGCCGACATGGGCTACAACTCGTTCCCCAACGCGATGAAGCCCGAGCTGGCCCATCCGCCGAGCTGGTATTGGCGCAACCATTGCTACGCCACCTTCATGACCGACCCCGTCGGCCTGCAGGTCATCGAGCGGATCGGACCGGAGACCGCCATGTGGTCGTCGGACTACCCGCACCAGGAGAGCACGTTCGGCTACACGCGCAGCGCCATCCAGGCGGTGTTCGACAGCGTGCCGAACGTGGAGGACGCGCAGAAGATCGTGGGCAAGACGGCCCTCGACGTCTTCAACATGCACGAGCCCTACTACATCCCGGTTCCGGAGAAGCCGAAGCGCGCCCGCAAGGCGAAGGCGGCGGCCGAGGTCGCCGCCTAGTCAGCGGCCGCGGGACCACATCGAGACATCAACCACAGACGGCGTGACGCCGGATGCGTCACGCGCTGGAGACCACCATGGACGACGCTGCGCCTTTGAAGCTGGACCTGGATTTTGACCCGGACGCCATCCGCGAGAAGTACCGGCAGGAGCGCGACAAGCGCGTCCGCGACGACGGCCACCTGCAATACATCCAGGTCGAGGGCGAGTTCGCAGAGTACGCCGAGGTGGACCCCTACGTCCTGGCCGAGGACGTCATCGAGCGGGCCCCGCTGACCGACGAGATCGACGTGGCCGTCATCGGTGGCGGCTTTTCCGGCATGCTGGCCTGCGCGCGCCTGAAGGAACTGGGCGTCACCGGCATCCGGCTGATCGAGGCGGGCGGCGACTTCGGCGGCACCTGGTACTGGAACCGCTACCCGGGCGCCCAGTGCGATATCGAGAGCTACTGCTACCTGCCGCTCCTCGAGGAGGTCGGCTACGTGCCGAAGGAGAAGTACTCCTACGGCACGGAGATCTACGAGCACTCCCAGCGGATCGGGAAGGCCTACGGCCTCTACGACCTGGCCTGTTTCCAGACGCGCGTGCGCGAGCTGCGCTGGGACGCCGAGATCAAGCGGTGGCACATCATCACCAACCGCGGCGACGACATGAAGGCGCGCTTCGTGGTCATGTGCCTGGGCACCGCCAGCCGGGCCAAGATGCCGGGCATTCCCGGCATCCACGACTTCAAGGGCCACAGCTTCCACACCAGCCGCTGGGACTATGGCTACACCGGCGGCGACACCAACGGCGGCATGACCAAGCTGGCCGACAAGCGCATCGCCCTGATCGGCACCGGCGCCACGGCGATCCAATGCGTGCCCCGCACCGCCCAGTACGCGAAGGAACTGTTCGTCTTCCAGCGCACGCCGTCGTCGGTCGACTACCGGGGCAACAAGCCGACCGATCCTGCGTGGGCCAAGTCGCTTCAACCGGGGTGGCAGCAGGCCAGGCGCGCGAACTTCAACGACGTGTTCTCGGGCAAGCCGGACGTGAAGGACGAGATCGCCGACGGCTGGACCGAAATCGCCCGCACGATGATGTCGCTGCCCAAGACCGAGCAGCCCCTGACGCCGAAGCAGATGGCCGAGCTGCTCGAACTGGCCGACATGAAGAAGATGAACGCGATCCGCGCCCGCGTGGACGCCGACGTCGTCAAGCCGGACGCCGCCGAGGCGCTGAAGCCCTGGTACCGGCAGATGTGCAAGCGGCCCACGTTCAACGACGAGTACCTGCCCGCCTTCAACCGCGACAACGTGCACCTGATCGACGTCGCCGAGTGCAAGGGCGTCGAGCGGATCACGGAAAAGGGCGTGGTCGCCAACGGCAAGGAATACGAGGTCGACTGCATCATCTATTCGACCGGCTTCGAGGCCAACGGCGAGCTGCGCCGCCGCGTCGGCTTCGACATCTACGGCGTGGACGGCAAGTCGCTGTACGACCACTACGAGGACGGCTTCCGCACCCTGCACGGGCACTCCAGCCACGGCTTCCCCAACTGGTTCTACGTGGGCATCTCGCAGAACGCGATTTCCATCAACATCACCGCGATGCTGGACGACCAGACCAAGCACATCGCCTACATCATCAGCGAGACGATGAAGCGGGGCGCCACGACGGTCGAGGCCACGCATGAAGGCGAAGAGGCCTGGGTCGAGGTGATGCGGTCCATGGCCGGCGCCGACGGCTCGTTCCAGCGCGACTGCACGCCCGGCTACTACAACAACGAGGGCATCACCCGCGACGTGCCCAAGAACGGCGGCATGTACGTGCTGGGCATCAACGCCTTCAACAAGCTGCTCGCCGAGTGGCGGGAGGCCGGCGACCTGGCCGGGATGGAGCTGCGCTGACCGGGTTCGAGGCCTCTCCGTCGCCGGAGAGGATCCCAAGCTGACCGGATGCGACCGTCCGGGCGTTGACGCGCCCGGGCGGTCGCAACATTTTCGGGCTCGCGCTGGCAGGAGTTTCCGATTGTCGTCCCAAGAGGCCACGGCCGATCTCCGCGCGATCCCGGCGCACGTTCCGGCTCACCTCGTCACGAACTTTGACATCTACGCGCCGGCCGCGCCGGGTGAGGACTTCCACGCGGCCTGGGTGAGGTTCCAGGCCTCCACCGACCAGCCCTACCTATGGTCGCCCCGCTACGGCGGGCACTGGATCGCCATGCGTGGCGAAGACCTGATCGAGATCCACGCCGATTCCGAGGCCTTCTCGTCGGTGCGCAACGTGCTGCCGCCGGTCGCGCGGCCCGTGCCGCTGGGCGCCCTGGTGCTGGACCCGCCGGACCACGCGGATTTTCGCGCCTTCCTCAGCGCCGGGCTGTCGCCGCGGGTGGTGCGCGGCGTCGAGCCGGACGTGCGGGCGCTGGCCGAGGACCTGGTGGCGGCGATCGCGCCGCGCGGGGCCTGCGATTTCGTGGCCGACTACGCCGATGTCCTGCCGTTGACCGTGTTCCTGCGCCTCGCCGACCTGCCGGTGGCCGACCGCACGTTGCTGGCGGGCTGGGCGGCCGAGAACACCCGCAATCCCGATCCCCAGGCGCGCAACGCGGCCGCCCGCAACATCCGCGGCTACCTGCGCCCCGTGCTGGCGCAGCGGCGGGCGCGGCCGGGCGAGGACCTGCTGAGCCGGGTGGTGCGCGCGCAGGTGCAGGGCCGACCGATCACCGAGGCCGAGGCCCTGGGCGCGGCGACCCACCTGACCATCGCCGGGCTGGACACCGTGGCCTCGCTACTGGGCTTCGTGATGCGGTTCCTGGCCAGCCACCCCGGACACCGCCGCGCGCTCGTCGACGACCCGGGGCTGATCCCGGGCGCCGTCAAGGAGCTGATCCGGCGCTTCCCGCTGGTGATCCAGTCGCGCGAGGTGCGGCGCGACCTGACGCGGAACGGCGTCGCCTTCCGGGCCGGCGACCTGATCGCCGTCCCCAGCATGCTCTACAACCTCGACGCCCGGATCTATCCCGATCCGCTGGCCGTCGACTGGCGAAGGTCGGTCATGGCCACCTGCAGTTTCGGGGCGGGCATCCACCGCTGTCCCGGCGCCCCGCTGGGACAGCGCGAGCTCGCGATGACCCTGGAGACGTGGCTGGCCGCCATCCCCGACTTCGAGATCGACCCGGAGCGCGCGCCGGCGCAGGCACAGGGCGGCATCGTCGCCACCCTGGACCGGCTGCCCCTGCGCTGGCGGTAGCGTTCCGGCTCAGCCCGCGTTGGCGTCGGCGTTCATGAACAGCGTGCCGCCGCCGAACTGCTCGCGCATCGCCTCGGGATTGAGCGTCGCGGACTTGTCCATCTCGACCAGCTCCGGCGGCACGTACCAGTGCAGCTTGTCGGAGCCGTAGGCTTCCCAGACCACCTTGGCCACCTCCATGGGCGGGATGGCGCGGAACATGCCTTCCTTGGGGGCCGTGGCGACGGCGCCGGCGGGCAGGATCGGCGTGTCGATGAGGCCGGGCAGGACGTCGGCGACCTTGATGCCGTAGGCCTTGAACTCGACCGACAGGGCTTCGGACAGGCCCTTCACCGCGTGCTTGGTGGCGGAGTAGACGGCGATGCCGGGCATGCCGAAGGTGGCCGACGACGACGAGGTGGTGAAGCACATGGAGCCCGGCGTGGCCTTGAGCAGCGGCAGGGCCTCATGGATGCCGATCAGGACGCCCACGAAGTTGACGTTCACCACGGCCATGACGTCCTCGAACGGCTGGTCGGCGAACGGCCCGCCTTTGCCGATGCCGGCGTTGTTGTAGAGGATGTCCATCTTGCCCCCGGTGGCCTTGCCGAAGGCCTCGAGCGCGGCGCGGTAGTCTTGTCGGTCGGTCACGTCGAGGCGGCGGACCAGGCAGTTGTCGGCGCCCAGCTCGTCCCGCAGCGACGCCAGCCCGGCGTCGTTCACGTCGAAGCCGCCGACGAACCAGCCCTTGCCGTGGAAGAGGCGCGCCGTCTCGCGGCCCATGCCCGACGCGGCGCCGGTGATGAAGATCGATTTGCGGCCCTTCGAGTCCATGGCGCGCCTCCCTGGTTGATAGCCTGACTGTTCGATGGATGCCCAGGCCGGCGCTGGCGCGCCAGCCGTGGGTTCCCTCTCCAATGGCCAAACCCCGAGGCGGAAGGCAACGGTCAAAAAAGAGGAGGGGCAGCTGAGCTGCTCCTCCTAGGCGTCGGGTGGAAAAATCGGTGTCGGGATCAGAACGCGTAGCGGACTTCCAGCGACCAGATCCGCGGCGGCTCCAGGAAGATCGACTGGAAGCTCAGGTTCTGCGGCGGCAGGGTCTGGAAGCCGTTGACCACTTCCTTGTCGAAGAGGTTGGTCACCGAACCGATCACCGTCATGCCGCTGTCGGGATGCCTCCAGGTAAGGCGCAGGTCGACCGACTCGCCGCCGTCGATCTTGTGCAGCGGGTTGTTGAACAGCGTCTGATACGAACTGCCGGTGTAGGTGAAGGTCGCCGCGGCGATCAGGTCGCCCCCGGCGAAGTCCCACACGTAGGAGCCGTTGACCGCCACCTTGTGCTTCGGCGAGCCGGCCACCGAGTTGCCGACCAGCGACTGAGGCTGCGTATTCTCGACCGCACCCGGGAGGAACGGGCCTTCCGGCTGGGCGCCGGGCTGCAGGGCCGCCGGGTCGGCGCCGTCGCTGTAGCAACAGCCTTTCTTGATCTCGCTGTGCAGGTAGCCGTAGTTCGCCAGGATGGTGAGGCGGTCGATCGGCCGCCAGATGGCCTCCAGTTCGAGTCCGTAGTTCTCCACCTTGGGGAGGTTGATCAGCTCGTTCAGCAGGATCGTGCCCTGGATCCGGGCGTTGAGCGCCTGCAGGCCCTTGTAGCGATAGAAGTAGACCGCCGAGTTCAGTTGCAGGGTTCCCAGGTTCTCCTTCCAGCCGGCTTCGAAGGCGTCGACGTATTCGGAGCCCACAAAGGGATTCTGCAGCGCCGAGCCCAGATTGAAGCCGCCCGACTTGAAGCCACGGCTGTATTTTCCGTAGACGAGGCGATCGTCGTGCGGTGTCCATTCCACGCCCAGGGTGCCGGTGAAGGCCTTGTAGGTCTTCTTCAGATCGCGCCCGATGGGACAATCGAAGGCCGGGTCGAGGCGGTAGAAGGGCGGCACCCCGGGGACAATGACCTGCTCGCCCGTCAGCGGATCGATCGCCGGAAGGCAGGTGCCGAGGACGAGCTCGTTCGGAATGAACGGACTGCCAGGACCCAGAAGCCCTGCCGGCAGCCCGGTCACCAGCCAGGCGTTGAAGACGTTCTCTTCGTGGCCCTTCTTGGTGTCCTCCGACCCGCGCAGGCCGAGGGTGGCCTTGAACTGCGGCGAGAACTGGTAGTCGATCTGGCCGTAGATCGCCTTCGACGTCGTCTTGAGGAGGGAGTCGTAGCGATAGAGGATCGACGAGTCCGGACTTGGGTTCGGCCGCGAAGTGCCGGGCACCGTGATGATGTTGTTGCCAGGCTCATTGAGCGAGTCGAAATATAGGCCTGCGTTTTGCTTGGCATGGTAGTAATAGATGCCAAAAATGTATTGTAACGGGCCGTCGTGGGTCGACGAGATATTCAGCTCATGGCTGAATTCCCTGTTGTCAGAGGGGAATTGGAGGGTGGTGTC
>NZ_CADEGK010000151.1:11263-11445 GCF_902826855.1 uncultured Phenylobacterium sp. | reverse complement strand
GAACCTGGTGCTGCTGGGCACCGCCAAGGTCGGGCAGGGCAACGCCGCGGCCAACGCCATCACCGGCAACAACCAGGCCAACACGCTCATCGGCAACTCCGGCGCCGACACGCTGAACGGCGGCTCGGGCATCGACAGCCTCTACGGCGGCTCGGGCAACGACCTCTACCTGGTGGACACCG
>NZ_CADEGK010000151.1:0-11163 GCF_902826855.1 uncultured Phenylobacterium sp. | reverse complement strand
CGGCGTGGCCTGGGGCAGCGGCTCGGCGGGCAACGACTCGCTCTATGGCAACGCCAGCGCCAACACCCTGTTCGGCGGCTCGGGCGCCGACCTGCTGGACGGCGGCTCGGGCGGCGACAGCCTCTACGGCGGCTCGGGCAACGACACCTTCACCATCGACACCGGCACCGACCGCGCCTTCGGCGGCGACGGCAGCGACACGGTGCGCACCACGGCCAACGCGACGCTGGGCGGCGGCATCGAGAACCTGGTGCTGCTGGGCACCGCCAAGTTCGGCATCGGCGACGCCGACGCCAATGCCATCACCGGCAACAACCAGGCCAACACGCTGCTGGGCAACTCCGGCAACGACACGCTGAACGGCGGCTCCGGCATCGACAGCCTCTACGGCGGCTCGGGCAACGACCTCTACCTGGTGGACACCGCGACCGACCGCGTGACCGATGTCGTCAACGGCGGCTACGACACGGTGCAGGCGAACCTCAGCTTCACGCTGGGAGCGGAGATCGAGGCGCTGATCCTGGGCGGCGCGGCCGCGATCAACGGCTTCGGCAACAACGTCGCCAACTTCATCCAGGGCAACGGCGCCAACAACACGCTGGACGGCAAGGTCGGCGCCGACACCCTCGTGGGCGGCTCGGGCAACGACGTCTACTACCTCGACAACCTGGGCGACACGGTGGTGGAGACCCAGGGTCTCGACATCGTCCGCGCGCAGGTCAACGGGATCGGCCTCTTCGCCGGGGTCGAGGCGCTGCAACTCCAGGCCGGCGTGGCCTGGGGCAGCGGCTCGGCGGGCAACGACTCGCTCTATGGCAACGCCGGGGTCAACACCCTGTTCGGCGGCTCGGGCGCCGACCTGCTGGACGGTTCGTCCGGCGGCGACACGCTGATCGGCGGCTCGGGAGACGACACCTACGTGGTCGATACCGCGAGCGATACGATCTTCGACGCCGGCGGCCTCGACACGGTGCGCGCGGCGGCCAACACGGTGCTGGCGGCCGGCCTGGAGAACCTGGTGCTGCTGGGCACCGCCAAGGTCGGGCAGGGCAACGCCGCGGCCAACCTGCTGACCGGCAACAACCAGGTCAACACGCTGTTCGGCTTCTCCGGCGCCGACTCCCTGAACGGCGGCAGCGGCATCGACACCCTGGTCGGCGGTTCGGGCAACGACAGCTACTTCGTCGACACCGGCACCGACCGCATCATCGAGCTGGGCGGCGGTGGCCTCGACACGGTGCACTCGGTCGCCGGCGCCTACACCATGGCGGCGGAGGTGGAGAACCTCACCATGGGCGGCAGCGCGCTGCGCGCCATCGGCAACGGGCTCGACAACACCATGACCGGCACCGGCGGCACCAACTCGCTGGCCGGCGGCAGCGGCAACGACTGGCTGATCGGCGGTTCCGGCGCCGACAGCCTGATCGGCGGCTTCGGCAACGACACGCTGGCGGTCGACACCGCGACCGACAAGATCTTCGAGGTGGCCGGGCAGGGCTACGACTGGGCGCTGGCCTCGGCCAGCTGGCACTCCACCAGATAGTCGTCGTCGATCGCGCCGCGCTCTTTCAGAAGCAGCAAGGCCAGCCGCCGACGGCGGCCGTCGAGCGCCATGTGGGCCTCCTCGCCTTTGCGCCCGGAGCGGACGATCGGCGGGATCACCACGCCGGCGGCCAGGATGGTGTCGGCGAGCTGGGGCACGCCGTCATCGGCCGGCTCGGCGAAGCGAAGGTTCTCCTTGGCCAGGCCCAGGTCGCCGAGGCGAACCTGGATGCGGACCATGGGCGCCGCCAGGACGGCGGTCTCAGACGTGGGGAAGGTGACGTCAGTCATTGGGATCAGGCTCCGGCGCCTGGGCGAGGGTCATCCTGCCCCTGGGCGCACCCGACCCCGCCCTTCCTCTCTCCTCCCGACCGCGGCCGGGCCCGACCGCCACGAACCACTCGTTCCAGTCTCCATATGCACCCGGCGGCAGGGCCACGGCCGCCGTCACCCCGTCATGGACCAGCCCCGCGCGCAGCCGCTCGGCCGACGCCTCCCCGTCCTGGCCGCGGTCGGCGGCGATCAGCACCGAACGCACGCCGGCCGGCGGACGCCAGACCCGCAGGTTGCGCGTCGAGCCCAGCGCCCAGCCGGGCAGACCGAACCACGCGCTGGCGGACCGGGTCGTGAACACCCCTTCGCCGACCAGCATGTCCGGGGCGGCCTCATCCAGCCGGATGGCGCAGCCGCCGGGCGCGGGGCCAACGGTCTTGCGCGCGAGGCGCAGGTCGGTGGCGCGCCAGCCCTGGGCGGTCAGGTAGGTCACCTCCACCGCCGTCAGTTCACCGTCCGCCGTGCGGATCGCCGCCAGCAGGGCGGGGCGGGCGTAGCCGCCCCGGCGATAGGCGGAGACCGGCGTCTCTCCGTTGTGGCGCAGGACGTCAGGCGCTGGCAGTGGGCCGACCCAGCCGCGCGCCCGGCAGTAGCGCTCCGACGCTGTACCGGCGGTGCGGCGCCCGCCTTCCCACAGCCGCAGCGCCGCCTCGCGCCGCGCCAGGCGGGTCGCCGGCGCAGGGACCGCCCGCGCCTCAGCCGCCGCCACCGACAGCGGCGCATTGGCGGCGTCGATCAGCTTCAGCGTGCGCAGATGGTCGAGCACCTCGCGCCAGTCGCCGCCGCCGAAGGTGTGCACCACCACCCGGTCCCCCTGAAGGAGGAGCGAGACCGAGCGGTCGTGACGGCTGTGGCCCGGCGCGGGGATGTTGGCGCGGCGGCCGCGATCGTAGAGGTCGCCGCCCAGGGTCCGAACGATCATGTGAAGAGACATGGCACAGCTCCGGATGAGTCCGGTCGTCCGGTCCCTCCCTCCTCCTATGATTGGCCTGGCCCGCGAGGCCCCTCGCCCCGGCCTCGCCGGCCGCTCCCCGTTTCCGGGGCGTTGCGGGGCGTCCCCGCTCGAAGGGGTCGACGGAGACCCGGGGCTCCGGCGCAGGGGAAGGCTTTCCCCTCCTCCTGCACCCCTCTGCGTTGTTACAAAACCTAGGTCTTTGCAAACATTCATCTAGGATTTATAACCCACTCCATGGAACCGAAAGGCCATCGCCAACGCGCCATCAAGGTGGCCCAAACCCGTGGGATCGCCCGCGGGTCGGACTTCGACGCGGCTGGGGTGCCGCGCATGACCCTCAAGCGCCTGACCGAGGAGGGCGTGTTCCTCCAAATCGGACGCGGACTCTACCGTCTCGCCGGCTCGCCCTCGGATGTCGCGACGAGCCTGGCGGAAGCCGCGCGCCTCCAGCCCCGCGGCGTGATCGGCCTGCTGTCGGCCCTGCAGTACCATGACCTCACCACCCAGACGCCGCACGCCGTGTGGATGCTGCTCGGCCCCAAGGACTGGGCGCCCACCAGCGCCCCGGTGCAGATCCGCGTCATCCGCGCCAGCGGCCGCGCCCTCACCGAAGGCGTCGAGCACCACGAGATCGACCAGGTGTCGGTCCCGATCACTTCGCCCGCGAAAACCGTGGTCGATGCCTTCAAGTACCGCAACAAGATCGGCCTCGACGTCGCGGTGGAGGCGCTGCGCGACCTCATGCGGCGCGCCGATCGCAAATCCCCCATCGACGAGCTCTGGCGCTTCGCCGAGATCGATCGAGTCCAGACCGTGATGCGCCCCTACCTCGAGGCGCTGACGTGACCGACAAGCCCAAGGACATGGCCGTCTCCGCCCGCGCGCGCCTCACCAACCGGGCGCGCGAGCGCAAGGAGAACGCCCAGCTGCTGATGACCCGCTACGTCATCGAGCGGCTCCTGTGGCGCCTCAGCGTCTCAGACTACCGGCAACTCTTTGTCCTCAAGGGCGCCATGCTCTTCAGCCTCTGGGCGCCCACGCCCTACCGGGCCACCGGCGACCTGGACCTGCTGGGCTTCGGCAACAACGACCCCGACCAGGTGGCCGGCCTCTTCCGAGAGGTCATGGTCATCGCGGCCGATGACGGGATCATCTTCAAGCCGGACTCCGTCGTGGCGGCCGCCGCCCGCGCCGAGGACGAGTACAGCGGGGTCCGCCTCGACTTCCAGGCCGAGCTCGCCGGCGCGCGCCCGCCGATCCACGTCGACATCGGCTTCGGCGACGCCATCACGCCCGGCGCCCAGGACATCGACTATCCCTCGCTGCTGGACCTGCCGCAGCCGAAGCTGCGGGCCTATCCGCCTGAAACCGTCGTCGCCGAGAAGTTCCAGGCGATGACCGCGCTCGGCATGATCAACACGCGGATGAAGGACTTCTTCGACCTCTGGGCCATCGCCAACACCTTCACCTTCGAAGGCCCGATCCTCGCGAAGGCCATCGCCGCCACGTTCGCGCAGCGCGAAACACCGCTGCCGAGCGAGCCGCCGGTCGCACTCACCGCAGCCTTTGCCGACGCCAAGCAGGCGCAGTGGGCCGCGTTCCTGAAGCGCACCGAGATTTCACTCGCGCCCGAGCCGTTCCCCGAGATCCAGGCCCAGATCGCATCGCTGGTCATGTCCCCGACGCTCGGCGCGGCGAAAGCCGAGCCGTTCGCGGCCGCCTGGCCGGCCGGCGGACCCTGGGCCGGCTGAAGGTCTGGCCACCCGGCCAGCCGCGAAGCGGCGCCGTGATCCCTTCGATGCGGCTGCGCCTATGGCCCTCCATCTCGGGGGCGTTGCGGGGGCCGCCCCGCTCGATGAGGTCGGGCAAGAACTTGGCTTGACCGCAGAGGAAAGTCTTCCCCCTCCCCTTTCGCCCGGACCCCTAAGGACCGGTGCGTTCTGACATTGCCTGTTATCCAACACTTGGGGGAGCTTTCGTGAGTGAGTTGCCGAGTGGCCCAGCCGTCCTGCTGGCCGACGACGAAGTCCTGGTGCGGGACCTTGTTCAGGAGCCGTTGGAAGAGGCGGGGTTCCGGGTCGTGACGGCGGGCACTGGTCGCGAAGCGCTCCAAGCGTTGGCCGGCGATGGCGACCTGAGGGCACTGGTGACCGATATCAATTTCGGCCCCGCCCCCTCAGGCTGGGAGGTGGCCACCGCCGCCCGCGAGGCTAACCCGACCATCGCGATTGTCTACATGACGGGCGACAGCGCCCACGAGTGGAGCGCGCATGGGGTGCCCGGCAGCGTCGTTATCGCCAAACCCTTGGCACCCACGCACATCGTCGTCGCGCTGTTTAACCTACTGAACCAGGCGCATCCTCGTCCACGCCCTCAGGCTGAGCTTGTCATATGGACAGCCCGTCCTCGGATGTCGGTTCTCGTTGCGGATGGTCGCGACGTCTGCTTGTCGCAAGCCCGTCGCAGGCGCTCGACCCGTGGCGCGCGATTGCAGCAATCCCAGAGACGTGGCGTCTATTCAGCGAGCACTCGCCAGTCTTTCCGCCTAGTGTGCGAGCTCGCGCAGCGCTCGGAGCACTGGAAGCGGACTGTCGAGCTGGTAGACGATGCCTTCCGGCTCGTAGCGCACTGTCACCTCCCCATGAAGCTGCCCGGCCAGAGCTCCTAAGAGCCGCGTACCGAAGCCTCGCCGGGTGGGCTGCACAACGCGCGGACCGCCCCTTTCTGTCCAGGTCAGGCTGAACAACTGGCTTTGCTCATCGGCCGTGGAGATGATTTCTACGCGGCCCGTTGGATTGGACAGGGCGCCATACTTCACCGCATTGGTGCAAAGCTCATTCAGCGACAAGGTCAGCGGCAGAACGGCCGCAGGACCTATTGCGATCGCCGCGAAAGGCAAGACGAAGCGCGGATCGTCATCATCTTCGAAGGGTTCGACGGCGGCTGCGACAAGGTCGGTCAGCATGGCGCCGGCCTCATTGGCCTTGAGCAACAGGTCCTGGGCCCTACCCAGCGCGGTGAGACGATTGATGATCGCCTCGCGGCCCTCCTCCAGGGTCGCCGCCGACCGCAGGCTCTGAGACGTTATGGCCATAACCGTCGCCAGCATGTTCTTCATGCGGTGGTGCATCTCGTCCAACAACAGACGTTGGAGCCGCTTCGCGCCTTCCTGTTCTGTGGCGTCGATTCCGGCCGCCTCTAGCAGGCGTGCCGCATCGTGTCTGGCCAACTGCAGCAAGTCGCGCAGGCCGGAATTCTCGGTTTCAAGCACATCCCTTTCCGGCGGGCCGGTGACCTCCCGGATGGCGACGATGACGACCGGGCCCTCGGTAGAGCGATAGGGACTGAGACTGATTTCAGACCGAAATTCGCTGCCGTCTTTGCGTCTTGCGGCGAGGTTCAACCCCGCACCCATCATGCGCGGGCTGGGGTCGGCCATGAAACGCGCCATGTGCGCCGCGTGGCCGCTCCGATAGCGCTCGGGCACCAGGAGGTCCGGCGATTTTCCCAAGAGTTCATTGGGAGCGTACCCCAACATGGCTTCGACCCGCCGGTTGGCAAAGTTGATGCGACCGCGGGCATCGACGACGACGACCGCGTCTGGGTTCGCCTCCGAAAACTCGCGATAACCCGTTTGCGTCATGCCTCACGCACGTCGGGGCGTAGTGGACCAGCGCGCAGTACGGCCGGAATGGGGGAGGTCGCCATTAGCGGCCCTTCGCGAAGGCTGGAGGTTCCCCGGGGTGGAAGCCGTTCCCAGGACATGGAGTGCGGGAACTCTGCCCACGAGCCAGCCAACTATACTCTATGATGATGCGCGCAGCGATGCGGTGTTGCGACGCGAATTTCCGTCGCAGAACCTTCCGATGATCAACCGCCATGCGATCATGATCGGATCCAGCGCGACGTGCGCTGGGCGAACAGCCTTGTCACTCAGTGCCTCGGCTGCGGCGGCAGCATGGCGGCAACGGTCTGCGACCAGACGGCCAGGATCTCGGCCTGTTCGGCGTCGGTTTCGCCCACCGTGTCGGCAAAGACCTGCAAGAGCCGGGCAAACTCATCTGTCGTGGTGACACCCGAGGCCTGCAGCACGCTGGCCACCAGCGCGACCATCTTGCCGTGCGCACAGACAAGGGCCCGATCCATTGGCCCTAGCCCTTGCCGAGATCATTCGCGGCGACGTCGGCCGCTGCGCAGGGGTTGCGGCTTGTCCGCGTCGGGCTCCGGTTCGGCGAGCAGCGCTGCGACCGGCACGTCCAGCGCCTCGGCCAGTCGGTCGAGTAGATCGACGGACGTGTTGCCCTGTTCCCGCTCAAGCTCGCTCACCCAGGCTCGGTCGACACCAGCATCGATCGCCAGCCGCTCCTGTGAGAGCGACTTGGCGGTGCGTAACGCCCGCAGATTCCAAGCGAGAAGCGCCCGTCCCTTCATGGAAGAACGGGGACACTTCTGTCGCCGATGAAACCACGGTCTCTAGACTACATATTGCGAAGGGCGAGGATCTACTCAAGCCCGCGTTGAATCTACCAATGCCGCATAACTAGCGGCTGCGCTGCCGATCTCGCGCGCGGTGCGACTCTGGCTGAACCTGCGCCCGGCCCACGTCGAGCGGCCGGAGCCTCGCGCCCTGCTCCAGCCAGGACGCCAAGCGCTCGCGAGCGGCCGAGAGGATCCGGTCCTGAGCCGGTCGGTCCCCGACCCGCGCCCGCACCACAGCCTCGACGACCCGCATGTTGCTGCGCCCTGCGCCGCTGCTCTCGCGAGCCTCGCGATCTCCCCGCTCCGGCCGCTCGGCGGCCGTGCGGGCGGCTTTCCGTTCCAGCGCCGCCTGCCGCCGTTCAAGCTCCTGACGATCCCGCTCGGTGGGCTGGTAGCCTCTGACTTCGATGCCGAGCGTGCCCGCCGTTAGCCAGGCCTCACGGCGAAAGGCGGCCTCGCCGTGGACGACGACGACGGTCCAGCCGCGATGGTGCGCGACGGCGGCCATGTCGCGGATCGCGTTGGGGTCCGATCGCGGCGACGTCAGGCGGGCGCCCAGGTCGCGGAAGGCGGCGGTCTGGATGCGGGCGTCGGCGTAGAAGCCCAGTCCCGGGCCGCCACGGTCGTCGAGGTAGTACCGCCGCTTCAAGGTCTCGGGCACATCCCCCTTGCTCGTCGAGCGCCCGCGGCCCTCGCTGTCGATCTGGTTGCGATCGATGTCACCGGACATAGTCGACCTCCTGTCGCGTCACGGACGCGTCGATAAAGCGCTCCATCCAGCCTTCGACCTCGGCGTCGGTCGCGCCCTCGGCCGGCAGGGCCTCGAAGCCCGCCGCCTCCAGGGCCGGCGCGACGAGGTCGAGGCTTAGGTCGTCCTGGCGCGATGCGGCCGCCGCCGCCACGGGCGGCGGCGGTGAGATTGAAACCCCTGTCCCGATCCCGGGATGGGCGGCGACGGCCGGCGGCGGAGCCACGCGGGCCTGGAACGCCTTCTCGCGCCAGTACTGGATCTTGCGGCCGCGCACCGGCGGCATGCCCGCGCGCAGCAGGATGAGCTGGGAGGGGTCCATCTGGATCAACTCCTGCGGCATCATCAGGGCGCGGCGCTGATCGGATTCGGTGGTGCTGCGCCGGCCACCCGACAGCAGCGTCGGCCGGCTGTGGGACCGGCTCGAATAGGTCCAGAAGCCAAGGCGTTCGGAGAGGTCCTGCGCGACCTTCAGCTCTTTGGGCGCGAAGGCGATCTCCAGGCCGCAGTTGGCCATGATCTCTTCGGCCAGGTCTGGACCGTACTCAGCGCGCAGCTGCGCGGGGCTCTGAAGGACTGGCAGGAGGCGCAGGCCGTAGCCCGCGACATAGGAGAAGCCGTGGGCGATGACGGACGCGTGCCCAAGGCGCGCGAACTCGTCGATCACCATGAGCACCTGGACCGCGTGCCGCTCCGCGGTCGGCCGCTCGCGGGTGTTCAAATCAACAAGCTGCTGCAGCAGGAGATTGTAGAGCGGCGCCACCCGCGCCAGGTTGTCCGGCGAGACGCCGAGGTAGAGCGACATCCGGCGCTCCCGCAGGTCGCGAAGGTCGAAGTCACTGGCGTCGGTCGCCGCGCAGACGCGGGGATTCAGCCAGAGGTTCATCCGCGCCGTGATCGTCTGCTTGATCGAGGCGAAGGTGTTTTCCGACGCCGAGCAGAAGTCGGAGAGGGCGCTGACGCAGCCATAGGAGAGCGGCCGGCCGGCCGCCGCCCGCGCGCTGACCTCTTCGGGCAGGCGGGTGCGCGGGTCGCCGTGGGTCAGCTCCCGATAGATGGCGCCCAGGCTGAAGGGCAGGTCCGGGGTTTCGGCGACGTAGGCGCCGACGCCGATCAGTCCGGTCCGCGCCGCCTCGGCCCAGAAGGGGTCGCCGTGCTGCGGCGGCGGAAAGAGCATGACGGCGAGCTTCTGCAGCTCGTCGAGCACGGCGACGGCGTCGGTGCGGTCGATATGGCCAAGGGGATTGAACCGCGCCGTCCGGCCCTCCGCATCGAGGGGGTCGAACAGCACCACGTCCTGGCCGTGGGCGGCGCGGAAGCCGGCGCTGGCCTCCCAGTTCTCACGCTTCACGTCGAGGACCACGACGGAGTCCGGCCAAGTCAGGAGGTTCGGAATGACCACGCCGACGCCCTTGCCGCTTCGGGTCGGCGCATGGAGCATGACGTGCTCCGAGCCGCCGAACACCAGCAACCGGCCGCCCTTGCGGCCGAGCACGATCCCCTGGCGCGCCCGCAGGCCGGCGCTGACAAGCTCGGCCTCGCTGGCCCAACGGGCGGCGCCATGCAGCGGAGGACGCCGGTTGCGGACGACGCCGATGGTGACCACTCCCGCGCCGCAGAAGGCCGAAAGCAGGCCGACGCCGAGCCACCGCCGCACCAGCGGATCGTCGCGGAAGTACCAGAACCAGGCCGGGACCTGCGCCGGATCGATCTCGGGCGACAGGCGCTTCAGGCCCGCGAGAGCAATGACCACGGCGAGCCCGCCCAGCAGGGCGGCTCCCGCCGTCGCCAGCGTGGCGACATAGGCGGCCTTAAGCGGCCAGGGCGCGCTTGCGAAGCGGGTCATACCAGACCTCCGTCATGCGGAAGCGGCCGTCGATGCGGCGCAACTGCACCACCACATCGACCAGCATGTGCAGCAGGGACCGGATGTCATCCCGCCCCAGATCCCGGCCGCCTTCGGACTCCTTCACCAGCAAGGTGAGCTGTTCGAAAGCCAGGGTAGCGCTGTCCGCGTGGATGGTGGTGATAGAGCCGGGATGGCCGGTATTGACGTTCCGCAGATAGAAAAAGGCGGTGCCGTCGCGCAGCTCCTGCAGCAGGATGCGGTCCGGCCGCATGCGGAGCGCGCTTTCCAGAAGCTGCTTGGCGCCCACCTTGGCGAGTCCCTGCCCGTCCTTGGCGTAGAGCATGTGCACGGCGTTGCGATGGGGGACGGTCAGCTCGCGGGCATCCTCGATGGTCAGCAACCGCTCGCCTTCGGGGATCAGCCGCACCAGCCCCTTGGCGAAGGTGGTCTTGCCCGACCCCGTCGCGCCGGAGATCAGCACATTACGCCGGCTCCGCACCGCCAGCCGGAAGAAGGCCGGCCAGTCGCCGGCGTCGCGCAACGCCAGAAGCGATGTCTCCTCGGCCGCGAGGTCGTTGGTCGCCAGGGCCACGTCGTCGAACAGCCCGTTGCGGGCGAAGGCGTCGAGATCGAAGGTTGCCTCGGACGGCTTGCGCAGGGTCAGCGACAGCCGCTCCGCCGCCGGCGGAATGACGATCTGGCATCGGTCACCGCCCGGCAGCACGGTCGAGCAGATCGGGGCCTCTGGGGTGACGTCCTGGGCGGTGAAGGCGGCCGCGGCCTTGGCCAGGGTGGAGAGCCAGGTCTCGGTCAGGTCGGGCGCCGCGCGCCATTCCCAGCCGCCCTCGTCTTCGATGCCGAGTTCGCCCGGACGATTGACCACGACCTCGGTCACACCGGCCGGCTCCAGGCAGGCCTGAAGGGGCCGGAGATAGTGCTCAAGGACGGCGGTGTCGTGGGCCATGGCTCAACGGCTCTTGAGGCCGTAGACGCCGGAGAAGTCGAAATCCTGGGCGACGAAGATCGACACCTCGGACCCCTGTGCCTTGCGCAAGCTGGGCGGGATGTTGATCAAGTTCTGCACCGCGATCCCGGCGGCGTCCGACGGCAGGCGGGTGATATTGGACCCGTTGTTCGGGCCGGCCACCGCATAGGCCGCGTCATCGACGATGCTGAGCAGCAAGGCGCCGCCGAAGCGGTCCCAGAAGTGGGTGTCGATCTCGCCGTCGAAGCCGGCTCGCCCCACCGGGTCGGACG
>NZ_CADEGK010000150.1 GCF_902826855.1 uncultured Phenylobacterium sp. | reverse complement strand
TCACCAACGACGGCCTGCCGGCCGACCTAGTCGTGCGCATCAGCCGCGCCGACCTTGTGAAGCTGGGGAAGGGCGAGCTCGATCCGATGACCGCGATGATGACCGGTCGGATGAAGCTCTCCGACATGGCCCTGGCCATGAGCCTGCAGGGCGAAATCCAGGCGCTGTTCGAAGGCGCCGCGTGAGCGCCGCCATGTTCGAGCCCGCGCCCCTCATCGACATTCCGGAAGACCCCGTCCCGCCGGGCGCTGAGGCCAGTTGGTACGCCGGCGTCGGCGGCGTGAAGCTGCGCGCCGCCCTGTTCACCCCGCCGGGGCGCGGGCCGGCGCGGGGATCGGTGGTGCTCTCGGGCGGGCGCACAGAGCCGATCGAGAAGTACTTCGAGACCATCCGCGACTTCATGGATCGCGGCTTCGTGGTGCTGGCTCATGACTGGCGGGGCCAGGGGCTGTCGGCGCGCGAACTGCCCGACCGGCTGAAAGGCCACGCCCGCGGCTACAAGGCCTACCTCGAGGACTACCGCCGGCTCCTCAACGCCTACGAGGAGCGGCTGCCCCGGCCGTGGATCGCAGTTGGCCACTCGATGGGCGGCTGCCTGACCCTGCTGGCCCTGGTCAGCGGCGAGAAGCGTTTTGCCGGGGCCGTGCTGTCGGCGCCGATGCTCGGCCTCGCGCTCGGCCGGTACACGCAGCTCTCCGCCGTCGCCCTCTCGCGTCTCAGCCTGACCTTCGGGCGCGCTGGCCGCTACATGCTCGGCCAGGCGGGATCGCCCTTCGACGAGACCTTCGAAGGCAACAAGCTCACCCATGACGAACGCCGGTTCGCCCGCTTTCGCGCGCAGCTTCAGGCGAACCCGGATCTCGCCACAGGCGGCCCCACCTGGGGTTGGATCGATTTCGCCCTGAAGGCTACCGCCTACCTGTCGCATCCCGAGCGGCTGCGCGCCGTGACCGTTCCGGTGGACATCCTCTCCGCCGGCGAGGACGAGATCGTCGACAACGCGGCCCAAGCTGCGGCTGCGCGCAACCTTCCCCAGGGCCGCCTGATCACGGTGCCAGGCGCCCGCCACGAAATCCTGATGGAGACGGACGACATGCGTAACTTCTTCCTGCGAGTGTTCGACACCTTGACGGGGAAAGCCGCTCCGAAGCCCGCCGGCGCGCCCAAACCTGCTCCGCCGCCCTCCGCCGAGCCCGCGCCCGCCGCCTCCGTCCCGGCCCCCGCGGCCGCCGCCCCGAAGCCCACCCCGGCTCCGACCCCGACCCCGGCCGCCGCCGTGAAGCCCGCGGTCAAGGCGGCCAGGAAGCCCGCCGCGAAGAAGCCTGCTGTGGCGAAGCCTGCTGCGGCGACGGCCGCCGCGCCGAAGCCGGCGGCGGCGTCCAAGCCAGTCGCTCCGCCCAAGCCGCCCGCCGCCAAGGCCGCGCCGAAGACGGCGGCCGCCAAGCCGGCGGCTCAGAAGCCCGCGCCGTCGAAAGTCGCGTCGAAAGCCGCCGCGCCAAAGGCCACCGCGCCGAAGGCGGCTGCAAAGCCCAAGGCGAGCAAGCCTGCGGCCGCGCCGAAGCCTGCGGCCGCGCCGAAGCCTGCCGCCGCCAAGCCCGCTCCTAAGGCCGTCGCCAAACCGGCGGCCAAGAAGCCTGCGGTCAAGCCGGCCACCGCGAAGGCGCCAGCCGCAGCCAAGCCCGCGGCCACGAAGAAACCGGCTGCCGCGGCCAAGCCGTCTGCGGCGAAGAAGCCCGCCGGCAAGCCCGCGTCGGCCAAGACCTGACTAGCCGTCAGGCCGCCGCCCGCTTCAGCGCGACCAGCGCTTCGTCCAGGCAGGCGCGGTCGCCGGCGATAGCGACCTGGCCGCCGAATTGCCCCACGGGCTCGCCCCGCCAATCGGTCGTGATCCCGCCGGCGCCTTCGATTACCGGGATCGCTGCGTCGATGTCCCAGCTCTTGAGGCCCGCCTCGACCACAAGGTCCAACGTGCCGGCGGCCACCATTGCGTAGGCGTAGGCGTCGCAGCCCAGCCGCGCCAGCCGAGCGGCCGCCCGCACCTGCGTCCAGGCGCCCAGCTCGGCGCCGGAGAAGCAACCCTCGGGATCGGTGGTGGCGATGATGGCGCTGGTCAGTTTCGGGCACGGCCGCACCTTCAGCGGCCGCTCGCCGCCTGGGTGGATCAGCCGCGAGCCGCCGGCGTGGCCGATGTAGATCTCGCCCAGGAACGACTGGCCGATGGAGCCCAGCACGGGCCGACCCTCGTGGCGCAGGCCGATCAGGGTGGTCCACAGCGGCAGCCCGGCGATGAACGCCCGCGTCCCATCGACCGGATCCAGCACCCAGACCCAGTCGGCGTCCGGCCGGTCCTCGCCGTACTCCTCGCCGATGACGCCGTGGTTCGGATAGCGCTCGGCGATGCGCGCGCGGATGGCGCGTTCCGCGCCCTTGTCCGCTTCGGTGACGGGGTCGAACCCCACCTCGAATTTGTTGGTCAGTCCGTGATTGCCGCGAAAGAGGGGCAGGATGGCCCCGGCGGCGGCGTGGTTGAGCTCGACCAGGAAGGCGTCAAGCTCTTCCAGAAGCGGGGATCGGAAAGCGGCCATGCGACCGCATTACCCCGCCTGGGGCCGTGACTTAAGACAAAGATTAGGCCTCGACCTCGCCGTTCATCGCCTTGGCCAGGTCCAGCAGCCGCCGGCGCGGCCGTTCGCCGAGCTGGTAGTAGGCGTGGATCAGGTCCTGGGTTTCCTTGCTGGCCATGGTCTCGCTGGTGGACTGGGCGGTCTCGCGCTCCAGGCTCGCGCGCTGGTCGCGGGTCAGGCCCTCGTAGAAGTAGCTGACCGGCACTTCGAGCACCTCGGCCAATTGCCACAGCCGCGCGGCGGACATGCGGTTGGCGGCGCACTCATATTTCTGGATCTGCTGGAAGCGCACGCCGCAGGCATGCGCGAGTTCCTGCTGGGTGAGGCCTAGCAGTCGACGGCGCCGCCGCAGACGCCGGCCAAGATGGATGTCGATCTCGTCCATGGAATCCCCGACCATGATTTCCCTTCGTCCCGGTCCGGGACTCCGTGGTTGAGACACCGCAAATCCCACGCCACCCGCCTCCATTGCCGAACCATGGCGCCCTCCCGTAGGAAGGCTGATGGCCGCATCTAAACATTCATACGTGTCGGTTCCGATTTGGATGCTGGAAGCTGCCTCATTTGATCTGGTTTGTGCGCTCGCGCGGCTGTTTCCCATCGATGCTGTCTCCGATTTCGGCGCCTGGCTCTTTCGAGGCATAGGTCCGCTCACCAGTGCGCACCGGGTCGCGGAGCGCAACCTGCAGATCGTGTTTCCCAAGGCCAACGGCGCCGAAATTAAGTCACTCCTTCGTGCGCAGTGGGCGGAATTGGGGCGATCCTTAGCCGAATTTGCGATCGTCGACCGTATTGTATCCGACTCAGATCGCCTGGAGATCGTCGGGGAACCCCTGCTGAGCGCGATCGCCGCTGGCGGCGGCCCGGTGGTGTTCGTATCGGGTCACTTCTCGAACTTCGAACTTATGGCTGCGGCGATCGTGCGCGCGGGCGTGCCGGTCCAGGTGACCTATCGCGCCATGAACAACCCCTATGTTGATGCCCGGGTGCGGGCGACCCGGTTCAAATACGGCGTGCGAATGTTCGCGCCCAAGGGGCTGGAGGGCGCCCGCGAGCTGATGCGGGCGATCGAGCGCGGGGAATCCGTGGCCCTGCTCAACGACCAGAAGTTCAACGGCGGGGTGGCCGCGCCCTTCTTCGGCGTCATCGCCCACACCGCGCCCGGCCCATCCACCTTCGCGCTGCGTTTCGGGATCCCGATCGTCCCGATGAGCGTCGAGCGCACCGCCGATGCGGCGCGCTTCAGGGTGATCGTCCACGAGCCGATCCGCCTGGCCGACACCGGCGACCGCACCGCCGACATCGAGGCCGGCGTGCGCCGCATCAACGCCTTCATCGAGGATCGGGTGCTGGCCCGCCCGGCCGAGTGGTTCTGGGTCCACCGCCGGTGGCCGAACGAGGTGTATCGCCGCTAGCCGTGCGTCTCCTGCCAGCGTTCGAGAGCTTCCCTCGGCCCGGCGTAGGCCTCCTGCAACTCCGCGCTCCAGTAGCGCAGCTGCTCCAGCGGGATCTTCTGGCCGCTCACCGCGCAAAGCACATAGCGGCCAGGGCGCAGCACCGCGTACTCCCCATCGCCGTAGTGCAGCTTGGCCAGGTCGCCGAGGGTGCGGTCGTGGGCGTTCATGGCCGCCGATATAGCGCGCTCCCCTTTCCAGGAACAGAGCGCCCTCAGAACAGGTCGCCCTGGCCCGGCGGCGGCGCCTTGGCCTTCTTCGGCGCGCGGCGCACCAGGGTCGGGCTCTCGCTGGCCTGGCCGTCGATCACCGCCTGGCGCACCGTCCGGTCGCCGAACTTGATGCTGACCTCCTCGCCGCTGGCCAGGAGGCCGCCGTTGACCACCAGCGATCCGTCGGCCCGGTTCACCCTCGCAAAGCCGCGATAGAGCGGCCGGTCCGGGTCGACGGCGACGTAGAGCTTGGCGACGCCGCTCATCCGCTCGGCCAGCCGATCCAGCCGCCGCGCCATGCCCGGCTGCAGCCGACCGACCACCGCGTCCAGCCGCTGGCGCTGCACCGCCTGCGGCCGTTGCAGCAGGAGCGGCGTCAGCCGCGAGCCCACCCGCACCAGTTCGCGCTCGTGCACCGCCGCGTTCTGCGCCAGTCCGGCGCCCAGCTGGCCGGAGACGATGTCGAAGCGCTGCTCGGCCAGTCGCAGCAGGTCGGGAACCCGCTTCAGCGCCCGGTCCGCGTGCTCGATCCGCCCGCGCCGTTCCTCCACCACGCGCCCGCCGCAGCGGTGCATCCGTGCGCCCAGGTCGGAGACCAGCGCCTTCAGCTCGGCCAGCACCGGCGTCGCCATCTCCGCCGCGGCGGTCGGCGTCGGCGCGCGGCGGTCGGAGACGAAGTCGATCAGAGTGGTGTCGGTCTCGTGGCCCACCGCGCTGATCAGCGGGATCGGGCAGGCGGCCACCGTGCGCGCCAGGCCCTCGTCGTTGAACGGCCACAGGTCCTCCACCGAGCCGCCGCCGCGGGCCACGATCAGGATGTCGGGCCGCGGGACCCGCCCCGTCCCGTCCAGGCTTGAGAAGCCGCGGATGGCGGCGCTCACCTGCGCGGCCGCCGCCTCGCCCTGCACCACCACCGGCCAGACGATCACCCGGCAGGGCCAGCGGTCTCGGATGCGGTGCAGTATGTCGCGGATCACCGCCCCGGTCGGGCTGGTGATCACGCCGATCACCGCCGGCATCTCCGGCAGCCGCTGCTTGCGCGACGCCTCGAACAGGCCCTCGGCGGCCAGCTTCCGCTTCAGCCGCTCCAGCTGCGCCAACAGCGCGCCGACCCCGGCCACCTCCATCGTCTCGATGACGATCTGGTAGCGCGACCCTTGCGGATAGGCGGTGATCTTGCCGGTGACGATCACCTCCAGCCCCTGCTCGGGCCGGATCGACAGCCCGCGCACGCTGGTCTTCCAGACCACCCCGTCGATGGCCGCCCGCTCGTCCTTCAGCGTCAGGTAGACGTGGCCGTTGGAATGGTGCGTGACCTTGCTGAGTTCGCCCCGCAGCCGCACGAACCCATAGGCGTCCTCCAGCGTCCGCTTCAGCGCGAACGCCAGCTCCGAGACGGAGTACGGGCGGGCGTTGCCGGTCTCGTCCAGCAGGGGCGCGGCGTCGGTCATCGGGTCAAGTTAGCGGCGTCGCCCACATCCGCGCAAAGAAAGAAGGGCGCGGCCGGGACCGGAGGCTGCGACAGCTTCGGTTCCGGACGCGCCCCCATCCCCAACGGATAGTCGGCCGCCCCCCGTGGACCGGGGTGGGGCGGATCAGATGTAGCGGCGCAGGCTCCTGGCGAGCTCTGCGGCGCCGGACTTCTTCTTGGTCTGGACCGGCTGGTAGGCGACCGAGGCGTGTTCATGGCAGTAGGGGCCGGTCTCCTCGGAGCGGCGGCCGCAGAAGGTGAAGGTGTCGAGGGCCGGGTCGCCGATCGGCCACTTGCACATGTGCGCGCCCAGGGTCAGCACCGTGGCCGTGCCCGGCGTCTCGTCCACGTAGCGAACGGGCGCCGGGGCCGGGTGGGCCGACAGCGGCTCGGCGATCCGTCGCGGCGCGGACGGCGAGGCGGCGACCGGGCGGGCCGGACGCGGCGCCTTGAACACCGTGCGCTGCGGCTTCGACGGCGTGGCGCGGCCCGAAAGCCCCAGCCGGTGCACCTTGCCGATGACCGCGTTGCGGGTCACCCCGCCCAATTGCTTGGCGATCTGGCTGGCGGAAAGACCGTCCTGCCAGAGCTTCTTCAGGAGTTCGACCCGCTCGTCGGTCCAGCCCATGATCTCGCCTCCCTGATGGCCCCGGCGCGCCCCCAAGCGAGCCGGTATCTACATCTTGTGGTGCATGGCTAACTCGCCGTTCACCAACCACCATCAGTAGTAAACAAACGCCTAACGGCCACAATAGGCGCCATCGCGGTTCTCCACAGGAACTAGATGTTGCGTCAATCTGACTCGGGTCTGGGTTGTGGACGGCTGGGCCTGCCGGCGGCTGCGATCCCTTGCGCCCTACGCGCCCGGAGAGCACATCTCGGCCATGCGAGACCTCCCTGTCGCCGAAGCCGCCTTCCCACCGCAGCCGCGCGTCTACGACGGGATCAACTGGGAGGGGCTGAAGACGCTCTACCTCCGCGAGGTGCGGCGCTTCATCAAGGTGGGCTTCCAGACCCTGGCCGCGCCGGTGGTGACGGCGCTGCTCTACATGCTGGTGTTCGTGGTCGCCGTCGGCGGCGGGCGCGAGGTGCACGGCCTCGCCTACGGCACGTTCGTGGCGCCCGGTCTGATCATGATGCAGATCCTCAACAACGCTTTCCAGAACTCGTCGTCATCGCTCCTCCAGGCCAAGTTCAACGGTCTGATGGGCGATTTCATGACCCCGCCGCTGACCCCGGGCGAGCACGTCATCGGCTTCGGCGGCGGCGCGGCGACCCGCGGCATCGTCGTGGGAGCCATCACCCTGGTCGCCATCCTGCCCTTCGCCCGCCTGCCGGTGGCCCAACCCTGGGCGGTGGTCTACTTCGGCCTGAACGCGGCGCTGATCATGGGTTTCATCGGCATCATGGCCGGGCTCTGGGCCGAGAAGTTCGACCACATGGCCGCCGTCACCAACTTCGTCATCATGCCGATGACCTTCCTGTCGGGGACCTTCTACCTGGTGGAGGCTCTGCCGGAGCCCTTCCGCACGGCCAGCCACTTCAACCCGTTCTTCTACCTGATCGACGGCTTCCGCTACGGCTTCACCGGCACGGCCGAGAGCCATCTGGGCGTGGGGGTCGCGCTCAGCGGCGGCCTGACCCTGGCGCTGGGCTGGGTGAGCCTCTGGATGTTCCGCACCGGCTACAAGATCAAGACCTGAGCATTCCCTCCCTCCGACGGGAGGGAATGCCCCCAAGGTTGACTCCGTCACGTTCCGCGACGAAAACGCCAAGCCTTCCGGTCCCCGCCGCTAACGCCGCGGGGACGTTTCCTTTCAGGAGGGCCCCGACCGTGGCCGAGACGTCCGCGCCGCCCGTCCCCAGCGACCACATCATGGGCGTCTATGCGCGCGCCCCGCTGGCGTTCGAGCGAGGCGAGGGCAGCTATCTCTACACGGAGCAGGGCGAGGCCTACCTCGACTGCATGGCCGGGATCGCGGTGACGGCCCTGGGGCATTCGCACCCCAAGCTGGTGGCCGCGGTCAAGGAGCAGGCCGAGAAGCTCTGGCACACGTCGAACATCTTCCGCATCCCGAACCAGGAGAAGCTGGCCGGGATGCTGACGGCCCATTCGTTCGCCGACGTCTGCTTCATGACCAACTCGGGCACGGAAGCCATCGAGTGCGCCATCAAGACCGCGCGCAAATACCACTGGGCCAAGGGCCAGCCCGAGCGGATCGACATCATCGGCTTTGACGGCTCGTTCCACGGCCGGACGCTGGCGGCTGTGAACGCGTCGGGCAACGCCAGCTACCTCGAGGGCTTCGGCCCCCCCATGCCCGGGTTCGTGACCGCCCCGTTCGGCGACCTCGACGCCCTGAAGGCGCTGGTCGGCCCGACCACCGCGGCGATCATCCTGGAGCCCGTGCAGGGTGAGGGCGGCGCACGCTCGTGGCCCGACGCCGATCTGCGGGCCATCCGCCAGCTCTGCGACGAGACCGGGACCCTGCTGATCTATGACGAGATCCAGTGCGGCCTGGGACGCACGGGCAGGCTCTACGCCTACGAGTGGGCCGACGCCCCGCCGGACATCATGGCGATCGCCAAGGCGCTGGGCGGCGGGTTCCCGGTGGGCGCGTGCCTGGCCACGGCCGAGGCGGCCCGCGGCATGACCCCGGGCTCCCACGGCTCCACCTACGGCGGCAACCCGCTGGCCATGGCGGTGGCCGTGGCCTCCGTCGAGGAACTGGTGAAGCCCGAGTTGATGGCCCACGTCCGCGAGGTCGCCGGCTACCTGAACCAGCAGATCGCCGGCCTCAAGGACCGCTACCCGGACGTCGTCCTCGACATCCGCGGCAAGGGCCTCCTGATCGGCGTCAAGCTCGCCACGCCCAATCGCGAGTTCATGCAGCACGCCCGCGACCAGCACCTGCTGCTGGCCGGCGGCGGCGACAACTGCGTGCGCCTGCTCCCCCCGCTCACCCTCAGCCTCGAGGAGGCGCGCGAGGCCATCGAGAAGATGGAGCGAGCCTGCCAGGCCGCGCAGGCTGAGGCGAAGGCCCCCAAGGATACCGTGGGCGCATGAACGCCGCCGCCCCGCGGCACTTCCTGGACCTGTGGAAGCTCGAGGCCCGCGAGCTTCGCCTGATCCTGGAGGACGCCAAGGCCCGCAAGGCCGCCCGCCTGGGCTGGCCGAAGGGCCGGCCCGACGCCGACCGTCCCGCCGAGGGCCGGACGCTGGCGATGATCTTCGAGAAGAACTCGACCCGCACGCGCTTCTCGTTCGACGCGGCCATGCGCCAGTTGGGCGGCGACGTGATCATCTCCACGGCCACCGACATGCAGTTGGGCCGCGGCGAGACCATCGAGGACACCGCCCGGGTGCTCTCCCGCATGGTCGACGCGGTCATGCTCCGCTCCAACAGCCACGCCGACGTGGAGCGCCTGGCCGGGGCCGCCAGCGTGCCGGTGATCAACGGCCTCTCCGACAAGAGCCACCCCTGCCAGATCATCGCCGACCTGCAGGCCTACGAGGAACGTTGCGGGCCGGTCGAGGGCAAGACCCTCGCCTGGGTCGGCGACGGGAACAACGTCTGCTCGACCTTCATCCACGCCGCCCCGTTGTTCGGCTTCGAACTGCGGATCGCCAGCCCGGCGAAATACCCTCCGAATGACGCCGACCTGGCGCGCGCCGCCGACCTGCAGGGCCGCATCCTGGTCACCGAGGATCCGCATGAGGCGGTGGACGGCGCCGACTGCGTGATCACCGACACCTGGGTTTCCATGGGCGACACCGACCGCGACGACCGTCTGGCGGCGCTGGCCCCCTATCAGGTGGACGAGGCGCTGATGGCGCGCGCCAAGCCTGGCGCCGTCTTCATGCACGACCTGCCCGCTCACCGTGGCGAGGAGGTCACCGGCGAGGTGCTGGACGGCCCCCGTTCGCTGGCCTGGGATGAGGCGGAGAACCGCATCCACGCCCAGAAATCCATCCTCGCCTGGTGCTTTGGCGCACTCTGAATTGTAGCCCGTGAAGCTGCCGGGCGAGGCCCAGGATTATCACGGCCCAGGTGGACGGCTCGGGAACGGCGGCCAACGGCGCTTCGAGGTCAGGAATGCGGCGGGCGCAAGCGCGGCGTGCGGCGGCTCGGCCCGCTCATGCCGGTTGGCTGTCGGCGGTCTTGCCGATATCGCGCACCCGCTCCTGCAGGGACAGCCGGTCCAGCTTCGCCGCCGGCAGCGCGAGCAGCAGTTCGATGCGGTTGCGCAGCTGGCGAGCCGCCTCGCGGAAGGCCACCGCGATCTCGGCCTCGCTGCCCGTGGCCGCCGCCGGATCGGGAATGCCCCAGTGCGCCGTGATCGGCTGGCCGGGCCAGATCGGGCAGACCTCGCCGGCGGCGTTGTCGCAGACGGTGATGACGAAATCGAGCGGCGGCGCGCCCGCGACGGCGAACTCGTCCCAGGGCTTCGACCGGAAGTCGCTGTCGCGGAAGCCGAGGGCGCGCACCAACGGCAAGGCGTACGGATTGACCTCGCCCTTCGGCATCGAACCGGCGGAGAAGGCCTGGAAGCGCCCGGCGCCCAGGCGGTTCAGCAGCGCCTCGGCCAGGATCGAGCGGGCGGAATTGCCCGTGCACAGGAAAAGCACGTTGAGCGGACGGTCCATCAGCAGGCCCTCCCTTCGGCGCCGCAGGGTTGGCTGGCGACCAGCGACAACGGCGCGCAGATCTCCGGATGGCCGCAGCAGCAGTCCTCGACCAGGAAGGCCAGCAACTCGCTCATCTGGGCATAGGCCGCCGCATAGATGATCGAGCGGCCATCGCGCCGCGAACTCACCAGCCCGGCGGCGCTCAGGATGCTGAGGTTCGACGACAGGGTGTTGGCCAGCGCCCCGGTTGCGCGCGCGATCTCACCGGCGGCCATGCCTTCGGGCCCGGCGCGCACCAGCATTCGGAAGATGGCCAGCCGCCCCTCGTGGGCCAGTGCGGAGAGGGCGGCGACGGCCGAGGTCGGCTCCATCAGCAGCTCCCGGTCCCGCAGGCCATGGCCTTCTGCGCGGCCGGCTCGGGCGCAGCCGCCGGCGCGCCGCAGCAGGCCGCCGTGGATTTGGCCTGCGCCTCCAGCGCCGCCAGCGCCTGGCTCTCGCCATAGGTCACCGCTTCCCCGAACGTGAAGAAGGTCTCCCAGCGCAGCCCGGCCGGATCGCTGACCCAGCTCTTGTCCGACTGGGCGTAGCAGCAGGTGGTGTTGGTCTCGTCGAAGGTCTGCGCGCCCGCCGCCTTCAGCCGGCTGGAGAGCTCGCCGAGTTCGGCGGCGGAATCCACTTGGATGCCCACATGGTCGAGACCCGGGGTGCGGTGCGTGGAGATCGCCAGGTTCACCTTCGGATCGTCCAGCATCCACTTGGCGTAGTCGTCCTTCACCACGCTCGGCGGCGCCCCGAACAGGGTCTCGTAGAACTGGATGGACTGGGCGAGGTCGGGCACGCTCACGTGCAGGTGCAGGCGCTTCATCGGCAGGCTCCGGTGGGTCTTCGTAACAATTCTATAATTCCAGAATTATAGAATCGTCAAGCGTCATTCGACCAACCCTGCCGCGGGCGGACGATCGGAAAAATCGAACTGGCAGGCGTCGATGCGACCGATTCTGACGCACCCGCTCTCTACCGTCGCGGCGTGATGTCCGAGCCGCTGCCCATCGATCCCGATGCGATGCTCGCCCGGCTGGCCGTG
>NZ_CADEGK010000149.1 GCF_902826855.1 uncultured Phenylobacterium sp. | reverse complement strand
GGTGCTACCGGGCCGGGGGGCGGCTGCACGCCCAGCGTCGGCCACTTCCTCTCCACGGAGCAGGGGCTCCGCGTGTTCTCGCTCTGGATGATCTGGGGCGGCGGGGAGGATTCCCAGCCATTCCCGGACCTGCCCAGGCGTTTCGCCTATGGGCGTGATACGCTCAACGCGGCCCTGGGCGCGTTCCGCCATCCCGTGATCTTCCCGGTCGCCGGCGCGCCCGCCGGCCTGTTCGACCGCCCCTGGTCGGTGGCCCACATGTACAACGCCACGACCGAGGTCAGGTTGGAGGGCCAGGTGGATGCCGTCCTCTACCTCCCAACCGTTGGTCCGATGCAGCTAACTTCCTGAGTGCGACGGGTAGCGGACGGCGCGCCGGCGGCGCGATAGACGTGCCTGGATGCCGGCCGGCAAGATCGCCTGATCCGACACCCCCAGGTGTCAGCGACACCATCCGCCCGGATGTCGGATGCCACGGGCGCCGCGCGTCTTGCAGCCAGGATCGGACGGAGGATGAGGACGATGATCACCGTATGGGGCGGGCAGACCTCGCGGTCGCTGCGGGTCGTCTGGTTGCTGGAAGAGATGGCCCTCCCCTACCGCGTGCGGCAGGTGGACATGCTGGCCGCGAACAAGGATCCGGCGTGGCTCGCTGTCAATCCCGGCGACTTCCTGCCGGCGATCCAGGACGACGACGTCACCATGGTCGAGTCCGTGGCGATCCTCGAGTACCTGATGGGCCGGTACGGGCCCACGCCGTTGCAGCCGACGCCCGACGATCCGGCCTTCCCCGCCTACCAGCAGTTCCTCCACATGGGCGAAGCGGGCCTGGCGACGCTGATGATGACGCCGCTGGTGAGCGCGTTCATCGCTCCCGAGCCGGAACGGGACAACTGGGGCGCCCGCTGGGCGCGCGAGTGCGTCGAGCGGCGGCTGCTACTCGTCGAGCGGCGCCTCGCAGACACGCCCTACATGGCCGGCGACAGGTTCACGGCCGCCGACATATCGGTGACCTACGCGCTGAACCTGGGCGCGAACCACGCGGGATTCGTCCTCAGCGACGCCCAACAAGCCTACCTAGCCCGCACCACGGCCCGCGACGCGTACAAGCGCGCCTTCGACCGCTCGCACGAGGGGCTCGCAGCCTAGCTAGGTGCGAGGCTTGGATTGACCCCCTCCGCCGCGTTCCGCGGCCCCCCTCCCCCTTAAGGAGGAGATCGTGGCCTCGGGCGCCCCAGCGGGGTCGCGCGGGCAGGCCCATGCAGGTTCATCCCGTCCCTTGAGGGTCGGTGATTTGTCGCAACAACAGCCTCCCCCGTCGGGACCGATGGGCAACCTAGCGGGAGCTCACACCTAGGCCATGGCGCGCACGGCCCGCAGGGCGAACTCGATCTCCTCGGGCGTGTTCCGGATGCTGGGCGTCAGCCGAGCGTGCGGCCGGGCATAGGGCGCCACCGAGCCCAGCACTCGCCATTCGCGCAAACGGGCGCGCTGCGCACCCGCGCCCAGTCGTTGGAACCGAAAGGCGGCCGCTTAGGCGTGTTCGTCGCCAGTGGGGCCGCCGCAGCGCCTCCCCCCGCCGCGACGGCGCCACTGCCCAACAGCAATGAATCTCGGCGATCGATTCGCACGACGGCTCCCGGCATCCCACGCCCCGCGCCGGCGTGATGCGCGTAGCGGGCCTGAGCCTTGAACAGCTTTCCCTGCTATCCGATCCTCGCAGCCGCGACGCACACGCACTTTTGAGTCGCGTGAGCGCCATGCTCGTTCCCTTGGAGGGAAGCCTCCGCGCATCCGACCAAGGGCAGATCCTCTGGCCCGGATCGGGAAGACCGGATTAGGCGGGACGCCTTACCTTAGCTGGTCGCAAGCGCGTCCTGTTCCGGACTGAGTTGGGACCGCGACGGTGGGGCGCCGTTTCGCGCGAGGATCATGTCCGCCGCCTTCTCGGCGATCATGATGGTGGGCGCGTTGGTGTTGCCCGAGACGAGCCTGGGCATGATGGACGCGTCGACCACCCGCAGGCCCTCCAGGCCATGGACGCGCAGTTGGGCATCGACGACAGCCGATGGGCCGCGCCCCATCTGGCAGGTGCCGACCGGGTGATAGATCGTCGAGCCGGCCATCCTGGCGAAGTCGAGCAGGTCCGCGTCGGACGTGAGCCCGGCGCCTGGCGTCATCTCATGATCGATGTAGGGCGCGAGCGACGGCTGCTGCGCGATCTTGCGCCCCCATTTCAGCGAAGCGACCGCCACCTCCTGATCGAGGGGATTGGAGAGGTAGTTCGGGGCGATCGACGGATAGACGGTTGGGTCCGGCGACCTGATGTGGATGTGGCCCCGGCTCTCCGGCCGGACCTGGCAGGGCGCAATGGTCAGGCCGGGGTGGTTCTCCAGCACCATCTTCTGCTCATTGAGCAGCTTATCGGCGTCCATGGTGGCGGGCAGGACGTGGAACTGGATGTCAGGCCCGATCAGGTCGGGGCGCGATTTGCAGAACACCGCGATGTGCGCCGCCGAGAGGGTGAGCACCCCCTTGCGCTGCAGCAAGAACTTCATGCCCTCGACCAGGAAGCGGCCGCCCTTGGTCAGCTGGTTGATCGACACGACCCCCGCCTTCAGGCGGTACTGCATCGAGATCACGTAGTGGTCCTGCAGGTTCTCACCCACGCCGGGGAGGTCGGCGACGACCTCGATCCCGTGCTGGCGCAGAAGGCCGCCAGGGCCCACGCCGGACAGCTGCAGGAGCTGTGGCGAGTTGACGGCGCCTCCGGCCAGAAGCACCTCCGCACGGGCCTTGGCGAGCCGCTTCACGCCGCGCTGGACGTACTCGACGCCGACCGCGCGCTTGCCCTCGAAGATGATCCTGCCGGCCAGCGCGTTGGTCTCGACCCTGAGGTTGGGCCGGCTCATGGCCGGGTGCAGGTAGGCGACCGCGGCAGAACACCGCTGTCCGTTCTTGACCGTCAGCTGGTAGTAGGCCGCGCCCTCCTGCTCGGCGCCGTTCACATCGTCGTTGCGCGGGATGCCGGCCTCGGCGCAGGCCTCGATGACCGCATCGGAGACGGGGTGCGTGGTGGTCACGTCCGAGACGTTGAGCGGGCCGCCGGTCGCGTGCCACGCCTCCGAGCCCTGCCGTTCCTGGTGCTCGGCGCGGCGGAAGTAGGGATAGACGTCGTCCCAGCCCCACCCCTCGCAGCCGATCTGGCGCCAGCCATCGTAGTCGGCATGTTGCCCGCGGATGTAGAGCAGGCCGTTGATGGAGGATGAACCGCCCAGCACCTTGCCACGGGGCCAGACGTGTTGGCGCCCGTCGATGCCCGGGTCCGGCTCGGTCGTGTAGAGCCAGTTGACCTTGGGATCCTTCAGCGTCTGCGCGTAGCCCACCGGCACGTGGACCATCACGTTCGACATGAACTGCGGAAGGTTCCGGGTGGGGCGGTCGTCGCCACCGGCTTCCAGCAGCAGCACCTTGGTCTTTCCGTCGGCTGTCAGCCGATTGGCCAGGACGCAGCCCGCGGAGCCGGCTCCCACCACGATGTAGTCCGCCTCGATCGGTTGGCTCATCGGTGTCTCCTGACGATGCGCGTTTCGCCGGCCATGCAACGGCGCGGCGCTAGCTCGCCGCCAACTTGGCGGCATGCACCGCGGTTGTCACCGGAAAGCCGGCCGAAGCGGTCGCTGGGTCAGCCGACGCCGGTTGGCTCGATCAGAAGCCGACGGGCCGGCGGGGGGTTGGTGGGGGGCCGCGGGCTTCGGCGGCGGCCCAGGCGGCCATTTCGCGGGCCATGTCGATGGCTCGGGCGAACTCCGGGTCGCGGCGCATCCAGGCGTGGACAGTGGAGCGGCTGGGCATGGCCGGGTCGCGGCAGACGGTGCGCAGGGGCTCGCCGGCGAGCAGGCGCTCGCAGATGGCATAATCGAGATCGCGCCGGTAGCCGCTGGGGCGACCGGCCCGGCCTAGGCCGCTCATCCGGCGCATGAGCGCGGCGACATCGGCGAAGTCGGGTCGGGTCTTGAGCCATCGCATGACGCTGGCGCGGGTGGGCATGCCGGGCTCGCGGCAGAGGCGCCGCAGGCCGCGGCCTTCCTCCAGGCCGGCGCAGATGCGGTCGACGACGTGTGGGCTGTACGGGACGCGGGGTTTCACCGTGTAGAGATGGGCCGGAACGAAGAAAGAACAAGGCGTGGATCAGCGGCCCCGGTGGCTCCTACCCATAAGCCGTGGTCCCGGCCACAGCGACGCGGAGAGCCGGACCCAGTCGCGGCCGCGTAACCTGAACCCCCTGGGTCCCGGCTCTACAGCCCGCAAGCGGGCTTCCGGCCGGGATGACAGGCGTTGGTGGGCGCCTTCAACTGCCGCCGGGCCCTGGGCCGTCACGTCCGCATGTGGCGGCGGCGCTGGCGATTTAGCCCCTTGACATCAAATCCCACCTGATCCGATCCATAACTGATTGTATTAGTTGCCTTTTGTTTGTTTTTTCCGGTTGTGCCGGATCACGCCGGCCGTTAGTCGCCGCTTTCCAGAGGCACCGGGAGGCGGGTCATGACCGAGCTTTGGCGAATGGGTGCGGGCGAGCTGGCCGGGGCGATCCGGCGGCGGGACGTCTCCAGCCGGGAGGTGGTCCAGGCTCACCTCGCGCGCATCGAGGCCGCCAACGAGCGGCTGAACGCGGTCACCGTCGTGCTGGCCGAGACGGCGCTGTCGGCGGCGGATGCGACGGACCAGGCGATCCGGACGAGCGACCCGCTGGGGCCGCTCTGCGGCGTGCCGATCACCGTCAAGGAGAACATCGACGTCGCGGGATCGGCTACGACCCAGGGGGTGGCGGCGTTCCGCGACGCGGCCCCGCGCCGCGACGCGCCGCACATAGCCCAGCTCCGCGCGGCGGGCGCGATCCCTATCGCGCGGACCAACATGCCGGAATTCGGCATGCGCTGGCACACCGACAACGCCCTGCGCGGCGCGACCCGCAACCCCTGGGACGGGACCTGGACGCCGGGCGGCTCGAGCGGCGGAGACGCCGTGGCGGTCGCGGCCGGGATGTCGCCGCTGGGGATCGGCAACGACGGCGCCGGCTCGCTGCGCTGGCCGGCGCAGTGCTGCGGGGTCGCGGCGCTGAAGCCATCCCACGGCCGCGTCCCGGTATCGGGCGGCGCGACGCCCTTCGCATTCCAGCTGCTGGCCGTGCACGGCCCGATCGCGCGGCGGGTGGAGGACCTTCGCCTGGCGCTGCAGGCCATGTGCGGACCGGTTCACTCAGGCGACCCGTGGCACGCGCCTGCGCCGTTCGATGGCCCGCCGCCGCCGACCCCGATTCGCGTGACGATGGTGGAAGACCCGGGCGGCCTCGGCGTCGACCGCGATATCGCCGCGGCGGTGCGGCGCGCCGGGGAGCTCCTGGGCCAGGCCGGATACGTGGTGGAGGCAGGCGACGCGCCTGCGCTGGAGCGTGTGTCCGAGACCTACTTCCAGACCATGGAGCGGTTCGGCCGGCTGGAGGAGGCCGCGACGCCGCCGCCGGGTTTCCTTTCAGCGGACTTCGAACGCCTGTGGCGGCAGTTCAACGCCCCGTGGATCGCGGCGGGCGGTACGCCGATGGCGGACCCGATGAAGGCGCGCGCGGGCCTCTATGCCGCCTGGAGCGCGATGATGCGGAAGGCCCCGCTGGTCCTGGCGCCGATCGCCACCGCGCCACCCTGGACGATCGGCGCCGACCTGGAACCCGATTGGGGCGAGGCCTGGATCATGGCCTTGCGGATGGTGGTGGCCCCGAACCTGCTGGGGCTGCCCTCGGTCGCCGTGCCGGTCGGCGTGGCCGGTGGTCGGCCCCAGGTGGTGCAGATCATCGGCCCGCGCTTCCGCGAGGACCTCTGCCTCGCCGCGGCGGAGGCGATCGAAGCGGCCATCCCGGCGCTGACGCCGATCGAGCCGCGGTGAGGCTTCCCGGGGGCGCTAGGCGAACGCCGGGGCTGCGAGCGCGCGCTCGCCACGCAGCAGGCGGCCGGGGGTTTCGCCGGTCCAGACGCCATTCTCGAAGGTCACCGCGCCCGACTTGATCGTGTAGGCGTAGCCGCGCGCCGACTGCAGCAGGCGGGTGCCGCCGGCGGGCAGATCCTGGACGATCGCCGGGGGGCTGAGGGCCAGGTCGTCCATGTCGATCACGTTGAGGTCCGCGAGGTAGCCCGGCGCGACGACGCCGCGGTCATGCCAGCCGACGTGCTGGGCGTTGCGCTGGGTGTAGCCGTGGACCAGGGCCTCCAGCGGAAGCTTCAGGCCGGACTTGCTGCCCTTGGTCCACAGGCTGATCGTCGTGGTGGGGAAGCTGCCGTCGCTGATGGTGCCGCAGTGCGCGCCGCCGTCCGACAGGCCGAACAGGGTGTGGCGGCCGCTCATCATCCCGTGGACGTCGTCGAGGTTGCCGCGCGCATAGTTGACCAGCGGCATGTAGAGGAGGCGGCGACCGCCCTCCTCCATCAGGGTGTCGTAGGCGAAGGCGGCGACGTCGCGGCCCGCGCGGGCCGCCTCGGCGGCCAGCGACTGGCTGGCGTCGGGCTCGTAGTCCACGGGGTCGCTCATCCGGAACATGCGGGAATAGCCGTGGGTGAGCAGGGCCGCGAAGCCGCTTGAGGGCCGGATGCCCTCATGCTCCTGCAGGATGGCGGCGCGCACCGCCGGGTCGGCCAGCGCCGCCAGCCGCGCCGCGACCGAGCCGGCCTCCGCCGCGATCCGCCGATAGGTGGGCGTGATCAGGAACGGGTTCGTGGTCGAGGCGAACGACAGCAGCACGCCGACCGGCCGCGGCGCGACCTGGGCCCGAATGTCGAGCCCGTCGGCGGTCATGGCGTCGATCTCGCCGAAGATGTGCTTCCAGCGGTCGGGCGCCTCGTCGACCTGCTGGACCGTGAACGACAGTTTGCGGCCGCTGGTCTCGGCCATGCGGCGGATCAGGGCCAGTTCAGCGCGCGCGAAGTCGTCGTCGGCCGTGAGGTAGGCGTCGGAAATCAGCTGGATGACGCCCTTGCCGGTGCGCCGGAGCGCCGCGACGATGCCCAGGAGCTCGTCGGCGCCGGCCGTCAGCGTGCCGATGTTGGCGCCGTCGCGGCTGCGGTGGGCGTAGGTGCGCGAGGTGGAGAAGCCCAGCGCGCCGGCCTCCAGCGCCTCGCCGGTCAGGTCCGCCATACGGGCGATCTCGCGCTCGGTGGGGACCTCGGTGTTGTCCGCCCCGCGCTCGCCCATGACGTAGGTCCGGAGCGCCGCGTGCGGCACGTGCGCGCCAAGGTCGATGGCGTAGGAACGCCGCCCGATGGCGTCGAGATAGTCCGGGAAGCTCTCCCAGTCCCAGGTCAGGCCCTCGGCCAGCGCCGTGCCGGGGATGTCCTCCACGCCTTCCAGGAGCGAGATCAGCCAGTCGTGCTTGTCGGCATGCGCCGGGGCGAAGCCGACGCCGCAGTTGCCCATGGCCGCCGAGGTGACGCCATTGATCGACGAGGGGGCGAGCACCTGGTCCCACGAGACCTGGCCGTCATAGTGGGTGTGGATGTCCACGAACCCCGGCGTGACGAGGCGGCCGCCGGCGTCGAGGGTCCGCCGCGCCGGACCGCTCACCTCCCCGACCTGCGTGATCACGCCGCCGTCGATGGCCACGTCGCCCCGATAGCGCGGCGCGCCGGTGCCGTCGGCGATGAATCCGTTGCGGATGACCAGATCGTGCATTGGCGAACTCCTCGGGAGATCGGGTCGGCCACCGCTCCAGGCTGTGGACGCGCCGCGACCTCGGGACCGGCGTGGACTATTGGGCCCATGTTGCGGCCGCGTCCGGTCGGAGCCAACGGATTTCGCCATCGCGCGCAAAATTCTCGGCCCGGCCATGCTGCGAGGGAACGACCGTCATCCTCGAGTGGCCGCTTTCACATCCGTCCGATGGGGGAGTTGTGGGCTTGCGCCGGCGCCCAAGCGGTCGGAAAGTCCCGGCCGGTTCGGGGGGCGTCGCATGTCGGAGAGGAAGGCGGTGGCGGCCGTGAGGGCGGCCCTCGCACGCGGCGACCTGCTCTCGGCCTACGACCTGGCCAGGCAGCGCACCGACGACGCCCAGGGGCCGGCGCTCGACTATCTCGAGGTGCTGACCCTGGCCAGGCTGGGCGACCATGAAAGGGCGCTGCGCCTCTACGAAGCCTATGGCCTGGGCGGACGGAACGACGTCGATGCGCTGTCGCTACGGGCGCGGCTCCTGAAGGACGCCGGCTTTGCGGGCCGGGATGGCGGCGATCAGGCCATGCTGTTGGAGGCTTGCCGCCTCTACGCCTCTGTCTACGACCGCACGGCCGACGCCTATCCGGCCATCAACGCCGCGACGCTGGCTCTCATCGTCGGTTCCGCGGACCTCGCGCGGGAGATGGCGCAGGCGGCGGTGCGGCACGCGGACGCCGATCCGGAGCCCGGCTACTACACGCTTGCCACGCTCGCCGAGGCGCGCCTCGTGATGGGCGACATGGCCGGCGCGCGCGCTGCGCTGGCCGCGGCGTTGGCGGCGGCGGACGCCGACGTCGGCGCACGCTCGACCACCGTGCTGCAGCTGCGGCGACTGATCGAGGTGATCGGGGGCGGGGCCGAGGCCCAGGACCTGCTCACCCTGATCCGGCCGCCGAGCGTGGTCACCTACCGCGGCCACATCTTCCTGGGCGACCCGCAGACAGAGGCCGCGCTGGCCGCCCGCGTCCGCGCCGCGCTGGTCGCCGAACGGGTGGGGTTCGCCTACGGCTCGCTGGCCGCCGGCAGCGACATCCTGATCGCCGAGCAACTGCTGGCCCACAGGGCGGAGCTGCATATCGTCCTCCCCGTGACCGAGGCCGACTTCCTGGCCCAGTCGGTACAGCCTGCGGGCGGCCGCTGGATGGACCGCTACGCCGCCTGCCGCGAGGCGGCCACCTCGGTCACTTTCGCCAGCAGCATGAGCCATGTGGGCGGGCAGGGCCAATTCGCCTACGGCTCGCGGGTCGCCATGGGCATGGCGCGGCTGCGCGCGCGGCACCTCAACGGCGAGGCGCTGCAGCTGGCCATCGTCGAGGAGGCCGCCGGGACCGGCGCGCAGACACGATCCGACCTGCGGGCGTGGCACGATACCGGCGGTCGCTCGGTGGTGATCGAGACGGGGCCGCTGGCCCGACCGCAGATGCCGCGCCCAACGATGACCAGCGAGGTGACCCGCGGCGCGTACGGCCTGATGTTCACCGACTTCCCCGGCTTCGCGCGGCTGGACGAGCGCTTCCTGCCGCTGTTCCAGCAGGAGGTCATGGCGCGGGCAGCGGCTTGCCTGAACCGCCACGCCAGCTCGGTGCTGCACAAGAACACCTGGGGCGACGCGCTGTACGTCGTGTACGAAACCGTGCTGTCGGGAGCCGAGGCCGCGCTGGACCTTTGTGACACCTTCAAGGATGTGGACCCGCGCCAGCTGGGCCTGCGCCAGGGCGCGGCCATGCGGATAGCGCTGCATTTCGGCCCGACCTACTTCGACATCGATCCAGTCACCGAGCGGCCGAACTTCTACGGCTCGGAGGTGTCCCGTGCGGCGCGGATCGAGCCGGTGACGCCGCCCGGCAGCGTCTATGTCACCGAACCCTTCGCCGCGATTCTGGCGATGGAGCCGGCGCACGACTTCATCTGCGACTATGTCGGACAGGTCGAGCTGCCGAAGGGGTACGGCGTCTTTCCGCTCTATCGGCTTCGGCGGACGCGGGCCTGAGGCGTATCGGGCGCCTGCGAGAAATTTTCGCCGGCGCCCTTGAACCGGCGAAGGCTGTTTCTAACTGCCTTGCCGCCGGGCGCCGAAAGGGTCCGGCGCAGTCAGGGGGCCCCATGCTTCCGGGCGCCCCTCATGTCCAACTTGCTCGCTGAGGAGATGGAAATGAGAACCGCTTACGACCTTTCCCCCTTCTACCGCTCGATGATCGGCGTCGATCGCCTGAGCGACCTGGTCGAGGCCGCTGTGGGCCGCGATGAGGGCGGCACGGGGCCTTCGTACGATGTCCAGAAGACCGGCGAGGACGCCTATCGGATCACCCTGGCTACGCCTGGGTTCGCGCAGGATGACCTGGAAATCACCACCCAGCCCAACCTGCTGATCGTCACCGGGCGGCCTGCGGCGGCCGGCGCGGCGGTGAAAGCCGGGTCCTACCTGCATCGCGGTATCGTCGCGGCCGCCTTCGAGCGACGCTTCGGTCTGGCCGACCATGTCGTCGTCAGGGGAGCTCGCTACGAGCACGGCCTGCTGAGCATCGATCTGGTCCGCGAGGCGCCCGACGCGCTGAAGCCGCGGCGGATCGAGATCCGCTCCGAGCGGCCATTCCTCAAGGGCCTGCAGGGCCTGAAGCCGGCGGCCAAGCGGCGCGCGCCGGCGCTGGCCTGAGGCGTCATCACCGGCCGGGCGCCATGCCGCGCCCGGCCCCTTGTCTGAAAGGACCAAGCCAGGAGTCACAGCATGCGGCTCGCAACCTCCGAACAGCTCATCCAAACCCAGGGCCTGGGCGCGGCGCTGGAGCGCTGGCTCAGGCCGGCCGTCGGCTTCGCCCATCCGCGCGACGTGTTGAAGGACCCGCTTCTGGACGCCCAGGAGAAACGCGCGGTTCTGGCGTCGTGGGCCTCCGACGCCTCGGCCGTGCAGGACCAGCCAACCCTGCGCTGGCTGCTGGGCACGGCCGAGCCGGTGCCCCTCGCCGACATCCGCGAGGCGCTGGAGCGGCTCGACCGTCGCGAGGGGCTGGACGCATAGGCTCCGAATCTCCGCCGATCAGGCCCGCTTGCGCATCTCGGCGTACATCTCGTCCTGCCGCCGCCGCCAGCGCGCGCGGAGACTCGCGGGGCGGTCGGGGTAGCGGATCTCGGTGAACTGGGCGGCGGTCACCCGGTCGGTGCGGAAGCTGCGGAAGTCCTTGCGCAGTTCGCAGTGGGCGACGATGAGGCGGCTGGTCTCGTAGTAGCCGACCGCGAACGGCCAGATGGTGCGCTCGGTCTCCCGCTCCTGCTCGTCACGGTAGGTCAGCACGACTTTCATGCCTGCGCGGATCGCCTGGCGCACGCCTGCCATGTCGACGTTGTCCTGGGCCGAACGCCAGCTGGCCGAGGCCCGCGTAGAGGGCTCCACCACCAGCGGCCGCAGGTTCTCCGGGATCACCGCGCCGATCTTGGCGATCAGGTCCTCGGCCGCGCGGCGCAGGGCCGGGTCGCCGCGGGCGGCCACCATCTGGGCGCCGAGCACCGCAGCCTCCACCTCGTCGGGCGTCAGCATCAACGGCGGGAGGTCAAATCCGTCCTCCAGGATATAGCCCACGCCGGCCTCGCCGCGGATCGGCGCGCGCTGGCCGATCAGGTCGGCGATGTCGCGGTAGACGGTGCGCTTGGAAGTCTCCAACTCCTCGGCGATGGCGTCGGCCGTGACCGGCCGCTGGCCGCGCCGCAGGATCTGGATGATCTGAACCCACATTTCCCAAGTAAGGCGCTGATTTCGCTGTCCTGACCATTATATTT
>NZ_CADEGK010000148.1 GCF_902826855.1 uncultured Phenylobacterium sp. | reverse complement strand
CCCCACCAGGCCGTCCAGGGCGTCGCTCACCTTGATCTGGCACGAGAGGCGGCTGTTCTCCATCACGCCCTCGGCGAAGTCGAGCATGGACTCCTCCATCGCCGACCGCTCGCCGGTCTTGGCCAGCCAGTCTTCGCGCACATAGACGTGACAGGTGGCGCAGGCGCACGCGCCGCCGCAGTCGGCGTCGATGCCGGGGATGTTGTTCTTCACCGCGCCTTCCATGACCGACAGGCCGGCCTTCACGTCGATGGCGTGCTCGGTTCCGTCGTGCTCGATGTAGGTGATCTTGGCCATACGCCCCTCACACGCCGCCCCCCGTTCCCGCTACGGGAACGGATTCCAATCCAAAATCAGGGCGCGTCTTTGCTGAATTCGATCTCATCATCGGACGCGCCCGTCAGGCGGCGACCTCTTTCATGGAAATGGACGGGTCCGCAAGCTTCGCCTTGTTCACGGGCTTGCGGGAAAGGATGAGTGTCTTGCCCATCATGAACTCGGGCGGCGAGTTGATCGCCTCCACCGACTGCACCAGGTCGCCCTTCAGGTGGAAGACGGCGAACTTGGCCGTGGCCGGATCGCCGCGCAGCAGGATCTCGTCGGCGTCGAACGGGTAGCCGGCGATCTGCAGTTTCAGGTCGTATTGGTCGGACCACTGCCAGGGGCATTCCCCCGCCGGGCGCGGACGGCCGGTGATGGCGCTGGCGGCCTGCTTGGCCTGCTCCAGGGCGTTCGGCACGCTCTCCATCCGGAACATGCGGTCGTAGATGGGCATCGGCCGGTGCGCCACGTCGCCGATGGCGAAGATCGCCGGGTCGGTCACCGACCGCGCGTCCAGGTCCACCACCACACCCCGGGCGCAGTCCAGGCCCGCGTCCTTGGCCAGCTCGTCGTTGGGGTGGGCGCCGACCCCGACCACGACGGCGTCGCAGGTGATGGTACGGCCATCCGCCAGCTTCACGCCGGTGACGTGGCCGCCCCGGCCCTCGAAAGCCGTGACGCTGCAGCCCAGCTCGAAGCGCACGCCGTGCTTGACGTGATAGCCGTGGAAGAAGCTGGACAGCGCTTCGCAGGCCACCCGCGCCAGCAGGCGGGGCTCGCGCTCCAGCACCACCACTTCCGCCCCCAGCGCCCGACCCGACGCGGCGACCTCCAGGCCGATGTAGCCGCCGCCGACGACGGCCAGGGTCTTGCCCGGCCCCACCTGCGCTTTCAGCGCCTCGGCGTCGGCGGCGCTGCGCAGAGAGAGGATGCCCGCGAGCTCCGCGCCTTCGATCGGCAGGGCGATCGCCCGCGCCCCGGTCGCCAGGATCAGGGTGTCGTAGGCGAGGCTGGATCCGTCGGAGAGGGCGAGTGTCCGGGCGCCGCGGTCGATCGCGGTCACGGTCGTGGCGGCGCGGAAGTCGATGTCGGCCTCGGCGTAGAACGCTACCGGCTTCAGCGCCAAGGAATCGGCGTCGGCCTCACCCTTCAGCCAGGCCTTGGAGAGGGGCGGGCGCTGGTAGGGCGGCAGCGGCTCGGTCCCGATCAGGGTGATGGGGCCTGCGTGACCGTACTGGCGCAACAGTGCGGCGGCCGTGCCGCCAGCATGGCCCGCGCCGACGATCACCACATGTGCGGTCCCGCTCATGCTTCTCCGATGCCCAAAAGTGACAGAGGCGTCAACTTAACGCCCCGTCAGGCGAGCGCCGTGGGATCAGACCACCCGGTCCACCAGCATGATCTTGATCTCGGCGATCGCCTTGGCCGGGTTCAGCCCCTTCGGGCAGACCTGGGCGCAATTCATGATCGTGTGGCAGCGGTAGAGCTTGAAGGGATCCTCCAGCTCGTCCAGCCGCGCGCCGGTGGCTTCGTCGCGGGAATCGATGATCCAGCGGTAGGCGTGCAGCAGGGCGGCGGGGCCCAGGTACTTCTCCTGGTTCCACCAGTAGCTGGGGCAGCTGGTCGAACAGCACGCGCAGAGGATGCACTCGTAGAGCCCGTCCAGCTTCTCGCGGTCCTTGGGGGACTGCTTCCACTCGGTGCGCGGCTCGGGGGTCTCGGTGTGCAGCCAGGGCTCGATGGAGGCGTACTGCGCGTAGAACAGCGTCAGGTCCGGGACCAGGTCCTTGACCACCGGCATGTGCGGCAGCGGGCCGATGGAGATCTTGTCGCCCTTGCAGTCGTCGTGGCCCTGCAGGCAGGCCAGCGCATTGCGCCCGTCGATGACCATGGCGCAGGACCCGCAGATCCCCTCGCGGCAGGAGCGCCGGAAGGTGAGCGTCGGGTCCACCGTGCTTTTGATGTGGATCAGGATGTCGAGGATCATCGGCCCGCACTGGGTCGGGTCGACGTCGTAGGTGTCCCACCGCGGGTTCTGCCCGCTGTCGGGATCGTAGCGGTAGATCTTGAACGTCTTGGTCTTGCCCGATCCGGCCGGGGCCGGATGGTGCTTGCCGCCGGTGACGCGGGAATTCTTGGGAAGCCGAAGCTGGACCATCTGTCTTGTCTTCCTTCCGGCTCAGTACACCCGCGCCTTGGGCGGGATGTAGTCGATGTCTTTGGACAGGGTGAAGTTGTGCACCGGGCGGTCGTCTATCTTCACCTTGCCGGTCTTGTCGTCGAACCAGGTGAGGGTGTGCTTCATCCACGTCTTGTCGTCGCGGTCCGGGAAGTCCTCGTGCGCGTGGGCGCCGCGGCTCTCGGTGCGGTTGTGGGCGCCGACCACCGTGACCACGGCCTGGCCGATCAGGTTGTCCAGCTCCAGGGTCTCCATCAGGTCGGAGTTCCAGACCATCGAGCGGTCGGTGACCTTCAGGTCGCCGCGCTTGGCCTGCACCGCCTGCATGCGCTTCACACCCGAGGCGAGCGCGGTGGACGTGCGATAGACGGCCGCGTCCTCCTGCATCGCCATCTGCATCTCCAGCCGCAGCTCGGCGGTGGGGGTGCCGCCGTTGGCGTTGCGGAACCGGTCCAGCCGGTCCAGATGCCAGTCGCTCATGGCCGGCTTCAGCTCCGGCTGGGTCGCCCCGGCCTTCAGGATGTCCGCCGCCCGCAGCGCCGCCGACCGTCCGAAAACCACCAGGTCGATCAATGAGTTGGAGCCGAGCCGGTTGGCGCCGTGCACGCTGACGCAGGCCGCCTCGCCCACCGCCATCAGCCCCGGCACCACCTGGTCCGGATTCTTCCCGGCCTTGGTCACCACCTCGGAGTAGAAGTTCGTCGGCACCCCGCCCATGTTGTAGTGCACGGTCGGCAGCACCGGGATCGGGGCCTTGGTCACGTCGACGCCGGCGAAGATCTTGGCGCTCTCCGAGATGCCGGGCAGGCGCTCGTGCAGGATCTTCGGGTCCAGGTGGTCGAGGTGCAGGAAGATGTGGTCCTTCTTCGGCCCCACCCCGCGCCCCTCGCGGATCTCCATGGTCATGGCGCGGCTGACCATGTCGCGCGGCGCCAGGTCCTTCACGGTGGGCGCATAGCGCTCCATGAACCGCTCGCCCTCGGAGTTGGTCAGGTAGCCGCCCTCGCCGCGGGCGCCCTCGGTGATCAGGCAGCCCGAGCCGTAGATCCCGGTTGGGTGGAACTGCACGAACTCCATGTCCTGCAACGGCAGGCCGGCCCGAAGCGCCATGCCGCCGCCGTCGCCGGTGCAGGTGTGGGCGCTGGTCGCCGAGAAGTAGGAGCGGCCGTAGCCGCCGGTCGCCAGGATCACCATCTGGGCCTGGAACCGGTGCAGGGTGCCGTCGTCCAGTTTCCAGGCGGTGACGCCCCGGCACACACCCTCGTCCATGATCAGGTCGAGGGCGAAGTACTCGATGAAGAACTCCGTCGCGTTGGCCAGGGACTGGCCGTACATCGTGTGGAGCATGGCGTGGCCGGTGCGGTCGGCCGCCGCGCAGGTGCGCTGGATCGGGGCCTCGCCGTAGTTCTTGGTCATGCCGCCGAAGGCGCGCTGGTAGATCTTGCCGTCCTCGGTGCGGGAGAAGGGCACGCCCCAGTGCTCCAACTCGTAGACCGCGGCCGGGGCGTTGCGGCACAGGTATTCGATGGCGTCCTGGTCGCCCAGCCAGTCCGACCCCTTGACGGTGTCGTACATGTGCCAGCGCCAGTCATCCTCGCCCATGTTGCCCAGCGACGCCGAGATCCCGCCCTGGGCGGCCACGGTGTGCGAGCGGGTCGGGAAGACCTTGGTGATGCAGGCCGTCTTCAGCCCCGCCTGGGCGCAGCCCAGGGCGGCGCGCAGGCCGGACCCGCCGGCGCCGACCACGACGACGTCGTAGCGGTGATCGATGAACTCGTACGTCGCCATGGGTTAGGCGCCCCCCAGCGCGACCTTGAGGATGGACATGACCGCCAAGGCGCCCGCCAGACCGCTGACGAAGAGGTTCAGCAGGAGCGCGGCGGCCTTGTTGAAGTGGGAATAGATGTAGTCCTCGATGATCACCCGCACCCCCGACTGCATGTGCATGAAGGAGATCGCGATCGTCAGGATCGTCAGCGTGGCGTTCAGCGGATCGGAGACCCAGGCGGCGGCGGCGTAGTAGTCCAGCGGCGCCAGGACCAGGACGCTGTAGACGGCCCAGAGCACCAGCGGGACCAGGGCGATGGCGGCGACGCGCTCGGAGACCCAGTGGCCGACCCCGTGCTTGGCCGAGCCCAGGCCGCGGGCCTGGGAGAGGGGTGTGCGGAACGACATCAGACAACGAGCCCCATCATGAAGGCGATCGCCCACACCGCGCCGGTGCCGGCGATGGCGAAGCCGAGGACGGCGAAGGACGAAGCGCTCGCATCCTCCTTGGCCAGCCCGTGGCCGAAGTCCCAGATGATGTGGCGGACGCCGTTGCCCAGGTGGAAGAACAACGCGCCGGTGAAGCCCAGGAGCGCGATCTTGCCGAGCCACGAACCCATCACGCCAAGGAACAGGGCGTAGGTCTCAGGCCCACCGGCCAGCGCCATCGCCTAGAGCGCGGCCAGTAGCCCCGCCGCGTAGAGCGCGCTGCCGGTGATCCGGTGCAGGATCGAGGTGAGCATGGTGACGTGCCACCGCCACACCTGGAGGTGCGGCGACATCGGCCTGTCGGCCGGACCACGCGGTACGGATGTCATTCTTAAGGCCCCCATGCCCTCGGCCCTGTCGGTTTTAAGCGCCGCCTGAGGTGTGTCAACGCGATGCAGGCGTGATGGATGAACATGTTACCCCCGCGGCTGCGCCGAGAACGGCCCGATCGGGCGGATGACGCGGCGGAGGACCATGTCGCCGTCCGGGAAGTTGAGCGACCGGCCGTATTGCAGCAGGTCTTGCTCCTGCTCGGCCGTGACCAGGCTGAACATGCCGTTGTCGGTGATGACCCCGCCCAGCCAGAAGGCGCCGACGGCGCGGTAGGCGTCGGCCGCCCAACGGGCGTGGAGGGCGAACGTGGCGGGATCCTCGTGGCGAAAGGCCGCCGGGATCTTGCGTTCGACCAGGTACGTGAGCATGCAACCGCCTTGAGATGGCTTCGCCGATGCCGAAGTCTCTGCGAATATTCCTTGGGCGCAATGCGTCAATATTCTAGGTTCCCTTCGCGAAATACGAAGGAATGCCCAGAAGTGCGGTTTGACCTCGGCGACCTGAGGCTGTTCTGCGAGGTGGTGGACGCGGGCTCGATCACCGCCGGCGCCCAGAACAGCGCGCTGGCGCTGGCGGCGGCCTCGACCCGGATCCGCAACATGGAGGCCGTCCTCGGCGCGCCGCTCCTGACCCGCTCGCGCCAGGGCGTGGCGCCCACGCCGGCCGGGCGGATGCTGCTGAAGCATGCGCGGGTCCTGCTCGACCAGTCGGCGCGGATGCGCGAGGACCTGGCGGCCTATGCCGGCGGCCTCTCCGGCGAGGTGAAGCTGCTGGCCAACACCAACGCCCTGACCGAATTCCTCCCCGAGGCCCTGTCGTCGTTCCTGGCCGCCAACCCGCACGTCAGCGTCGACCTGGAGGAGCGGCTCTCGGACGAGATCGTCGGCCTGATCGCCGAGGGCGTCGGCGACGTGGGCATCGTGGCCGGCACCGTCGACGTCGGCGCCCTGCAGACCTTCCCGTTCCGCTCCGACCGCTTTGTCGTGGTGACCGCCCCCGGCCATCCGCTCTCTGTCCAATCGAGCGTCAGCTTCGCCCAGGTCCTGGCTTACGACCTTGTCGGCCTGGAGCGCTCGGCCTCCCTTCAGCGCTTCCTCACGGCGAAGGCCGCGCGCGAGGGCCGGCCGCTGAAGCTCCGCGTCCAGCTGCGCAGCTTCGATGCGGTCTGCCGGCTGGTGGAGGCCGGCGTCGGCGTGGGCGTGGTGCCGGCCACGACGGCGGCGCGGGCCGAGAAGTCGATGTCGCTCGCCGTCATCGACCTCACCGACGACTGGGCGCTCCGCGAACTCACCATCGTCGTCCGCGCCGGCGAGGCCCTGCGGCCCTATGCGCGGGACCTGGTGGAGAGCCTGCGGGGATAGCGGCCGCTAACGGTCTTCCAGCCAGTCGGCGGAGCGCATCTCCTGCAGGCGCGAGGCGGTGCGCTCGAACTCGAAGGCGCCGTCGCCCTTGGGGTAGAGCTCGGTCGGCTCGGCGTCGGCCAGCATGATCAGGTGGGTCCGGGCCTCGTAGAGGGCGTCGATCAGGACCACGAACCGCCGCGCCTCCTCGCGTCGGGCGGGGGTGAGTTTTGGCACGCCGGCGATGAACACCGTGTGGAACCGCTCGGCGATGGCCACATAGTCGTTCGGCCCGAGCGGTACGGCGCACAGTTCCTCGAAGTCGGCGCGCAGCAGGCCGCCGGCGGCGTTGGGAAAGAAGATCCTGCGGCCCAGCACCTCGATGGTCTCGCCGTCCTCGTCCTCCGGCCCAAGCATGTCGCGCCACAGTTGGCCCACCGCCTCCTCGTGCTCGGCGTCGATGGGTGAGTACCAGGTGCCCGCGGCGCGCAGCCGGTCGAGGCGGTAGTCGTGCGGCCCGGCGATCGTCACCACCTCGGCCTTGGACTTCAGGAGGTCGATGAAGGGCAGGAAGAGCTGGCGGTTGATGCCGTTCTTGTAGAGCTCGTCCGGCAGGCGGTTGGAGGTGGCCACCAGGGTCACGCCGCGGTCGAACAGGGCGGTGAATAGCCGGCCCAGGATCATGGCGTCGGCGATGTCGGTGACCTGGAACTCGTCGAAGCAGAGCAGGCGCGCCTGGCCCGCCACCACGTCGGCCACCGGCGGGATCGGGTCGTCGCCCTTGTGCTGGTCGAAGGCCGCCTTGCGTCCGGACCGGTCGGACTTGCGCCAGCTGTCGATCAGCCGGTGGATCTCGCCCATGAAGACGTGGAAGTGGGTGCGCCGCTTCTTCGGCACGTCGACGGTCTCGTAGAACAGGTCCATCAGCATGGACTTGCCGCGGCCCACCGGGCCGATCAGGTAGACGCCCCTGGGCCGCTCGCGCACCGAGCGGCGGCGCAGCATCGCCAGGATGCCGCCCTCCGGCTCGTCGTCGTCGCGCAGCTCGAGCTCGAGGCGGATCAGCGGCGCCAGGGCCGCGGCCTGCGCCGGGTCCGCCTGGAGCTCCCCGGCGGCGATCTTCGCCTCGTAGGCGGCTCGAAGGGCGGACGGCATGGTCCACCCGCCTAGCTGTCGGCGAGGGCGAGCGCAAGGAACGGGGTGCGCCCGCCAGGGGTTGGATCATTCAGATCGGGAGATACCCATGGCTGAACGCAACGTCCCCACCCCTCAGGCTAACGGCTTCGACCCTGCCCGCATCGGCGAGGCCGACCGGCCCGAAAACGACTGGGGCGAGCCCGAGGCCGGCGCTGTCCATGGGGGCAACCATGCTCGACGTGGCGAGGACAGCCCGGAGAGCCGCCTGCAGGGAACCAAGACCCGCAAGGCCACCAAGGACCAGATCAGCCGCCGGTCCTGATCACCGCATGGTCGGGATCACGAAGGCGCTGTCCTCGACCGCGCCTTCCGGCCAGCGGGCGGTGATGGTCTTGACCTTGGTGTAGAAGCGCACGCCCTCCATGCCGTGCTGGTTGGCGTCGCCGAAGGCCGAGCGCTTCCAGCCGCCGAAGGAATGGTAGGCCACCGGCACCGGGATCGGCACGTTGATGCCGACCATGCCCACGTTCACCCGCGCCGCGAACTCGCGGGCCGCGCGGCCGTTGCGGGTGAAGATGGCGACGCCGTTGCCGTACTGGTGGTTGGAGGGGAGCGCGATCGCCTCCTCGAAGGTCTCGGCCCGGACGATCTGCAGCACCGGGCCGAAGATCTCCTCCTGGTAGGTCCTCATCGTGGGCTTCACGTGGTCGAACAACGTGGGGCCGATGAAGAACCCCTTCTCGTAGCCCTGAAGCGAGAAGCCGCGGCCATCGACGACCAGCTCCGCGCCTTCCTCGACGCCCAGGCCGATGTAGCCGGCGATCTTGTCCTTGTGCGCCTGGCTGACCACCGGGCCGTACTGCGCCGCCGGATCGTTCGACAGCCCGACCTTCAGGGTGTCGATCTCGGCCAGCACGCGTTCGCGCACCTCGTCGGCGGTCTTCTTGCCGACGGGCACCACCACCGGCAGCGCCATGCACCGCTCGCCGGCCGAGCCGTAGGCCGCGCCGATGATGTCCTTGGTCGCCTGCTCCAGGTCGGCGTCGGGCAGGATCAGGCCGTGGTTCTTGGCCCCGCCCATGGCCTGCACCCGCTTCCCGGCGGCCGTGCCGCGGGAATAGACGTACTGGGCGATGTCGGAACTACCGACGAAGCTGACGGCCCTGATGTCGGGGTGGTCGAGGAGGGCGTCGACGGCGGTCTTGTCGCCGTGCACGACGTTCAGCACGCCGGACGGCGCGCCCGCCTCCATCATCAGTTCGGCCAGCTTCACCGGGAGCGTCGGGTCCTTCTCCGACGGCTTCAGGATGAAGGTGTTCCCGGTGGCGATCGCGATGCCGAACATCCACATCGGGATCATGCCCGGGAAGTTGAACGGCGTGATGCCCGCGCACACACCCAACGGCTGGCGCATCGAATAGACGTCGATGCCGGGGCCGGCGCCCTCCGTGTACTCGCCCTTCAGGAGGTGCGGGATGCCGCACGCGAACTCGATCACCTCCAGGCCGCGCTGGATGTCGCCCTTGGAGTCGGCGATGACCTTGCCGTGCTCGGAGGAGAGGAGCTCGGCCAGGCTGTCGACGTCGCGCTCGATCAGCCGCTTGAACTCGAACATCACCCGCGCCCGCCGCTGCGGGTTCACCAGCGCCCAGGTCTGCTGCGCCCGGAGCGCCGCGGCGACCGCATTGGCGACTTCGGCGTCGCTGGCCAGGGCGACGCGCGCCTGGACCTCTCCGGTGTTGGGATTGAACACCTCGCCGTAGCGGCCGCTGGTTCCGGCGACCGAGGCGCCGTCGATAAAGTGGGTGATCTCGCGCATGGGCGGCTTTTAGGCCGGCGGGCCGCCCTCGCCTAGAGGGGCGTCCGGCCACTTTCGTGGAACTCGCGGCCAATCCGTGCGCTAGACGTGGTTGGGGTCTCCTCGGCCCCAGGGGGTGCAATGGCGCGCGCGGCCAATCTCGAAGCAGACGGGAACGACGACGCCCGTTATCGCGTGCTCGTCGACGCGATCACCGACTATGCCATCTACATGCTGGACCCCTCCGGCCGGGTCACGAGCTGGAATGCCGGCGCCCAGCGCTTCAAGGGTTACGCGGCCAGTGAGATAATCGGCCAGCACTTCAGCCGCTTCTACACAGAGGAGGATCGCGCCGCCGGCGCCCCGGCCCGCACGCTGCGCACCGCCGCCGAGGAGGGCCGCTTCGAGACCGAGGGTTGGCGGATCCGCAAGGACGGCGCGCGCTTCTGGGCCCATGTGCTCGTCGACCCGATTCGCACCCCTGAGGGCGAGCTGGTGGGCTACGCGAAGATCACCCGCGACCTGACTGAGCGCAAAGCCGCGCAGGAGACCCTGCACCGCAGCGAGGAGCAGTTCCGGCTGCTGGTGCAGGGCGTCACCGACTATGCGGTCTACATGCTGGACCGCGACGGTCGGGTCAGCAGCTGGAATCCCGGCGCCCAGCGCATCAAGGGCTACGCCCCGGCCGAGATCATCGGCCACCACTTCAGCCGGTTCTACACCGAAGGCGACCGCGAGACAGGTGAGCCGGCGCGCGCCATAGGCGCCGCCATGGCCGAGGGCCGGTTCGAGAAGGAGGGCTGGCGGGTCCGCAAGGACGGCTCGCGGTTCTGGGCCCACGTCGTCATCGACGCGATCCGCGACGATTCGGGCGAGGTGATCGGCTTCGCCAAGATCACCCGCGACATCACCGAGCGCATGGAAGCCCAGCGGGCGCTGGAGCAGGCCCGCCAGGCGCTGATGCAGTCCCAGAAGCTGGACGCGCTCGGCCAGTTGACCGGTGGCGTTGCGCACGACTTCAACAACCTCCTGATGGCGGTGTTGGGCAGCCTGGAGCTCCTGCGCAAGCGACTGCCGGCCGACCCTCGCGCCCACGCGCTTCTCGAGAACGCGGTGCAGGGCGCAGAGCGCGGCGCGGCGCTGACCCAGCGCATGCTGGCTTTCGCGCGCAAGCAGGAGTTGAGCCTGGAAGGCGTGGACGCGGCGGGCCTGGTGCGGGGAATGGCTGGCCTGATGGAGCGCTCGCTGGGCCCGGCGGTAAAGCTCGTCAGCCGCTTCCCCCGCAATCTGCCGCCCGTCTTCACCGACCCCAACCAGTTGGAGACCGCGCTCCTGAACCTGGCGGTGAACGCGCGCGACGCGATGCCGGGCGGCGGCCAGATCACCATCGAAGGCGAGGCCGTGGCCGTGCCCCGGAATTCGGACACGACATTGCCGCCGGGCGGGTACGTCCGGCTCAGCGTCACCGACGAGGGCACGGGCATGGATCCCCAGACCCTCGCCCGGGCGACCGAGCCCTTCTACACGACCAAGGGGGTCGGCAAGGGCACCGGCCTCGGCCTGTCCATGGTGCATGGCCTGGCCGAGCAGTCGGGCGGGCGCATGGTGATCGCCAGCGAACCGGGCTGCGGTACGCGGGTGGAGATCTGGCTGCCTGAGGCAGACGCGCTCGGCGAGGTCAAGCCGACGTCGGCCGGCGGGGCGCCCGAAGCCGGCGTGGAGCCCCGCGTGGTGCTGGCGGTGGACGATGATCCGCTGGTGCTGCTCAACACCACCGCGATGCTGGAGGACCTGGGCCATACGGTGATCTCGGCGGCCTCCGCCGAGGAGGCGTTGGCGGCGCTGCGCCAGCAACACGTCGATCTCGTGATCACCGACCACGCCATGCCGGAGAAGACCGGCCACCAGCTGGCCGAGGATATCCGGCTCAGCCATCCCGACCTGCCGGTGGTGCTGGCCACCGGCTACGCCGAGCTGCCGCCGGAAGTGGGCGCCGACCTGCCCCGGCTGGCCAAGCCGTACAGCCAGGCCGAGCTGGGCCGCCTGCTTTGCCGGATGTTCCCGGACCAACCGCGACAGTGACTCGTCAACGAAGTTGCACTAGAAGGCGCGCCGTCATGACGCGCTCGCCGCAACACCAAGGGCATAACCATCCGACCTTCGCG
>NZ_CADEGK010000147.1 GCF_902826855.1 uncultured Phenylobacterium sp. | reverse complement strand
TTCCGCCGGCGAAGGCCTGCCGCGCGTTCCAGACGCCGTAGTCGCCGGTGCCGGCCTGGTAGGGACCGTGCAGGTCGAAGCCCGGGCTGTCGCTGAAGTCGGTGAGCAGCAGCATGGGCGAGGATGAGAGCCGGGCCTCCATCGTACCGATCAGCCCGTTGCCCAGCACCCACGGGCCCTGGCCGATGATGACGCCGGGCTTGCGGGTGAGCCGGCCGTAGACCTCGGCCATGACGCCGGCCAGCGACTCCTCGCGGACCGTGAAGGTGCGGATCGAGTTCTGATGCTGGGCGAGCGCGGTAAAGAGGCGGCCCGTATGGCCGCCGGCCATGCCGAACACCATGTCGATGCCGGCGTCCTCCAGCACGCGCAGTACGGCGTCGGCGGTCTTGGTCTTCTCGGTGATCAGCGGCTGAACGGGCATGAGGCGCTCCCCTACCCGGCCCGGTTCCAGCCGCCGTCGATCGGGATCACGGCGCCGGTGACATAGTCCGACAGGTCGGTGGTGAGGAACTCGACCACCTTGGCGCAGTCCTCCGGCTGGCCATTGCGGCGCAGCGCGATTTCGCGGTTGCCCTCGTTGCTGCCGCTCCTCCCGCCCACCAGCTCGACGATCCGCGCAGTCTCGATCACGCCTGGGGCGATGCAGTTGCAGTTGACGTTGTAGGGCCCGAGCTCCTGGGCGAGGTAGCGCGTGTAGTGGGCGATGGCGGCCTTGTTGGCGCCGTAGTGGGCGTAGCCGCCGCCGATCCCGGCAACCATGCCGGCATAGGACGCCACCGTGACGATCCGGCCGCTCCGCTGTTCCTTCATGTGCGGCGCCACGGCGCTGCAGCTGTAGACCGTGCCATAGAAGTTCATGCCGGTGACCAGCTCCAGCAGGTCCTGCGGGACCAGCGTCGCGGTGGTGTCCGCTGGCCGGCCGCGGCCGCCACCGGCGTTGGCGACCAGGATGTCCACCGTGCCCCAGGCTTTGGCGACCTCCTCGGTCATGGCGAACACCGCGTCGCGGTCGGCGATGTCGAATTCGAAGCCAAGGGCCTCGCCGCCGCCGTTGCGGATCTCATCGACGGTGGTGTCGGCGGTCATCGCCTTGGCCTCGCCCTCGAACTCCGCATAGGACTTCAGGTTGAGGTCGGAGACCGCGACCCTGGCGCCGAGGCCTGCGAGCCGGCGGGCGTAGGCGCGACCGAGGCCGCGCGCCGCGCCCGTCACGATGGCGACTTTTCCGTCAAGCTTGCCCATGCGCTTCCGTCCCAAGGTTTCGAGACGGAAGTGCTATTGCGCCACCTCCGAACTGTCCACCTCGGGACGCGGCGCCCTGCCCCTAGGCCGCCCGTCCCGTTCCGGTCCGCCGGCGTCTTGCGGGCGTCTACTTGGTGGCGACCTGCTTCAACTTGCGAGCTTCGGCGGGGGTGATGCACTTCGGCGCATCCCAGCTGCCGCCCTTTCGGACCTGGGCTGCGGTGACGAACTCGACCTTCCCGAACTCGCGCGTGAAGGCTCGCTTGGTCATGGCCGAGGTGTCGCAGATGAAGAGGGTGCGGCCGGATTCGGCCTCGGCGGGTTGGGCTTTCTCAGCGGCCGCGGCAGCGGTGGCGGAGAGGGCAGCCAGGGCCACCGCGCAAAGCAGCATACGCATCATCGTTCCTCCTTGGCGGTCGACAGCCGCGCTTGGAGGCGAATCTGTACCCATATCAGCGATCCGCAAAGCTTTTGCGACGCCGCGGTGACAATCCGAGGCTCAAACTTTCGCGATCTCGATGTCACCAGGACGTCACCCCGGCGTCATCCAACTGCATCGGTCGGGCCACATACTCGCCGTAAGCGCAGGGTGTGGAAGCCGGTTTCCACGGCGCAAAGCAAACGCAGGGAGCCACGCCGGATGCGCTATGGCGTCGTCCGGGCATCGCCGGACCTTCCACCGCCACAGGCACAGCGCCGTCTCATAGAGGCGCAAGGCTGCGACGTTGTGCTGGAGGCCCGATCCCTCTCACCTTCGGGCGAGCAAGTGCTTCGGCGGCTGCTGTATAGCCTGAAGCGGGGCGACCAGATCCTGGTGCACGGACTCGAAGTGTTCGCGGTCGGCGTCGCGGGGCTGGCGCGCCTGTTCCGCTACTTCCACGACAGCGGCGTTACGGTGCGCCTTATCGGGACCGCGGAGTGCCTGGAGCCGGTCGGCCCGGCGCCGCGCTTGCTGACGCTCCTGGCCGACTATGCCGCGCGTCACCCCGATCAGCCGCCGACGTTCCGACGTGCTCGTGTCGCCGCCTCGCCGCTCACGCCGCACCAGCTCCGCTACGCCCGCGATCTGCAACGCCGTGGCGAATCCATGCGCGCCATCGGCCTCCTGTTCAGGCTGTCGCCGAGCGAGGTCGCGGTCCTGCTGGCCCGCAAGCCCGAGCCTGAAGACGGCGGGCCACGCGATGCTACAGGCGCGCCGTCAAGCTGACGGAGAAGCTCCGGCCCAGGTCATAGTTGTTGAGCCTGATCTCGTCGCCGCCGCGCTTCTGGAACTCGTCGAACTCTGCGCCCAGCAGGTTGCGCGCCTCGAAGCCAGCCGTGAGTTCGCGGCCCCACATCTCGAACCGGTGGCGGAACGTGAAGTCCACGATGATGCCGGGCTCCTGCTCGAAGTCGGGCGCTCCTGCCTGGCCGCGCGCAGTGGTGCGCTTGGAGGCGTAGTTCACGAGGAACGTCGCCTGGGTAGAGCCATCAAGCGTCTCAAGGCCGAACTGCGCATTGGCCAGGTGCTTCGACTGGCCCTGCAGGCGGCTTCCGTCGAGGACGAAGTTGAGCGCCGGCGCGGGCTGGCCCAGGTTGGTTCGCGGGAAGACGACATCGCCCGCGCCTACCTTCACCTCAGACTTGGTGAAGGTGTAGTTCGCCGCGACGAGCCACTTCACATTGTCCAGCATCGGCTGTCCGGTCTCGAATTCGAAGAATTTCTTGAACTCAGCCTCGGCCCCGTAGACCACCGCTTTCGGCGCATTCAGGAAGCTCTGCTGCAGACCGCCGCCCGTTTCGTTGACGACGGATTCAATCGGCTTGTCGATGTCCTTGTAGAACAGCCCGAACGTCGCGAACTGCCCCCGGTCGAAGTAGCGCTCATAGCGCGCGTCGAGGTTGACGATCTCGCTGTCGAACAAGAACGGGTTGCCGATGAAGGTGCGATCGGATTCGGGATCGAGATAGAGCTGCGGCGCCTGCTCGCGGAACTGTGGCCGGGCGATAGTCTTCGACGCCCCGAACCTGAGCTGCTGCTCTTCGGCAAAGTTCCAGGTGACGGTAGCCGCGGGCAGGAGGTAGTCGTTCTTCAGCGTGCGGGGGGCAAGCGGGGTCGGCGAGAACAGGTCCAGGGCCTGAACGTCCTGCTTGCCGCTCTCAAAGCGGACCCCCAGCGTCGCGCGGACCGCGGGCAGGATCTCGCCTTCACCCTGACTGTAGGCCGCATGGGTGATCAGGCTCGCCGTGTATCCCGCGGTGCCTTCCGACCCCGTGACTTCGCGCAGGATCAGGCCGTTGAGCCCGATGTTGAAGTCGGAATAGAGGAAGTCGATGCGCTGACGCTGGAAGTTCAGGTCCGGCGTGAAGTTCATGGTGAAGCGAAAGGCCCGAGAGTCCGAAATGCGCTCATTGTCATACCAGGCGTAGCCGCCCGACACGGTGAAGTCGGCGATGAGCGGGTTCTCGAGGTGGTAGGCGACATCGATCCCGGCGCCGGAGGTCTTGTCCTCGAGCTCGCTGAAGCGGATGAAATTGGCGTCCAATTGCGGGTTGTCGTGGAACTCGCCGTTGACCCGCCGATAGCGGATCTGGCGTTCGTAGGGCACGTCCCGCTCGGTACGCGCGTACGAACCGCGCCACGAGATCGTCAGGTCGTCGGTAAGCCGGTGCTCGCCGGTCAAATGGGTGTCGATAAGTTCGCGCTGGTACCAGGCGGTGTAGTCATCACGGATGTAATTGCTCGACAGTGAGCTGTCGCCCTCAACCGAACGGGCTTCCTTGGTGACATTGCGGACGTAGAAGTTCGTCCACTTGAACGTGTGGTCGTCGAGCTGAAGCGAGACCTGGGTCAGGCCGTTCAGCACGATGTCGTTCTGCGTCGAGTTGGAGGTCAGATCCTCGGTGATCGACAGGCCGTCGAGGCTTACCACGCCGGCCTGCTGTGCCGCCTGGCGCGTCGACCAGCTGTTGTCGTAGCCGAAGACGCCGACGACGCCGGCCCGTCCCCAGTCGAAGTTCCAGGACGTCCCGGCGGCCACGTCCACGCTGCCGTTGATCGGGACGTCGTTGGTGGACTGCAGCAGGTTGACATTGGCGTTCTGGAAGCTGCGGCCCATGGCCGTGAGCTGGTCGGCGCCGAAGTTCGTGGCGTCGATGCGCTTGCCGGTCTCGATGCCGCGGCGGATCAGCAGCGGCAGTTCGCGGGTGCCGTCGTCGACCCCGAACGAGTCGCTGTTGCCGCCTCCGAAGTAGGTCAGGCCCCGCTTCAAGGAGGTTTCCGTGTTCACCCCCAGACTCACGCCCATGGAGATGAACGGCTGGTCCGGGACATCGATCGTGCGCAGGTCGACAAGGCCACCGCCGAACTCGCCGGGGTAGTTCACCGAATAGGTCTTCTGGACCGTGACCCCCGCCAGGACATTGGACGGGAACAGGTCCAGGGGCACGACCCGCTGCAGGGGTTCCGGGCTCGGAAGCGGCGATCCGTTGAGTAGTGCAGACGAGTAGCGCTCGCCCAGGCCTCGCACATAGATGAAGCGGCCGCTGACGACGCTCAGGCCCGCCAGGCGAACCAGGGCCTGGGCTGCGGTGTCGTCGCCCTGTCGCACTAGGTCGTCGGCCGTGATGACCGAGGCCACCTCCGAGGTCTCGCGCATGACCTCCGGAATGAACCGGCCGCGAACCACCACCTCGTCGACCTGGGCGTCGGCGGCGACCGGCGGCGGTCCCGACCGAGGCGCCGCCTGGGCCAGCGCGATACCTGGCGCCAGCAGAGCGGTCGTGCAGAGCAGCAGCCCGGCCAGCGGGCGATGAGACTTAATCATGTGGGTCGCCTTTGGATGTTCCGACGGACGCGAGAAGGGCGGGGCAGAAGCCCCGCCCAGGTCGGCTCAGCAGCTGCTTCCGGCCGACAGGCCGCAGGTCCAGCCGGTCCACCAGTTGTCGTTCCCGTCGCGCACGGCGCCGATGTACGTCGTGCTCTCGAAGAAGGGATTGAGGGTCGAAGCGTTGAAGGCGACCCGCCCCATCTCATTGGAGCCGTTCACGAAGCCGCTCAGCGTCGAAGTGTGGGTCGACGAGTTGTTGGTCCCGGCGTTGAAGAGGCTCGCCGCCGCCGTCCCATCCACGTCCGTGTCGTTGCGGAAGGCCGTCGAGCAGGAAAGCACCACCGAGTCCCAGCGCGGCGCGGCGGCCACGGTGGAGGGCGTGTCGACGTCCAGACAGGCCGTGGCCGTGTTGGCAGACGTGTGGATGCCGTTCACGAAGCGTCCGCCGGTGCCCGTGTTGAGGATCTGGACATCCCCCGCTCCGGTCCGGCCGGAGCCGATGGCGGTGTAGTTGGCGATCGTCGGGCGAGAATTGAGCGATGCCTGAACGCCCACAGAGCTTTCCTCGAACACCCGATCGCCGCCGTTGGCGCGCTGACGCGCAATGAGGAACTGGATGCCGCCCCGCCAGCCTTCGTCGGTGTCGATGCTGTCGTCGTCGGCCCCGGTGATCACGATGTGCTTCAGCAGCACCGTCCCGCCGAAGAATTCCATGCCGTCGTCGGAGCTGTTGTGGATCTGGATGTGATCCACGACGGTGCCGGAACCGACGCCGAGGAACGTGATGCCGTTCAGTTCCTTGTTCGGCTGCACCTCGAACCCGGGGTAGCGGACCTGGAGGTACCGCAGGCGGCCGGAATTGTCGGTCGGGCTGTTGCCGCCGTAGAACGAGATGCCGCCTTCGAAGGTGGCCACGCAGTTGATATTCGGCGGCGTCGTGCCCGCCGGGCAGCTGGCGATCGGCGCGCGACCGGCGATGACGATCCCGCCCCACTGGCCAATCAGATCAGCGCCGGCGTTGCCGTCGATGTTCGAGCGGCTGGTGAAGATGATCGGACTGCTCGCCGTGCCTTCAGCGAAGATCTGACTGCCGCGTTGGACATTGATGTAGTCGAGACCGCCCGAGCCATAGATGCGGACGCCAGGGTCGATGGTCAGAATGCCCTGCTGCGATCCGGCCAGCGGATTGGCGGGATCGGCGCCGCGGTCGTCGCCCACATCCACGCGACCGCTGATGGCATAGACCGTACCCGCGCGATTGGGCAGCAGGAGGTTACCGATGATCTTCTGCGGCAGTTGGCAGGCGCGGAGGGAGCCGTTGGCGACCGTGCCGACGTTCGAGAGGCCGGCGGGGCAGTCCGCCGCGGCCTGGCCTGGCGGGGTCACGCCACCCCCGCTGCCGCCGCTGCCGCTGCCGCCGCTGCTGGGCGGGAAGGCGCCCTCACCGGGTGAGGCAACGTTGTCCGCGCCGCCACCGCAGCCTGCCAGCGCGAGGCAACTCATGGTCGCAATCAGGACGGTCTTCAGGTTGGCGACACCGCGCATCGAATTCTCCAGCGTGACGGTTCACGGCGCGCGAGAATGGCTTGCCGCCCCACGATGGGGACTGGACACCCCCGCCTGCCCGAGGCCGGTGTAGACGGCGCAGATGACGCGGCCGAAACGGTTGGGTGACGTATTTGCGTCGACTGTGGCGACGCCAACGGGCCGTCGCGGGCGACGGGAGCGTCGCCCCCGGCCCGCCCGCTCAAGCAGGGTCGGCAAGGGGATGCACCGTCGCCGACACGTCCCCTACGACCTAGAAGCGATAGGCGACGCCGAGCCGGAAGTTGCGGGCCGGCTGTAACGCGATGTCCTTCAGGAAGGAGGCATGCTCTCGCGCCTCCTCATCGGTGAGGTTGCGTCCCTCCGCGAAGATCGTGAGGCGCTTGTCGCGGAATGGCCGGACCGCAGCGGAGATGTTCAGCAGCGTGTAGGCCTTGGTGGGAAGCTCAAAGCTGGCCAGCCGGCCCTGTTGGCCGACGTGGCGCACTTCGACAGAAGCGTCGAGAAGGCTGGAGGAATAGGCGACGCGCCCCGTCGCCGAGTAAGGCGGTATGCGAGCGGCGGGCCCATGGTCGGTCTTCGCGTGCACATAGTCCACGCCAGCTTCGAGCGAGAGCTGGCGGTCGCCGTTCCGCCAGACCGCATAGCTGGCCTCAGCTTCGAAGCCGTAGAACCGGGCGTCGCCCTGCACGAACTGATAGATCGGGAAGAACTCGTCTTCTTCCGCGAAGTAGAAGTCAGCTCCGGTCTGCACCTCGTCGATGAAGCCGTCGTACTCGGCTCGGAAGACGTGGAGATCGCCTGCGAAGCGGCCGCGGTCGTAGTGCACCGTGCCTTCCAGCGTGGTGACCGTCTCCTTGCCGAACGTAGCATCCCCGACCTCGAACGCGGCGGTGGCGATGTGGAGACCGTTGGCGAAGAGCTCGACTTCCGAGGGCGCCCGCTGCGTTCGCGAGAGGCTGAGCCCGAGAAAAAGGCCCGCCACCGGCCGGACGAAGACGGCGCCCGACGCCGACCAGTTGTCGAAGGCTCGCTTCAGCTCCGACGTGGCCCCGAAGGGGACCGCGCGCAGGGTGCGGCGGTCGTACCGGAGCCCTCCCTCGAACCCCAGGTTGCCGGTGTCGTAGCGCTGCACGGTGTAGAGGCCGCCTTCATCGATCTTGGTCGTCGGAAGGAAGGCCTCCTCCCCGATCGCCTCGAAGTCACGCTTCAGCGCCTGAACCCCGAAGGCGCCGCTCCAGCTTCCGCGCTTTCGCATGACCAAGTCGACACGGCCTTCCTGGCCCTCCGATCTGAACTGCGTGCCGGGCTCCCCCGGCCGTTCGTATTCGGTATGGGTGTAGTCGGCCTTCCCGAAGCTGCCCCGGACGGCGTCGAGCAAGCCCTCCGAGAACCGGTGCTCGCCACGGACGTCGATGCGCTTCTGGCGCAGCTTGATGAACACCTCGTCTTCCGCGACGGTCCCGTACTCGCTGTCGGTGTCCTTGTAGGATGCGCCGAGGTAGCCTGCTTCCCCGACGAGCGAGGCGCCCGCGCCCCAGGTCACCAGATCCGTCCAGCTGTTTGGCTGAACGCCGCCCGTGTCCTCGCGAGCAATGCCTTCGGCCTCGGCCAGGACCCGGGAGATGGCGGAGGAAGGGATATCGTAGTCGTCCGTCCTGCGACGCACCGCGTCGATATTGATGGCCAAGTTGCCCGCCCCCGCGGTGACCCGACCGAACCCGCCACGCCCCGCATCGACACTCGAGAGCTGTCCGGAGAGCACCCCGCTGACGCCGTTATCCGGGATCGCCGTGGGGATTCGGTCGTCGATGATGTTGACGACGCCGCCGATGGCCGACCCGCCGTAGACGAGGGTCGCCGGCCCGCGGATGATCTCGATCCGGTTCGCCTCCGCCGGATCCGTCGCCACCTGGTGGTCAGGGGATACCGAACTGGCGTCGATCTGGCCGATGCCGTTGGTCAGAACCTGCACCCGCGGGCCAGAGAGGCCGCGGATCACCGGGCGGCTCGACCCGGGAGCGAAGCTTGTGGAGCGCAGGCCAGGCCGGCCGTTGAGCAGGTCACCGAGCGACGACGCCGGCGCCGTGGCCAAGGCTTCCTCGTCGAGGACATCGGTGGCTATGGTCGTCGCGCGCTGGGTGACGCCGTACGGCACGCCGGTGACGATCACCTGATCGACCTCCGTCGGCGCGGCGCCGGGCGATGCTGTCTCGGAGGGCGTTTGCGCGGGGGCCTGCGACGCAAGCGCGGCGATCCCGCCCGCGGCCAGGAGGATCCGCGCGGCTGTCGAAGGGCTCATGGATACTCTCGCTCACCGGCCATGTAGTTATGTGATAACATAACATTGTGGCGGCTCAATCGGAATCGAAGCTGCCGCCGCGTGCGCACCCCGAGTCAGGAGGCTTCCCGTAGCGGGACAGGCTCGATCCCTGTCGGCGCTGGCGGGCGTCGGCCAGGCTTCGAGGAAGGCCGGCCGTCGTCGCGCAGGACAATGTAGATCGCCGGGATCACCAGCACCGTCAGCAGGGTCGACGACGCCAGGCCGAACAGCAGCGAGATGGCCAGGCCCTGGAAGATCGGGTCGAACAGGATCACCGCCGCGCCGATCATGGCCGCCAGCGCCGTAAGCAGTATCGGTTTGAACCGGATGGCCCCGGCCTCCAGCAGCACGTCGCGCAGGGGTCGTCCCTCGCCCTGGCTGTGGCGGATGAAGTCCACCAGCAGGATCGAGTTGCGCACGATAATGCCGGCGAGCGCGATGAAGCCGATCATCGAGGTGGCCGTGAACGGCGCGCGGAACAGCATGTGGCCGATCACGATCCCCACCAACGTGAGGGGGATGGGCGTCAGGATGACGAGTGGCAGGCGGAAGCTCTTAAACTGCGCCACCACCAGCACGTAGATGGCCAGGATCGCGACCCCGAAGGCCGCGCCCATGTCGCGGAACGTGACCCAGGTGATCTCCCATTCGCCATCCCACAGCAGGGTGGGAACACTCTCGTCGGCGGGCTGGCCGTTCAGCCGGATCGCCGGCTTGGGCAGGCCCTTCCAGTCGTGCTGCTGGATCGCCCGGTCGACGGCCAGCATGCCGTAGATCGGGGCCTCGTATTGGCCGGCGAGTTCCGCCGTGACCATCTCGGCGTCGCGTCCATCGCGGCGATAGATGGGCCAGGAGCCCGTCTCGCGCGTCGCGTCGACCACCTCGCCCAGTTCCACGAGCCGGCGGCCCTTGGCGGTCTCGGCGACCGCCACCGGCGTGGCCGCGAGCCGCTCGCTCCAGGTCCGGTCGGACTGCGGCAGGCGCACCGCGATCTCCAGCGGGGGGCGGCCCTCCCCGCGGTGCGAGTAGCCCACAGTGGAGCCGCCCAGCACGGCGCCGATCGAATCGAACACCTGGCCCTCGGAGAGACCGAAGAACTCCAGCTGCTCGCGGTTCGGGGTCAGGCGCAGCCGCGGTCGCGCCTCGCCCCAGCTGTCGTCGACGTCGACGATGTACGGCACGGACTTGAACAGCGTTTTCACCTCCGCAGCGACCGCGCGGCGAGTCTCAGGATCGGGCCCGTAGATCTCGGCCAGCAGCGTCGCCAGCACGGGCGGGCCCGGGGGCGCCTCGACAACCTTGAGCGAGGCGCCCTGCGGCAGCGGCAGCTTCGCCAGCCGCTCGCGCAGGTCCAGCGCCACGGCGTGGCTCGCACGCTTACGGTCGGACTTGTGCGACAGGGCCACGGCCAGATCACCCTGCTCCGCCCGGGCGCGCAGGAAGTAGTGGCGAACCAGGCCGTTGAAGTTGAACGGGGCGGCGGTTCCCGCGTAGGCCTCCATCGAGGACACTTCGGGCACGTCTTGAGCCACGCGCGCTGCGGCCGCGAGCGTACGTTGGGTCGCCTCGAGGCTGGTCCCTTCTGGCATGTCCACGACCACCTGCAGCTCCGACTTGTTGTCGAACGGCAACAGCTTCACGGTCACGCCCTTGAAGTAGAACATCGACATCGCCAGCAGGGTCGCGACGCCCACGGTTATCAGGAAGATCGCCGCGCTGCGGCGGGTGGCGATCACCCGGCCGGCGAGCCAGCGATAGGCGCCGCCCAGCCGGCCTCCGTCGTGCGCATGGGCCGGCCCGCCGTGCAGCGCACGCCGGGCGAAGCGGACCATCAGCCAGGGCGCGATCACCATCGCCACGAAGAACGAGAAGACCATCGCCGCCGAGGCGTTGACCGGGATCGGCGCCATGTAGGGACCCATCAGCCCGGAGACGAACAGCATGGGCAGCAGCGCCGCCACCACCGTGAGCGTCGCGACGATAGTGGGGTTGCCCACCTCTGCGACCGCCTCGATCGCGGCCGGACGGGGCGAACGGCCGTCGTTCACGCCCCAGTGGCGGGCGATGTTCTCGATAACCGCGGTGGCGTCGTCGACCAGGTGGGTGGGAGGGACGCCGGGGTGTGGGGCGACATCCTCTGCGCGCGGATGGCCAAACGCGGCGTGGCGGCGCTCGTGACCGACGGCGTGGTCAGAGACCTTGGCGGCGTGCTTCAGAGCGGCCTCAAGGTGTGGGCCATCGGCGCCGCCGCGCCACCCTCCGTCGCAGGGCTCACGTTCGTCGACTGGCAGCAACCCGTGGGCTGTGGCGGTGTGGCCGTGTTCCCGGACGACGTGATCGTGGCCGATCAGGACGGCGCGGTGGTGATCCCGGCGGCACTGGTCGGCGAGATCGTCGACGAGGCCGTCGAGCAGGAACACTTCGAAGGCTGGATCATGGGCGAAGTCAACGCGGGTGCCGCGCTTCCCGGCTTGTACCCACCGGACCCCGAAAACAAAACCAAGTACGAGGCCTCGAAGAAGCCCTAGACGCTTCCCAGGAGACTGCGCGCGCCTGGCGCCGAGCGAGACGACGCGGATTCCGTTGAGCCAGCCTGTAAGGCGTAGGCGTCTGGCCGCCTTCTACATATTGGGAAGACGAGGAATTGCGCTGTCCCTGTTTTGTACCTGATACTCAGGTTTCTAGAGGTTCTGGCGG
>NZ_CADEGK010000146.1 GCF_902826855.1 uncultured Phenylobacterium sp. | reverse complement strand
CGGCTGTCCAGCGCCCGGCTGGCCGGCGCCGCCTTCGGCCGCACGGCGACGCCGCAGGACGCCGCGGCGATCGTGGCGGGCCTCAACGCCTTCCACGGCGAAGAGGAGATGTTCGTCCCCTACACCGAGGAACGGCTGGTCGCGCGGCTGCAGCGGGCGCCCGATCTCTACGGCTGGGACCGGATGTGGCTGGCCGACGGGGCCATGGTCGGGGTGTGGCCGGCCGGACGCGCGCTGCGGGTGGTCACCGAGCGGGACGGGGCGCAGACCCACTCCGACCCGGGCCTCGTGCTCGACTACGCTTTTGCGCCGGGGGCCGAAGCGGCCTTCGAAGCGCTGCTGCGCGCCTGGTGCGGCTGGCTGGCGGCGCGCGGTATGGACCGCCTGACGATCTTCACCTCGCCGCATGGGCCGGCGGCAGCAGTGCTGCAGGCCCTCGCCGATGAGGTGGAGCCCTACAACATGTGGACCCCCAACATCGCCGTGCCGCCGGGCGCTGAGAGCCGGGGACTTTATGTGGACCCGGTGTACTTTTGACGCGGGCGCGGGTGGCAAGCGGACACGCCGCTCAATAGAGTGCCGCCATTCGGGCTCCGCGCCGGCGGCGCATCAATCGATTTTCCGGTATGGAGAGCGGCGTGATGAAGGAATTTCGCGGCAAGACGGCGTTCGTCACGGGCGGAGCCAGCGGCATGGGCTTCGCGATGGCCGAGGCGTTCGGCCGCGAAGGCATGAACGTCATGCTCGCCGACATCGAGGAGGGGGCGCTGCAACGCGCCGTCGAGGCCCTGCGCGATAAGCAGGTCCGCTGCGAAGGTGTGGTGGCCGATGTGTCGAGCCGGGATTCCATGCGCAACGCGGCGCTCGAGACGCTCGCCAAGTTCGGCAAGGTTCATGTGGTCGTGAACAACGCCGGCGTCGCCGTGTCCGCCCCGATGGAGCGCCTCACGGAGGAAGAGTGGCGCTGGGTGCTGGACGTCAACCTGAAGGGCGTGGCCAATGGCGTGGAGATCTTCGTTCCTCTGATCGACGCCCACGGCGAAGGCGGCCACATCGTGAGCACGGCTTCGCTCGCCGGGCTGTTCACCGGGCCGGGCGTCGAGCCCTACAGCGCCACGAAATACGCCGTCGTCGGCATGAGCGAGGGCTGGCGCGCCGAGCTCAAGGCCAAGAACATCGGCGTGTCGGTGCTATGCCCGGCGCTGGTGAACACCAACATCCTGGACAGCTACCGCAACCGGCCGGACGCGCTCGGCGGCGCGCGGCCGCTGGGTGATGAGCAGCGGGCGCAGATCAAGCAGATGATGGAGCAGGGCGGCATGCCGGCCGACGTCGTCGCCATGGCCGTGCTCGAGGCGGTCAAGGACGACACCCTCTACATCATCCCGCACCCCGAATACCGCGCGGTGGTCGAGCCGCGGCTGGAAGCCATCGAACGCGGGTTCGATCGTGCGGAGAAGAGCCCGGCGCTGAACGGGGCGCCGGCGGCGCCGTCCGGGAGCATGCGTGGCAAGACGGTGTTCATCACCGGCGGGGCCAGCGGCATCGGCCTGGGCATGGCGCAGGCGTTTGGCGCGGAAGGCGCGAACGTGATGATCGCCGACGTCCAGGCAGACGCGATCCCCAAGGCCCTCGAACTCTTGCGCGCCAAGCAGATCCGCGCCGAGGGCGTCCAATGCGACGTGACGAGCCGAGCTTCCGTCCGCGCCGCCGCGCTGGAGACGATCGCGAAGTTCGGCAAGGTGCACTACCTCTGCAACAACGCCGGCGTCGCCATCACCGCCCCGATCGCCGAGATGAGCGAGGCGGAGTGGGATTGGCAGAACGCCGTGAACATCCTGGGCGTCGTCCATGGCGTCGAGACGTTCGCCCCGCTCATCGCCGCGCATGGCGAGGGCGGACACATCGTCAACACCGCCTCGGGCGCCGGCCTCGTAAGCGGACCGCAGGTGCAGTACTCCGCCACCAAGTACGCCGTCGTCGCCATGAGCGAGGGCTGGCGCGAGCAACTCAAGGACCGGAAGATCGGCGTCTCGGTGCTGTGCCCAGGCTATGTGAACACCAATATCCTGGCCAGCCGCCGCAACCGGCTCGCGGACTTCGGCGGCCCCGGGCAGGATCCGGCGGGCGCCGGGAAGATCCTCGCCGAACGCGGCATCGATCCGCTCACGGTCGGCCAGCGCGTGCTCGAAGGCGTGATGGCGGACGAGGATTATGTGCTGACCCACTGGGAATGGCGCGAGAACGTGGAGAAGCGCCACCGCCGCATCCGCGCCGCGTTCGACTATTGGGAAAAGAGCCCGGCCATCAACACCCTGCCGAAGCGTGAGCCGCCGCCGATCGGCGTGCTGCGCGCCACGCAATAGTTTCCAGGAGACGTGAGTACATGAAAGACCTGCGCGGCAAGACCGCCTTCATCACCGGCGGTGCGAGCGGGATGGGCCTCGCCATGGCCGAAGCCTTCGGCCGCGAAGGCATGAACGTGATGCTCGCCGACATCGAAGCCGATGTCGCGCTCAAGAAGGTCGAGGAACTGCGCGCCAAGCAGATCAAGGCCGAGTGCGTGCAGGTGGACGTCACCAGCCGCGACTCGCTGCGCAACGGCGCGCTCGCGACGATCGCCAAGTTCGGCAAGGTGCACCTGGTCGCCAACAACGCCGGCATCGGCGCGGGCGGCCCGTTCGGCGGCGTCCCCGAAGGCGACTGGGACTGGGTGATCGACGTCAATCTGAAGGGCGTCGTCTACGGCATGGAGGTGTTTGCGCCGCTGATCGAAAGCCACGGCGAGGGCGGCCACTTCGTCAACACCGCCTCGATGGCCGGCCACATCAGTCCCGGCGGGATGGAGCCCTACTGCGCCACCAAGTTCGCCGTCGTGGCGATGAGCGAAGGCTGGCAGCAGCAGCTCGCCCCGAAGGACATCGGCGTCTCTGTGCTGTGCCCGGGGCTTGTGAGCACCAACATCTATGCCGGCCGGCGCAACCGCCAGAACACGGTCTATGGCGAAAAGGGCAAGGACTTCGGCCAGGACAACCTGGAACAACAGCGCCAGTGGATGGCCGGTGGCATTGATCCGCTTGTCGTAGGCCAACGCGTCGTCGAGGGCGTGAAGGACAACGACATGTATATCTTCACCCACGTCGAATACGAAGGCGTGGTGCGTGAGCGCTTCGAGCGCGTCATGGCCGGCTTCGACAAATCCAAGCAAAGCCCCGCACTCAACACCCTGCCCAAGGACCGCCGCCTGGACGTTCCGCCCGGCGCGCGCTAGCGCCGCGCGCCGAGGGCTGTACAAGCGCCAGCCTGGGCCCTAGCGACTTGCCGAACAGACTCTGCAGAGAAGGAACGATGGGAATGACTGTCGCGGACGCCGTCGCCACGAGACGATCGGTTCGGGCCTTTACCGAAAGGCCGGTGCCCTTGGAGACCGTCCGGCGAATCCTTGATCAGGCGCGGTGGGCCCCCTCCGGTTGCAACTTCCAGCCTTGGGAGGCCGTGGTGCTGACTGGCGCGCCGTTGAAGGCGCTCCAGGCGAAGCTGCTGGCCAGCGAGGTGGACAATCCCCAGGAGTACGACTTCTCGGCGCCGGGCCAGGTGGAGAAGTACCAGGCGCGCCTGCGGGCCGTGGGCGCGGCGATGTACAGCGCCCAGGGCATCGAGCGCCAGGACGCGGCGGCGCGCGCCAAGTTCGCACAGGACAACTGCCTCTCGTTCGGCGCGCCGGTGCTCCTGCTGTGCCACTTCCCGAAGCTGATGAAGGAAGCCCAGTGGTCGGACGTCGGCATGTGGCTGCAGACCATCATGCTGCTGCTGCGGGGCGAGGGGCTGGACAGCTGCCCGCAGGAGTACATGGGCGTCTACGGGCGGACCATCAAAGCCCACCTGGGCCTGTCTGACGACACGCTGCTGTTCTGCGGCCTGGCGATCGGCTGGCGCGATCCGGCCGCGGCGGTCAACGACTTCGGCCGCGAGCGTGTGCCGGTCGAGGAGCACATCACCTTCCTGGGCTTCGAAGACGCCATGGCGAGCCGCCAGGTGGCCTGAGCGCGGCCCGCGCTCAGGCGTCTGCGGGCGCCGGAGCGCGGCCGGTCTCGAAGCATCCCTGCTGGTCGGCTTCGCAGCGGCGCTGGTATTCGGCCATGTTGTGCGGCCACTGGGTGACGATGCGGCCGGACTCGGTGCGGTAGTAGTTGCTGCAGCTCGCCTGCCAGACCTCGACCTTCTCCAGGTCGGCCTGCAGGTCGGCGTTGTAGGCGTCCATGACGTCGCGGCGGACATCGATCCACGCCAGGCCGTCGCGATCCATTTCTTGCAGCCGCCTGACGATGAAGTCGCACTGGCGCTCAATCATGTAGAGGATCGAGCCGTTGTTGGTGTTGGGCCCGTACAACATGAACAGGTTCGGGAAGCCGCTGGTCATCAGGCCCAGGTAGGCCTCGGCTCCGTCCGCCCAGGCCGTGGCGAGCGGCAGGCCCGCCCGCCCGGTAACCTCGATGGCCGCCAGGTAGCGCCGCACGTGGTAGCCGGTGGCGCAGATCAGGGTGTCGGCCGCGTGCAGGCGGCCGTCGCGGGTGACGACGCCCTCCGCGACGATCCGCTCGACCGGCTCCGTGACCAGCTCGACGTGGGGCAGGTTGTAGGTCGGATAGTACTCGTTCGACATCAGCGGGCGCAGGCAGCCCCAGGGGACCGTCGGCCGCATCTTCTCGCGCAGCGCCGGGTCCTGCACCGCGTCGATGTTGGCGAGGGCGGCGCGGGTGGCGCCTTCCAGCATCTGGCGGTCGGAGAAGGTGATCACCGATTCCAGCGAGGCGTGGACCTCGCGGCGCAGGGCCTCGACGGCATCGGGGTCACTGGTGAGGCGGGCGCGCTCCTCGGCCGTGATCGGCGGATCGTCCTTGGGCGCCACCCAGTTGGGCGAGCGCTGGAATACCGTCAGCCTGGCCACCTTGGGCGCGATCTTCGGCAGGAACTGCACTGCGCTGGCGGCGGTGCCGATCACCGCCACGCGGCGGCCCGTCAGGTCATGGTCGTCACGCCAGTCGCCGGAGTGGAACATGACGCCGGCGAAGTCCTCCAGGCCGGGCGCATCGGGCCAGTTGAGGTCGTTGAACATCCCCTGGGCGGCGATCAGGATGTCGACGGTCAGCGTCTCGCCCTCGCCGGCGGTTAGGCGCCACTGGCTGGTCGCATCGTCCCAGTGGGCGGCGGTCACCTTGCGGCCCAGGCGCAGGTGCGGACCCAGGCCGTACTTCTCGGCCACCCGCTCCATGTAGGCCAGGATCTCCGGCTGCCCGGCATAGTGGCTGGACCAGTGGGCATTGGGCTCGAAAGTGAACGAGTAGGACCACGACCGGACGTCGCACGTGAGACCGGGATAACGCGCGTTGCGCCAGGTGCCGCCCACGCCCGCCGACTTCTCGATGATGACGAAGTCGTCGTAGCCCGCGGCCTTAAGCTTGATGCCGGCGCAGATCCCGCCAGGCCCCGCGCCGATGATGCCGATGCGCCGTCCCGAACGCGCGTTGTCCATGCCCGTGTCTCCCGACAGCCTGTCCGGCTCTGCGGCCGAACAGTTGTTTGAATGCACTGTGGACGCGGGCTCCACGGGCGGCAAGGGGCGTCCGTCTAGGGATCGATGTGCAGCGCGATATGGGCGATGCGCCAGCCGGCCGGCGTCTTGTGCAGGGTCTCGGCATAGATGCCGGTGAGGGCAATGCTCGCCGGCTGGCCGGGCGCCTTGGCCGTCAGGACGCCGTTCGAGCGGATGCGCGCGATCTTGTCGGTCAGTTCGACGAAGATGGTGTTGATCTTCAGGTGCCGCACCTGCGCCACACTTCGCGAGCGCATCGCGGCGGCGAACTCGCGGATGCCCGCGCGACCTTCGTAGTGGATTGACGGCTTGTCGGACCCCGCGGCGAAGCTCTCCCAGACGGCGTCCGGGGTGAACAGCTGCACCCAGCCCTCGTCGTCGCCGTTGTCCAGCGTGTGCGAGTAGGCGGCCAGGCATTCCAGGATCGCCAGCTTGTCTTCGACGCTCATGAAGTTCTCCCCGTTTTCTCCCTTATTCCGGCAAGCCCGACGGGAGGCAAGGCAAAGCCCGGCGCACTCAGGAAGGCGAGGCGTCGGCCGCAGGCGCAGCCTCCGGCACGTAGTCCGGCAGGTCGGTCTCGATGTGGCGGATTGCGGAGTTGGCGTAGACCATGAGCGAGATGAGCAGGCTAAGCGAGCCGCCCAGAAGCAACATGAGGCCTATGCCCGCGCCGGGTTCGCTTCCGACGAGAGGCGCGACCGACCGCCAGTCGGGCCGGGCGACGGCGGGCTCGAACACCCGGTCTGCGAGAGGGCCTGCCAGGAGGTACGAGAGGGGCATCATCAGTCCGGCCATCTGGAAGAAGGCGGCGAACACGCGGCCTTGTACGTCTGGTGCGATCTTGGCCTGCATGATCGACATGAAGGGGACATTCATGAACGGCAGCATGGCGGCGTACAGGAGTATGCACAGGCCGACACCCCAGGCCTCCCGCGCCATTCCAGCCAGCGCGAGAAAGGCGCAGCCGGCCATGACCGCGCCGAACATGCGGTGGATGCGTGGGGCCGCCCGCCCTATCGCGGCGGCCAGGACACCGCCGGCGATGGAGCCGGCGTTGAGCGCCGCGAACACCAGCCCGAGCGCGGCTTCGCTGCCGCTTCGCGTGAGCACGTAGGGGGTGATGAGGACCAGCGCTCCGCCGAGGAGGAAATTGACCGCGGTGAAGTAAAGGCACAACGCCAGCAGCACCGGCCGGGCGCGGAGATACCGGAACCCGTCGAACGCCTGGCGCCAGATCGAGCCGGCCAGCGCGAGCCCCGCGGCGGTGGCCGCTGGGCGCGGGATGCGTAGCCGAAGGACGACGGCCGCGGCGACCACGAAGGTCGCCAGGTCGATGACGATCGCTCCGGTGATGCCGATGATCGCATAGAGCAGCCCGGCGAGCGCCGGCGCGACAACGCCCGCGGTTGGCCCGGCCAGCTGCATGATCGCGTTCGCGCGGTCCCGCTGGGAGTCGCCGGCGAGCATGGCGATGGACGCCTGGGTCGCCGGCGCGTGCAGGGTCCCGCACACCGCCTGGAAGACGGTGATGGCGTAGAGGTGCCAGAGCTCGAAGCCGTCCGATAGGAAGCTGATAAGCAGGAGGCCCGTCGCGAGCGCGGCGCCTGCGTCGGCGAGCACCATCACCAGCCGACGGTCGAACCGGTCGACCAGCGCGCCGGCAAAGCCGCCCCCGAGGATCATCGGGAGGGCTGCGAAGAACGCGACCAGGGCCAGAGGGGTGGCTTGGCCCGACTGCTGGAAGACCCAGATGCCGATCGCCAGCCCGCTGATGCGGCTGCCCAGCGCAGACAACGTCTGGGTCGCGGCCAGGACGTAGAGGGTGCGAAGCTTCGTGTCTGCGGCCATGACGCCCCCGCCTTGTCGAGCCCAGACGTCAAGTTATCCTTGACGCCGGGGGCGTCAACTACTCCCTGACAAAGTTCTGTCAAGTGGAGCCTGACGCGCCGGCGGCGCGCCGGAGGCCAGCGCCAGCGTCAGGCTCGCTTGAGCGCGCGGCCCAGGGCGGCCATGGAGTCGCGGGCGAAGCTGCGGCTGATATCCGCGTCGGGGACGAACATGAAGGCATGCGGCGCGCCGGGGTAGACGTGCAGCTCGGTCGGCACGCCGGCGCGGATCAGCCGCCGGGCATACTCCAGGTTCTCCTCCAGAAAGAGATCGAGAGCCCCGCAGATGATGAAGGTGGGCGGCAGGCCCGCCAGGTCCGTGGCCCGCGCCGGGGCGGCGAAGGGAGAGACGTCCGGTCCGCCGGGCTCGCAGCCCAAGAGGGCCGACCAGCCGAAGTGATTGTTCTCCCGCGTCCAGACGAACTGGCCGAGATAGGGCGATGGCTCGGGGTGTAAGACGGTGCGGTCATCCAGCATTGGGAAGACCAGGTGCTGGAAGGCGATGGGGATCTCAGCCCGCTCACGCGCCAGCAGCACCAGGGCCGCGGCCAGGCCGCCGCCGGCGCTTTCGCCGGTGACGGCGATGCGGCCGCGGTCGACGCCCAGCTTCTCGGCCTCGCGATGCAGCCAGTCGAGGCCGGCGTAGCAGTCCTCCACCGGGCCGGGGTGGGGCGTTTCGGGCGCCAGGCGGTAGTCCACTGAGACCACCACCGCGCCGAACTCACGCGCGTAGGCGCGGTCGGACTCGGCGGTCATCTCGGGCGAGCCCAGGATATAGCCGCCGCCGTGCACGTGCAGCACGCCGGGCCGGCCCTGGCCGGCCGCCTTGGGCGCCGTCACCACCAGCCGGACCTCGGGCGCGCCGTCGCGTCCCGGGGTGCGGACCTCGTAGCAGACCAGGTCGTCCGGCAGCGGCGGCGGCGGCGGCCGCGTGGCGAGCATCGCGGCCCGGACCGCCGGTAGCCCCTCGGCGGAGAGTTCAAAGCCCGGCATCTGCTCGGTCAGCGGCAGGATCTGTGGGTCGACAAGATGTTTGGATGGCACGGTGGTTCTCCCAAGGCGACTGGAGGCTACAGTCGCAGTCGCACCGCTGTCATCGAGAGTTTGCGCGAACCTCGGGGGACCCTGGCTCCTTCCGGAGGAGGAGCCCGCTAGCCCACCACGCGCAGCCGAGGCCTGGCCACGTCATCCTCCGTCCGCCCTGCCGGAACCTGCGGGCGCGGCACGGTCGGGTAGCCGATGATGCTGTCCAAGGCCGGCGCGCCCGAGACGGCGTGGGCGGCGAGCTTGCCGCCCATGGTGGCGCCCTCGAAGCTGCCGACGTTGAGCCCGGTGTAGATCCAGTCACCGGCCAGGACGAGGTTGTCGAAGCCCGATCCCCAGGCCTCCAGACGGTGACGGACACTGCCCGGGGGGGTGGTGACGTAGCGCTCGGTGGGATCGATGTTGGCGCGCCAGAACTGGCTGTCGAAACGCTGCACGCCCTCTGCCCCCGGATTCTTGGTGTCCACCAGCAGGTTGAAGTCCAGGCTCATGGGATCGCCGAGGCCGTTGACGGCGCGGACGGTGGCGCCCGGCAGCATCGTGCCGATGGAAGTCTGAAGGTACTGGATGCACTGGGCCTTGACCCGCTCGCTTTGGCGGCGGGGATAGTCGGTGTCGGAGAACGGAGCCGGCGGCTCGTAGTCCGGCATCAGGCCGCAGAAGTACCAGAGGGCCTTGGGCATCGCCTCGGCCGGCCAGCTCTCCCACTTCAGCAAGTCGGGGAAGTTGGCGTTGCCGTTGGGCGGGCAGAAGTAGGTGCCGGAGAGCGCGACCTCGTTCTTTGCCGGATCCAGCTTCTCGGTCCAGCCCATCTCGTAGAGGTCGGGCTTGAGCCACAGCTGCATGGCCTGGGTCTGCAGCGCCGGGATATTGTCGACCATGCCCCGCCAGGCCGGATCCTCGTCGACCAGCTCCTTGCAGAGGTAGGGCACGGCGCCCAGCGAAATGGCGAACACCAGCTTGTCGTAGTCGACGCCGTGGGTGAGGACCTTGGGCGCCTTCAGGTGCGGGTGGGCCGCGTCGGGCCAGCCGTTCCAGTAGGACTCCAGGTCGAGGTCCAGCGCCCGCAGGATGGAGCCCTCGTTCAGCTGGTCGTAGAGCGGCCGCCTGGGCCAGGAGGGCAGCCCCTTCACGTCGATCAGCGGCTGGTAGCCAGCCTCCGGGTCCTTGAGCGTGGCCTGGACCGTCATCTCGACGGACGCGACGCGGCGGCGGTCGGTGGGGTGCAGGCGCAGGGCTTCCACCTTGTGGAAGAACTCGAACTTCACGCCGCGGCGTTTGAGCACTTCGTAGAGCGGCGCGACCACGGTTTCGCCGGTGCCGGCCGCGAAGCTCCAGATCGAGCATCCGAGGTAGGCGGTGCCGCGCATCGTCCAGTCGACGTAGGCTCCCGCGCCCATGCGCGCGGCCCGGCTCGTGTCGCCGTTGGGGCTTTGGTAGCAGATGTTGACCGTGGTCATGACCACCGGCGAGGCCAGGGTCTCGGCCTGGATGCCGTGGCGGACGAGCCAGTCGCTCCAGTTCTCGTCGTCCAGCACGTCGTAGCCGTTCACCACCACGTTGTCGTTCAGGCAGCCGATCACCAGCGTGGCGTAGTAGTCGAGGGTCAGGAGATTGCGGCGCAGGTCGGTGGCGTGCTCGGCGAAGGCCGGCGCGAAGGCGTCAATGGCCTCAGCCGCGTCGGTGATCATCTTGCGCGCGTTCGTAAGTTCCTTGACCAGCGGATGCTTGGGCCCGGCGGAAAGTGGCGTCGAGAAGAGCGTGCGCTTGGCCGCGCCGATCAGCAGCTTGACGCCCGCCTCGAGAAGGCTCGGGAGGCCCGTGAGCGAACGCTCGATCTCGTCCAGCAGGGATGCGATCGAGGTCTCCAAGCCCTTGTAGGAAGACGGGTCCTTGGGCGAGAGGCTGTTCGGCGGCAGGCGCACCGGCCATGGGACGAGCGCGCCGTCCTTGAACTCCCACTGCATGGTGAAGTCGGAGCCGAGGAAGGCTTCCTCGAAGGTCGCAAGCGGTTGGCCGGGCTTGCGGTCGAGCTCGGCGTAGACCTGGCCCATAAGGGGCAGGGCGTTGAAGTAGCTGCCCACGAACCCGTGGATGCCGTGCTCCTCGATGCGGTCGTTGTCGCCGCGGGAGGAGGCGCACTTGCCGCCGAGTCGCCAGCCCATCTGATAGACCGTGATATCGAAACGCTCGCGCCAGTCAGCCTGGCTGCTGAGCTCGAACGCCGCGGTGAGCGCGCCCATGCCGCCGCCGAGGATAGCCACTTTCTGTGGTGCCGACATTTCGGATGTCCGAGGCTTTGACCCCGGTCTCGCCTAGGTTGCTGTCTGTGACAAATTGCCACCCAGGCGTTAACAATTTTCCCGCGCTGCGTCGGCGGAGGCTGATCGCCGCTACCCGCCCTGCCAGCCAGCCGTTTGCAGCGCCTTCACGAGGCCTTCCAGGTCCGCCGGCCGCGCGAAAGGGTGTCCGGTCTTGAGGGTCGCGAGGGAATAGGCGGTGGCGTTGTTGCGTTCGGCGCCCGGACCGTGCCGGCCGAGGGCCAGGCGCTCGGCCTCCTCAAGCGTGAGGCCGGCCTGCTCGATCTGCCCGGCCGCTGCATAGCAGGCGCTCAGCAGGAAATGGAGAGCGAAGCGCTCGGCCCCGCGCGCGCAGGCGTCCGCCGCGTCGCGTGCGGCGGCGGCATAGTCTCCGTCGATGAAGCGGGCGATCGCCTTCGATCGAAACCACAGCCAGCTGTGCGGATCGTTGGGGCTGCTGGCGATCGCACGCTCTGAATAGGCGATCGCCTCCGCCGACTGTCCCTCGAAGGCCAATAGCCGGCCGAGTTCACCCGCGGCCGCGGCCAGATAGGGGTTCAGCTCCAAGGCCCGCCGCTGTTCCGCCTTGGCTTCCGCGAACCGCCCCGTCATCGAGATGACCACGCCGAGCGTGTAGTGGGCGAACGCGTCCTGCGGGTCGGCCGACACCGCGTTGAGGGCGATGCGATGGGCCTCCTCCAACGCCGCCTTGGGGCTGTCGGAGGTCCCCACCCAGACATGGTACAACTTGCAGTGCGCCAGCAACGACAGGGCCGATACGTCGTGGGGCTCGATCGCTAGCGCCTGCTGAGGGAACCCCTCGGCGGCGCGAACATCCTTC
>NZ_CADEGK010000145.1:4527-11842 GCF_902826855.1 uncultured Phenylobacterium sp. | reverse complement strand
GACTTCGTCGCCAAGGCCCGGGCCGGGCGACGCGCCGCGATCAATGTGTGCATTGGCTGCAATCAGGCCTGCCTGGACAACGCCTTCACCGGCAAGCTCACGACCTGCATGGTCAATCCCGGCGCCTGCCGCGAGGCCGAATTTGGCGATGTCGCGGGGCCGATCGAATCCAAGCGTGTCGCGGTCGTTGGCGCGGGACCCGCGGGCCTGGCTGCGGCGGTGACGTGCGCGGACCGTGGCCACAGGGTCACCCTGTTCGAGATGTCAGAGCGGATCGGCGGGCAGTTCAATCTCGCGCGCCGGATCCCGGGCAAGGAGGACTATGCCGAAACCATCGGATATTACGGCGCGCGGCTGTCCGAACTCGGGGTCGAAGTGCGGTTGGGAACGTATGCCCGCGCGCAGGAGCTTCTCGCCGCCGCCTACGATCATGTGATTCTGGCCACCGGCGTGGAGCCGCGAGCCCTGGACTCGATCGGAATGGACGACCCTCGTGTGCTCACCTATGCGCAGGCCATCGAAACACCCGAACGCGCGGGCGATACGGTGGCGATCCTGGGCGCGGGCGGCATTGGCTTTGACGTAGCTCAACTGCTGGCGCATCCCACTGGCGCGGGCGATCCTACGTCGTCCGACATTGAGGGGTTCTCCCGCGACTGGGGAATCGACACGGCCCTTGCCGAGCGCGGCGCTCTGCAGCAGCCACCAACGTCCTGGCCGGCGGCCCGACGGATCACGATCATTCAGCGCAAACCGGGTTCGGCGTTCGGCGCGGGCCTGAGCAAGACGCGAGGCTGGGCCAACATGCAGGAGGTCATACGCCGGGGCGTCGCTACAATCGGGGATGTCGTCTATGGCCACCTCGCACCGGAGGGCCTGCATGTCACGGTGGGTGGCGTCCCAAAATTGGTCGCTGCCGATACCTTCGTGTTATGCATCGGCCAGGAGCCGCAGGCGGAAATCGTCCCGTCGCTGGCGGCGAAGCAGGTTCCTTTTACCGTGGTTGGGGGTGCACGCGCCGCCGTCGGGCTGGATGCCGTGCGGGCCATTGAGGAAGGAACCCGGGCGGCGCTCGCGATCTGAGCCTGCCCCAAGGACTTGAAAGCATGCCGAAGCCTGATCAGTCCGTCGTCAAGTCCGCCGCCCGGACCCTGGAGATTTTCGAGTATTTCGACGAGGTCCGTAGACCTGCCCACATCCAGGACGTGGCCCTGGCGCTGGGTTATCCACATTCGAGCACCGCGGCGCTACTCCGCAGCCTCGCCGACCTCGGCTACCTGGAGTTTTCCGCCGACGACAAGACATTCTTTCCGTCCATCCGGGTCTCCCTGCTCGGTCACTGGGTTGGCGACGAAATCCTCCCGCTTCGGCGCATCCAGCAGCAGATGCGTGACATCGCGGAGCAAACCCAGATGACCGTGGTGCTGGGTGCGGCGAGCGGCGGCTACTGCCAGTATGTCCGCGTGATCGAGGGCACGACGCCGATCCGCTACCACGTCAAGGCGGGTACGCGGCGGTGCCTTGCTCGCTCGACCTTGGGCCGCGTGCTGCTGGCCATGGCCCCCCCTGATCGCAGGGTCCGGCTGATCGCCGAAGGCCTGGTGGCATGGGACGGAGATGAAGCGCCGCCGGCCGCCGAGGAAGTCGCCAGTGACGTTGCCCAGGTCGCTGCCCGAGGGCACGCCTTTCATGCGGGCCTGGTCAACGACAACGCCGCGATGCTGGCCATCCCCCTCTCGGTCAGTCCGCCGGCACGTCCGCTGGCCCTTGGCCTGGCCGCCCCCAAGGACCTGTTCCGGGGTCGCCGCGCCGAGTTGCTCAAGATCATGGGCGACGTGCTCGGAATCCCGGGCCCGGCCCGGAAGACCGCCTGAGCGACGGACTTTCGTCAGGCGGGTCTGGGGTTCTGGATCAGGACAGTGCCCTGCGCCGAGCAGCAGAGCCGGCCCTCGTTTTCCATCTCGATCCTGACGACCGCGGTCTGTTTGCTCATGGAGATGATTTCGGCATGCGCCGTGACCGTCCCGCGGCTGACCGGGGCGAGCAGGTTAATCTTGAACTCGGTCGTGGCCGCCCACTGGCCCTTCTCCATATGGGGGTAGCAGACGCATCCCAGCACGTGGTCGCAGGCGGCCGATAAGACGCCCCCGTGCATGTTGCCGAAGCCGGTCAGCAGCTTCGGATCGACCGCCATCTCCGCCGTCAACCGGCCTGGCTCCATGGCGACGATCCGCAAGCCCAGGAACTCGGGGAGGCCGGTCATCCGATTGCTCGAAGCCATGAAGCCCTCGACCATCTCGGCGCGAAACTCGGGCATTCTGCGCGGGGTCATCGGCATTTCCTTCCAGGGTTCAGAGATAGCGATCGGCGCGGGCAAGGGCGATCTCGGCGCCGCCCACGAGATCTTCCAGAACCTCGCGGGCCGGTCGGATGGCCTTGATGAGACCCATGCCCTGGCCGGCAAACCCAGGCGCGATATCCTTGCGCTGATCCAGGGTCGCCGCCGCGAGCACGGGCCCGGCGATGATCGACTGGAAGGGCATGGGGAGCGGCGACTTCTCCGCGTCGACCCAGGCCTGCGCCCACTTGTTGCGGATGATCCTGGCCGGCTTTCCGGTGACGGATTTTGACACTACCGTGTTACCATCGCCGTACTCGACCAGAACCTCCTTCTGGAATTGCTGAATGCCGGCTTCCTCCGTCGCCAGGAACGCAGTGCCCACCCAGGCGCCTTCAGCCCCCAGCATCATGGCGGCGGCTACGCCGCGGCCGTCGGTGATACCGCCGGCCCCGAGCACCGGGATGCGCCCCGCCATGGCGTCGACGACCTGGGGGATCAGCGCCATGGTTCCAATCGGCGAATTGTGTCCGCCCCCGTCATGGCCCTGTGCGACCACCACGTCGATGCCAGACGCGGCGACCTGCAGCGCGTGCTTCACAGACCCGATGACGGCCATGATCTTTGTACCGTTCTCCCGCAGTCGCTCCATCCAGGGGCCGGGGTTTCCCAGGCCCGCAGCGTAGACCGGCACCTTTTCCTCGATCACCACCTCCATTTGCGCCTCGAAGAACTCCTTGGAGAAGAACGCGGGGTCGCCCCGAGCTTCGGCGTTGGTGGTCTCGCGCGGGCGTGCGACCTTTTGCAGGCCTTCCTGATGCATGAAATCCGCCGCGAACGCCTGATAGTCGCCGATCAGCTCCATGGGAGACGGTTTGCCGCCTCCTCCGGAGGCCGCCGCCGCATCCACCACCTCGCGGCGCACCGAGGCGGGAAGCAGGGTGTCGACGCCGAACGGCTTGTCGGTGAGCGATCGCACCTCGCGGATCCAGGCGCGAAGTTCCTCGGGCGAGCAAGCCGCAGCACCCAGGATTCCCAGACCCCCGGCGTTTGAGACGGCCGCCGCCAGGCGGGGAACGCTGGCGCCGCCCATTCCGGCAAGGACGATGGGATATTGAATGCCGAAAATCTCACAGATGCGGCTGTGCAAAGCCATGACAGTGTTCCTTGTCTCTGATGATGAGGGTCGCTGAGCCGACCTTGGGTCAGCGACCCTGGAAGACAGGCTGGCGTTTCTGCATGAAGGCGAGCGGCCCCTCCCGGGCGTCCTCGGTTCGGAAGACAGGGGCAGCCATTTCGGATTCGATTTGCATGGCTTCAGCTTCCGGTCGGCCCAGGCAAGCTCGCGCCGACCGACGGATGGCCTGGACCGCGATCGGCCCGTTGGCGGCGATGCGCTCAGCCAGATCAAGGGCTGTGGGCAGCACGTCGGCCTGGGGGACCACGCGATTGAGGAACCCCAACTCGAGCGCTTCGGCGGCGGTAATGAGATCGCCGGTGAGCAGCAGCTCCATGGCGCGGGCATAGGGTATCTGGCGTGGCAGTCTCACCGTCGAACCGCCTCCCGGGAAGATCGCCCACTTGACTTCCTGCACCCCAAACCTGGCGGATTCGGACGCGACCCGCAGGTCCGTCCCCTGCGCCAGCTCCATGCCCCCGGCGATCGCGTGACCATTGATCGCCGCAATCACCGGCTTGACCACGTCGAAGGTCCGAAGAAGCCCCCGGCCCAGCATCTCTCCGTCCGCCAGAAGGCGCCGATCCCACTCGTCTTCGGGTGGCCGCGCGCGACTCATCAATGGAATGAACCGTCCAAGATCGGCTCCAGAACAGAAAGCCTTGTCGCCGGCGCCGGTGACCACCGCGACGCGGATGTCGGGGTCGTCGCGCACTGCGGTCCAGGTGTCGGCCAATCGAACGAGCATCTCCGGGGAAATGGCGTTTCTCGCCTCGGGTCGATTGAGGGTGATGAGTGCGACATGCCCCTTCCGCTCGAACGTAACGACGTCGCTCATGCTTTCTCCGACACATATGTGTTTCGTTATGACATCTTCATGCTACGCTGACTTACCGGACGAAGGAAAGCCTCAAGCGACCACTGCGGCGGTCCGCGGCGGAAAGGGCCGATTGGCAGGATCGGTCATGGGCGCCGGCAGGCTGTTCCCGTAAAGAGGATTTTCGATGACTGAACCGCACCGTACCGTCTTCAGAACGGCCGACGGCCTCGACCTCGTCGCCGACCGCTACGGCGCGCCGATCCGCGGCGGCGTGCTGCTGGCGCACGGGGGGGGCCAGACCCGGCACGCCTGAGACCGCGTCGGCGCTGGCGGATCGCGGCTGGGAAGCCATCGCCCTGGACCTGCGCGGCCACGGCGACAGCGGTTGGTCGCCGACAGGCGACTACCAGATGGAACGGTTCGCGGGCGACCTCGCAACCGTCGCCAACGAGATGGGCGGACGTCCGGCGCTGATCGGCGCGTCGCTCGGCGGCCTCGCCGGATTGCTCGCGGAAGCCGAGATCGCGCCTCGGAGCTTCAGCTCCATAACCCTGGTGGACATTGTGCCCAACATGGACATGGACGGCGCCGCTAAAGTCATGGGCTTCATGAGCGCTCATATCGGCGAAGGTTTCGCTAGCCTTGAGCAGGCGGCCGATGTGATCAGCTCCTATTTGCCCCACCGCCCAAGGCCTTCGAACCTTTCCGGACTGGCGAAGAACCTTCGGTGCGGCGGCGATGGTCGATATCGCTGGCATTGGGATCCCAGCTTCGTCGCAAGCGCGAACCGGGAACGGTCGAGGCGAGATGCGCAGGCGTTCGACGCCGGGCTGGCCAGTCTGGCCCTGCCAGTGCACCTCATTCGGGGTCGGCTGAGCGAATTGGTGACGCGGCAAGCCGCCGAAGATTTCGTCGCAAGACTAAAGAACGCCCAGTTCACCGATGTCGCCGGCGCATCTCACATGGTCGCGGGGGACCGCAATGACGCCTTTCTCGACGCTGTAGTCGGTTTCCTCGAACGTTTGGATCTGGAGGTGCAAGCCGATGACCGCTGAAGCATTGCCGAACTCAGCGGCAGGAGGTCCGCCTACCGCATTTCAGAAGTCCGCCGGCAAGTGAGTGGCGGGTGGGCGTGCCCATTTCGCGAAGGATGTCGCGGGGACGGGCCGTCGTCTGTGAGGTTCCTGCTCGCCATCCTGGCCGTCCTCGGCCTCCCGATGACCCCGGTTGCGGCATCCGCCGGCGCCGCTGCGTGCCAGACCGTGGCGGCGAGCCCGTGAGCATGGCGATATGCATCCATTCACGGGCGAAACCCGAATGGATTTCGGGCCTGTGGTTCGCCGGGCTATGACAGTGTGGATGACGCCGTTGGTGTGTCGCGGAAGCTGGCAAACGTAATGTCGCACCACAGTCCTATGACGCTCACCTTCCGGTGTCCGAAGGAGCTGGAGGGGCTGATTCCACCGCCCGTGCCGGCCGTACGCGGCCTGCCTGGTTGGTTCAGAACCATGCCGCAGACGGCGCTTAACCCGATCCTTTGCGCTGAGGATGATACCGTCAAACGCTGTCCGCCCTTCATCGACGCTATGACCAGCGGCTTCCTCATGCCGCTCATCTGTGACGTCCAGGTGCAGAATGGCGAGTTCAGTTGGGACAACGACCTTCCCGTGGCCGGAGTCGCCGGATTCGAGCGGGCGCCGCTCGGCTTCCATCCCCCCAGCCAGGTTGTCGGCTCGCCGTTGTTCGATCCGGACCGGTTCCTCATCAAGTTTCACAATCTCTGGACGATCGAGGCGCCGGCCGGCTACTCGCTCCTGTTCACGCACCCGGCCAACCGCTTCGACTTGCCTTTCGCCACCCTGACCGGCGTCGTCGACTGCGACCGCTACCACGACGCCAGGATCAATTTCCCGGCGCACTGGCACGAGACGAGGTTCAACGGCGTCCTGCCGAAGGGCACGCCCATCGCGCAGTGCATTCCAATCAAGCGGGAAACCTGGACTGCCGAACTCGCGGTCTTCACGGAAGAAGAGGCGACCGCCTCCCGCGATCTGGACGATCTGATCCGCCGCGAACGGGGCGTGTACCGCAGTCAGTTCCGGGCCTGAACGCGATCGGCGGCCTTCGCGACGCCAAGGAATTCGGCGGCGGCGCTGGGCCGCAGGAAGAGACGGCCATGCGATGTCGCCGCGTGCGCTGTCACAGCCAGTCCGGCCAATTGCGGTCCGCCGCGCGCCGCGATGCGCAAGGTCGCCTCCCCGCGCTGCGCACGCCCATTTCCAACAGACACTTTCCGAGATCGATCAGGGTCGCCGCATCTTCGGGCCGCAGCGCGAGCGCGCGTCGAAAGAGATCGGCCGCGGCGGCGTGTTCGCCATCCGCGCCCATCACGCGGGCCAAGCCGACCGTCGCGTCATGCCGCTCCGGCGCCTCCGCCAGCACCTGCAGGAACAGCCGGCGCGCCATATCGCGGTCGTGGCGTCTCAGGTGGAGATATCCAAGCCCCACTCGCAGGCCGATCCCGTCTGGGGCAAGCGCGAACCCCTCTTCGAGCACCGCGATACCCTCGTCGACGCGACCGATCTCGCCGAGCCGTTCTCCCAACTTGAGGAACGCCAACGGGAATGCGGGTCGCCGTGTGGTCGCCCGGCGCCACTGATCCAGCGCCTCGTCGCCTCGCCCGGCGGCGTCCAGGGCCATGGCCAGCAGGGTCTCGGTACCCGGTTCAGGGCTGCGCCGCGCCGACCTCTGCAACAGGCCGATCGCCTCCGCGGACCGGTCCTGCAACAGCAAGGCCTCGCCCAGTACCTGCGCGGCCATGACATTGCCCCTATTCGCCTTGAGCACCTCCGAGGCGAGACGTTCAGCGACGGCAGGCTGCTGAGCGCGCAGCGCGGCAACCGCTTGTTCCAAGGTGTGGTTGACGGCGCTCGGGCGCGGGCGGGATGAAGGAAGACGCTTCGACATCGGTCTCGACAAC
>NZ_CADEGK010000145.1:0-4517 GCF_902826855.1 uncultured Phenylobacterium sp. | reverse complement strand
GTTGGCGGCGCCGAGGTCCTTGGGCCAGGAACCGCCTCGCACTATTATGTTGTATGGTACGTTATATCAATGTCGCGCGCGTGGCAGACGAGGCCACGCTGCTGGGCCGCCGCTGGCGTTCGCAATTCGACGCCCGTCTGAGAACCGTCGGCCTCTCGCATGCGCGTTGGCGCGTGTTATCGGTCCTCTCCGAGGCGCGCGCGGGTCTGACCCAGCGCGAACTGGCCGACAGGCTCGGCGTTGGCGGCCCGACGGTCGTGCGCCACGTGGAACACCTGCAGCTTCGTGGATTGATCCAGCGTGGCCCTGCCACCGGTGACGGTCGGTCCAAATGTGTGCGGCTCACGCGGGCTGGCGAAGGCCTGATCAAGCAGATCGACGCCATCGCTGAAGGGCTCTCGGCAGATGTCGTTGGCGACATGACAGACGAAGCCCTGGAGAGCTGCCGGCGCGCGCTGAAGACCCTGAGCGCGCGCCTCGAACGGCGATAACACGGCCGAAGCGCGCGCTTCACGTGCGGTCGCGGTGCTCGGGCCGCGGCCGGACGACGAAGCCCCCGACCGGCTCGGGGTCCAGAAGCAGCGCCTTGCCCCGCCCGTCGAGCCGTAGCCATTCCATCCCCTGCTCAAGGGTCAGCACGCGCGGCTGGCGGGAATTCAGGAGCCGGCCCGTGTCGGCCACCGGGGTCGCATAGGCCCGGCCCGGGCGGCCCGTGACGAATGCGAAGCTCTCCAGCGGACCATCGTGGTCGCGGGGGTTGGAGAGGTCCCAGAGCCCCGCGAAGTAGCGGACCTGCGCCGAATCGCGCCGCGCCCAGCTGACCTCCCAGCGGCGGAGGGGCTCGCCCTTGGCCCATCCGGGCGGCGCATCGTATTCGATGTAGCTGGTCACCGGGACCAGCGCGCGGCGGCGCGCGTACGGCTGGCGGAAAGCTTCACGTGTGTCGATGGTTTCCAGCCGCGCATGGATGCAGCGGACTCTCCAATCGTCTACCCTGCCGCTGTGGAAGAAAGGCACCATCCACCAACGCAGGTGACTGGCGACCAGCCCCGCGGCGGGATCTTCGGGATCTTCCGCGCGCAGGACCGGCGCGCGGTCGGTCGGTCTGAACCGAGTGTTTGGGAGGCGGTTCGGCGGCCCATCCGTCCAGCGGACCGGTATCTTGAGGGATCGCAGGAAAGCCACGTCGAACCTCGGCTCAAGATAGTATTCACGGCACATGATGATTGGCGGTCCGGCTCAGCGCGCCGGGCCGATCGCCAGGCGATGAGCATCCGCGCCGCGAGCCGGCGCGGACAGGCCGCTTCGCCCGCATCAGGACGTCCGCCAGTCGGCCGCCGTGGCGACGTAAAGCTGCACCAGGTCGATGTATCGTTGGCCCTGAATCTGGACCATGGCGCGACGGGCCCGACTGAGCGTGCGTTGGGCATGGGCCACATCGATCAGGGGGCCGCCGCCCAGGCGATAGGCGGTCTCGGCGTCACGCAGCCCGGATTCCGCGGCCGCGTTCGCCCGCTTCAGACTCTCGATGCCGTCCTGGTCGCTCGCCAGCGCCGCCAGGACGTCCGAGACCTGGACGAACGCGCGCATCACGGTCTGCTGATAGCGGGACAGCGCGACCCTGGCCTCTGCCTCGGCCACTCTGCGTCTCGCTTTCAGCGTCCCGCCATCGAAGAGCGGCGCGGTGACGCCGGAAGCCAGGTTCCACCCGCTCGCGGAATAGCTGAAGAGCTTCTCCGGCTGGGTGGTGGTCTGTGTCAGGTCGGCGGAGAGCCGGATGTTGGGATACTGGTTGGCGACCGCGACGCCGATGGCGGCGGTGGCCGTGTGCAGGTCGGCCTCGGCCGCGAGAATGTCGGGTCGCCGGCGAACCAGGTCCGACGGCAGGCTGATCGGTACGGTTGCAGGCGATGCCAGCGCCGCGAGCTCGAAGTCCGGCGCGCGGTACGCGGCGGGCGACTTGCCGACCAGGAGGGCCATCTGGTGACGCGCGGCGGCCAGGGCGCGCTCCAGCGGCGGCAACAGCGCCTCGTCCTCCGCGAGCTGACCGACGCTGACCGACAACGCCGACCGGGCCTCCCCCCCGGCGGCCTGCGCCTTCTGGATCATCCCGATGACCCGGCGGTCGGCGGCGACGATGCCGCGGACTTCGACGATCTCGGCGCGCAGGGCGGCGATCCGCATCGCCTGCAGCGCGACATTGCCGGAAAGAGCCAGGTAGGCAGCGTCGGCGCGGCGGGCTTCGGCGTCCACCCGGGCGGCGGCCGACTCCACGCGGCGGCGGCGACCACCGAACAGGTCGAGGTCGTAGGAAACGGAGCCGCCGATAGAGAAGAGGTTCAGGGTCCGGCTAGGGAAGCCGGTGAAGCCAAACGATTCGGTGTTGATCCTTTCAGTCCGGGCCCCGCCTTTGGCATCGATCTGAGGTAACTCCGCGCCGCGTTCCGCCGCCAGCTGCGCTTGCGCCCGCTCCAGGGTCGCGGCCGCTTCGTCCACACTGGGGCTGTCCGCGAGCGCCTGCCGGATCGTCTGGTCGAGTTCGGCGGACTGGAACGTCTGCCACCATGGACCGGCGGCCCGCGCGTCCGGTGACAGCTGCACCCGTGGGGCAGCGGGGTCTCCGGCCATGGCGTAGCCCTCGGCGGCCGGGCCGCGAGGCGCGTCGGGGGTGACGAAGTCCGGCCCGACGGTCGTGCAGGCGTTGAGCGCCAGGGTCGCGGCGGCGGCCGCAAGGGCCCGGTTGAAGCTAGTCGGCAGCGGCATGGGTCGGCGCTCCGCCCGGCTGGCCCGGCTTTCGCAGGAGCAGCAGCATGGGCATGCATACGAGGGTGATGATCAGCATCAGCTTGAAGGAGTCGACGTAGGCGACCATCGTCGCCTGGCGCGTGATCTCGGCGTTGAGGGCCATGAGTCCTGCCGGGCTTTGCGGGTCGAAGATCGCGGGCAAGCCGTCGCGAATGACGGGGGCGCTGGGCACGATGTTGGCCGCCAGGGACTCGTGCATGCCCTGGGTGTTTGCGACGACCAGCGCCTGCATGATCGATATGCCGACGCTTGATCCCAGGTTCCGGACCAGGGTGTTGACGGCCGTGCCCTCCGCGCGCAGCGCCGGCGACATGGTGGCGAAGGCCAGGGTGGACAGGGGAACGAAGATCATCCCGATCCCGAAGCCTTGAACGATACCGGTTACGACCAGCGGACCGCTGCCCATCGACAGGTCGAAGTGCGACATCTGCCAGAAGGCCGTGGCGCTGAGCGCAAGGCCCGAGAACAGCAGCAGCCGCGTGTCCATCCGTCCGATCAGCCGCCCGACGACCAGCATGCCAAGGAACGAGCCGATGCCGCGTGGCATGCTGACGATACCGGCCGTCAGCACTGGATAGCCCAGCAGCACCTGCATCAGCGGCGGGAGCAGGGCCATGGCCGAGTAGAGCAGGATCCCGACGAAAAAGCCGAAGACACTGGCGACGACAAAGTTACGATCTCGCAACAAGTTGCGATCAAGGAAGGGATGATCGGCCGTCATGGTGTGGATCGCGAACACCCACAGGCCGATGGCCGCGAGGATCGCTTCGGCCCAGACTTCCCGCGACAGGAACCAGTCTTCGCCTGGCCCGCGGTCCAGCATGAGCTGGAACGAGCCGATAAAGAGCGTGAGCATCCCGAAGCCCAGGAAATCGAAGGGCTTCGTAACGGCGGGCTTGTCGCCGGAGATGAACACCCAGACGCCGGCGAGCGACAGGATGCCAATGGGCAGGTTGATGTAGAAGCACCACCGCCAGGACAAGTACTCGGTCAGGTAACCACCCACCGCCGGTCCCAGGATAGGCCCCAGGATGACCCCGGCCCCGAAGATGGCCATTGCCTGCCCGTGCTTCTCGCGGGGGTTGATGTCGAGAAGCACCGCCTGGGAAAGCGGCATCAGCGCCGCCCCGAACACCCCTTGCAGCAGGCGGAAGATCACCAGCTCCGGGAGGCTGGTGGCGATGCCGCAGAGCATCGAGGCGATCACAAATCCGGAGATCGAGACCAGGAACAGGCGCTTACGCCCGACCCGCCCAGCGACCCAGCCGGTCAGCGGGGTCATGATCGCGGCGGCGATGATATAGGAGGTCAGCACCCAGCCGATCTGTTCGGGACCGGCCTGGACGCTGCCCTGGATGTGCGGCAGGGCCACGTTGGCGATCGTGGTGTCCAACGTGTTCATCGTTGTGGCCAGCATGATGGAGATGGTGATCGGCCATCTGTTCGCCGCGTCCCGCGCCTCACTCATCGCGGCGCGGCCCTAGCCGACGCGGCCGGGCGCGCGCACGTCGACCTTGACCTTGGCCGACAACCCGGCCCGCGCGGCCATGCCGGGCGGCGTCCGGTCGAATTCTACACGGACCGGAAGGCGCTGCGTGACCTTGACCCAGTTGCCGGTGGCGTTCTGGGCGGGGAGCACCGAGAACGCTGCGCCCGTCCCCGGAGAGAAGCTCGCGACATGACCCCGGAGACTGCGCTCCGGATAGGCATCG
>NZ_CADEGK010000144.1 GCF_902826855.1 uncultured Phenylobacterium sp. | reverse complement strand
GTTGGACCTACCGGCCGGAAGGCCCGGTCCCGACTACCCGGCGGCCTGCGCCCCTTCATTCGGCGCCGGCGTTTCGGTGGAAGGCTTGCCGGGACTGGTGTCCAGCAGGTGGAGGTTCTTCGCCCGCAACTCCTCGCCCGCCTCATCGAATAGGAAGGGCAGGGTGGCGTAGCGGATCCCGCGGGTCACCGGCGTGGCTTCGTGCAGCAGCGAGCACGAAAATACCACTGCGCCGCCCGTGGGGGGACGGTAGGTCTGTGGGCCGAACTCCGGGAAGCGCAGGTCGCCGCCCTCGAAGTCCTCGGCGTTCAGGTTGATGGAGACGGCGAACTTGCGATGCACGGTGCCGCCGGTGGTGTTGTCGCGGTGCGGCCGGAAGTAGCCGCCGTCGGCGGAGTCGTAGCGCGCGACGATATAGCGTTCGATCCGCGTGGCCTTGAATTGGAAGACCTTTTCGATCTCCGGGACCAGGCGGCGGCCAATGCGATCGCGCAACGCGCGCGTCAGTTCAGGGTCGGTGATGGTCGCATCTCGGCGGCGCTTGAAGTCGTCGAGCTCGGCCACGGTCCGGCCATTGCGCTCCCGCATGACGCCGGAGGGGACGCCGCCATCGGCCTCATAGTAGGCGATCAAACGGTGGCACAGGTCGCCTTCCAGGATACGCGGGACGATCAGCACCGGGGCATGCATGGGGACCCCGGCGTGATCCTGCGGCGCGCCCATCGCCGCCAAGCTGGCGAACAACTGCCGTCCGTTCTCCAGCGGCGCCCAGGCCAGCACCCGCTGCGAGGGGTCGATGGCGACCCAGCGGGGCGCGACTTCGCCATCTGGGCCCTCGGCGTCGTACAGCCGCCGTACGGATCCCTCCGCGTCGTAGAACCACCGCATCGGCAAGGCGTCCTTCGCCGCTTTGAACGACGCCTCGTCCGGCAGGACCCCAAACGCCAGACACCGGTCGTCGCGAAACAGACCCGGCAGGCCTTCCAGCATCGCGATCGCTGCGTCGCGCTCCGGTCCGGGCCCCGGAAGGAACCCCAGCACGACCCAGCGCCCGCCAAGGCTGGAAAAGGCGAACTGCGCGAAGTGCTTGGATCGCACCTTGAAGATCGGCGCCGGCGCGCCTGTGAACAACGAACCCATCCGGATCCCATCCCTGCGCGCCACCAGCGCCGGCTCAGTCTAACGGGAGCACCCAGCCCTGGACAGGCCACAGCGCGCGCAGGGCGTGTGCGCGCGTTCGCCCGGGCGGCGGGCTGGTTGCGGGTCTAGTTGCCGGAGGCCATGGCCCGGCTCACCGTCGACCTCCGGCGCAGCGGCCGGGCCGCCTGAGGGACCTTGCTCCGGGGCGCAGGTTCCGCCAAAGCCAAGGGATGTCGAGGGCTCCCCGGCCGGACAGGCCGGTCATCGTCGTGCGCATCCTGGCGCTGCTCACCGTCGCGCTCGGCCTGATGTGCGTGTTCCTGGCGGGGGCGTGGCAGGACAAGCGCCAGGAGGCCGCCTGTTGGCGAATCGCTGCGGAGTTCCAGCAACAGCCGCTGGGCGGCTGCGAGGAGTAGTCTTCCCTCCGCGGGAAAGGTCGTCAGGTCTTGGGCTTCAGGTCCGGGCGCGAGGCCAGGAACGCCGCCCGCTCGGCGGCGGTCAGCACCTTGGCCTTCTTCTGGCGAGAGACCCGCGGCGTCGGCGGGGCATAGGTGGGCGGCTTGGCGGGTGTTTTCATCGCTTGCGGAACCGGCTGGCCTCGGCGGCCAGCTTGCTCACCCACGCCTCCGGCTCCGTGCTCTCGGCCTGGAACGGCAGCTTGCCGGCCACGCCGCGCACCGCCAGCCACAGCTGCTGGTGGAAGTGACCCAGCACCCGCAGCGGCCGGCGCTTGTCATCGGTCACGTCCCATCCGGCGTCCTCGAAGGCGAAGACCTGGGCGCCCAGCGGCCTGGTGTCGACATCGTCCCAGCCTGGCGGCCGCGGCACGGCTTCCGCCTCATCGGCGGTCAGGCCGAACAGAGCCGTTGAACAGGCGTCTATCTCGGGGTGGGCCGTGCGCGCCTCCGGCTCGGCGAAGTCGCGCTTCATAAGCGCCTTCAGCTCCAGGTCCGCGACGCCGGGCAGGTCGATCAGGCGGCGCAGGGACGGCTTGCTGCTCATCCCGCACCGCCTATCGCGGATGGCCGGCCTTGGCGAGCGGCCATGCGCGCGCGCCGAACGCTGCCGAATCCGCCTCGCGCGATGGGGAGCTTCTGCTAGCTTCCTCCTGATGCGGCTTCGGGATGACGGCGTGACGGTGAAGTCCGGTCTTGCATTGGCGTTGGTCGCCGCGGTGGTGGCGTGCGCCGTCGCCGCCCAATCGGCGGAGAGAGCGCCGATCCCCCGCACAACCGATGGACGCCCGGACCTTTCGGGCAACTGGTCCAACGTGTCGTTAACCAAGCTGGAGCGGCCGGCAAGCCTCAAGGGGCTCACGATGCCCGAGGCTCAGGCCAAGGCTCTGGCGGCGAACGATCCTCTGCGCCGGGCGGCCGAAGCCGACCGCAAGCCCAGCGATCCGAACGCTGGCGCCCCGGCCCCTGGCGGCAGCCTGGGCCACGACGCGGTCTTCCTCGACGGCGGTGACGCGTACGCCAGGATCAAGGGCGAATACCGGTCCTCGTGGATCGTGGAGCCCGCGGACGGCCGCCTGCCCCTGACCGAACGCGGCGTACAGCGGCGGCGTGAGGCCGCGGCCATGAGCAACCGGATGGATCCCGCCGGGCCGGAGGACCTCTCGCCGAACGACCGCTGCCTGATCGGCTCGCGAAATTCTGGCGGGCCGGGGATGCTCAACAACATCTACAACTCGAACTACCAGTTCCTGCTGACCCGAGATGCCCTGGTCGTGATCGTGGAAATGGGCTTCGGCGTGCGGATCATCCCGATCTTCCCGGATAAGGCCGCCGCGCAGGCCGCCCATCGGCCCGCCGTGATCGGCCCCTGGATGGGTGACTCCACGGCCTGGTGGGACGGCTCCGCCCTGGTGATCGAGACCCTGCACGTGAACCCACAGCAGGGGCGGTTCGGTCCGATCTTCCTGTCCGAACAGGGACGCGTAACCGAGCGGCTGGCGCGCGCGACGGCGAGTGAGCTCGCCTACGAATTCACCGTCGAGGATCCCGTCCACTATACCCAGCCATGGCGCGCCGAGATGGTGATGACCGCCCTGGGCGGTCAGATCTACGAGTACGCCTGCCACGAGGGCAACTACGCTTTGCCCGGCATCCTTGCCGGCGCACGGGCCACCGGACTCAAGGGAACGCAGTGAGCACGCAGGCGCCGACCCAGCACCGCATCTACAGAATGAGTTTCGCCAAGGTCTATCCGCTGCTGGTGGCCAAGGCGGAGAGGAAGGCCCGCACGAAGGCGGAGGTCGACCAGATCATCCGCTGGCTGACCGGCTACGGGCCGGAAGCGCTTGCCGCCCAGCTGGCGAAGGACGTCAACTACGAGGCCTTCTTCGCCGAGGCGCCGGCGCTCAATCCTGCGCGCGCCGAGATCAAGGGGGTGGTCTGCGGCGTCCGCATGGAAGAGATCGCCGACCCGCTGATGCGGGAGGTCCGCTACCTGGACAAGCTCATCGACGAACTCGCCCGCGGCAAGGCGATCGAGAAGATCCTTCGATATTAAACAAACTCGCCGATCCTATCTGGGCCTTGGGGCCGCGCTCGCGCTCGGCGGCGGCGTCTCGGCGCTGGTCCGCTGGTGGCCGCGGGGCGGAACGCGGCTGACCCTGACGCCCGTCGTCGAGGCGGTGCTGACCGACCCCGGCTCGCCGCGCGAGGGATCGCCCGGCGCGGATGTCACGATCGTGGTGTTCACCGACTATCAGTGCGCGATCTGCAAGGCGACGGACCCCGCGCTCTCCCGACGCCTCGGCGCCGATCCGAACTTGGCGGTGATCTACAAAGACTGGCCGATCCGGGGTCCTCTGTCGGACCTCGCCGCCCGCACGGCGCTCGCCGCAGATCGCCAGGGCCGCTACCGGCCCGTCCACGACGCCTTGATGGCGGCCCGCGGCGCGCTCACCCCGGCGCGGATCGCCGCCATCGCGGCGGCGGCCGGCGCCGATCCGGCCCGTCTGGTCGACGACCAGCGGATCCACGCCCGCGCCATAGACGCCCAACTCGGTCGCCACCGCCTGCAGGCCTTCTCCCTCGGCTTGAAGGGCACACCCGCCTACCTGGTCGGTCCCTATCTCGTCGAAGGCGGGCTGGACGATCGGCGCCTGGCCCACGCGGTGCGGCGCGCCCGCGACACGGGGCCGCCGCGGCCCTGATCTGGATTGCCGCGCCCTCTGCCGCGGTCCATGAAGGATGCGCGGCGTAGGTGTGTGCCGCGCGTAAGGCTTCCATGCTCCCAGACGAGCCCTCTGCGGGCCTTGACCACCTGCTCGACAGTCCCGACTTGGCCGTGGCCTTGGAGAGCGACCGCTTCAAGCAGTTCCTCGACCAGGTGCCCGTGGCCATTGCGGTCTCCGAGCTCGCCGCGTCCGAGCGCATCGTCTACGCCAACCTCGAGTTCGAGCGCCTGACCGGCCGCGCGGCGGCCGACATGGTGGGCGGACGCTGGGCCAGCTTGCCCGGCCAGGCGGTCTCTGGCGAGGATCCCCGATCTCTGGGCGAGGTCCTGGCCGCGGAACGCGACTATGTCGGCTCCTACGTCCTGCCCCGCGACGGCGAACCGATCACTCTCGACGCCTGGTCCAACATCATCGAGGACGATGACGGCGCCCCGGTGTTCCGGCTCGTGGCCCTGGTCGAGACGGCGGCGTCAGCGACCGACGTCCTCGATGCGCTGGAGGAGCAGATCCGCGAGAAGGACACCCTGCTGCAAGAGCTGCAGCACCGGGTGAAGAACAATCTGCAGATGATCACCGCCCTGATCCGGGTTGAGGCCCGGGGCGTCGCCGACCGCTCCACCGGCGAAGGCTTCAGCCGCCTTGCCGGGCGGGTCGAGGCCCTCGGCCTGCTCTATCGCGCCCTGGGCGAGGCCGGCGCCGACCATGCCGTCGCTCTGGGCATCTATCTCAGCGAGATCGCTTCGGCGGTCATGCGGGCCCACGCGGTGGAGGGCATCCATCTCGACATGCAGCTGGACACCTGGCCGGTGTCCCTCGACGTGGCCATGCCTGCGGGCCTGGTAGTCAACGAGCTCCTGACCAATTCGCTGAAGCACGCCTTCGCCGGTCGCGAGGGCGGTACGATCACCCTGCACTGTGTCAGCGAGCCTCGCGGCTGCACCGTCCTCGTGGCCGACGACGGCATCGGCCTGCCGGACGGGGCCACCTGGCCCAAGGTCGGCAAGCTTTCGGCCCTCATCGTCCGCTCACTCGTGCAGAACGCCAAGGCGGCGATCGACGTGCGCTCACGGCCCGGCGAGGGCGTCCGCGTCACCATCACCTTCACCAGCGCAAACGCCGCCCCCGACGCCAGTTAGCTCTTCGCGAGCTTGCGGATCGCCGGGGCCAGGGCCCGTTCGCCGTCGCAGTAGTCGGCCCAGGCGGTCATCTTCTTCACCAGGGCCGGGACCGTACGGATGGTGTACTTCGCCGGCTCCAGCCCCCCCTTCACCTGGCCCCAGGTCAGCGGCATCGATACCGGCGCCCCCGGCCGTCCCCGCGGCGATAGCGGCGCCACCGCCGTCGAGAGCCGGTCGTTTCGCAGGTAGTCGAGGAAGATCCGGCCCGTGCGTTCCTTCTTGGCCATGCTGATCAGGTACCGGTCGGGCTGATCGGCCGCCATCCGCGCACAGACCTCGCGCGCGAAGCCCTTGGCCGTCGGCCAGTCGATGCCCTTGGCCGACAGCGGCGTCACCACGTGCAGCCCCTTGCCGCCGGTGGTCTTGCAGAAGGCCACTAGGCCCAGCGCCTCCAGCCGCGCCTTCACGTCCTTGGCCGCCACGATCACGTCAGCGAAGTCCACGTCGGGGGCGGGGTCCAGGTCGAACACCAGGCGTCCCGGTTGATCCGGCTTGAACGGCTCGCAGTTCCAGGGGTGCAACTCCAGCGCCCCCACCTGCGCCGCCGCCGCGAGGGCCTCGACCCGGTCGATCTGGATATAGGGCGTCTTGTCGCCGCGCACGTCGGCGGCCGTGAACAGCGACGACCAGCCCTTGCCCACGTGGCGCTGGAAGAAGGTCTCGCCGCCAATCCCGTCGGGCATACGGATCACCGAGCAGGGCCGGCCCTTCAGGTGGACCAGCATCCATTCGCCCACCGCCTCGTAGTACTGGGCCAGCTCCAGCTTGGTCACCGGCGTGCCGTCGTTCGCGTCCGGCCACAGGGTCTTCTGCGGACTGGAGATGGTCACACCCATCACCACCGCCATGCCCTTGGGCGCCGGGCTCTTCACCGCCACGGTCTTCGCCGGCGTCTCGGCCTCCACCTCGGCTGCCGGCTTGTCCTCGCGCAGCCCCTTGAACGCCGCTTGGCGGATGGAGCCGTCGCCGGTGAAGCCGGCGTACTCGATCTCCGCCACCAGCTGCGGCTTCACCCAGTGGATACCGGCCGCCCTGCGGGGTGCGCCCTTGCCCTTGAAGGGGCTTTCGTCAGTTTCGAGCGCCTGTAGCCGCGGCATCAACCCGGCGACCTTGCTGGCGCCGAACCCGGTGCCAATCCGGCCGACGTGGGCCAGCTCGCCGTCGCGATAGACCCCGGCGATCAGCGAGCGGAAGGCCTCCCCCGTGGTCGTCCAGCCGCCGATGACCACCTCGTGGCCGGCCCGGCACTTGGATTTCGCCCAGGTCTCGCTGCGTCCGGAGCGGTAGGGCGCGTCGAGCTTCTTCGAGACGATTCCCTCCAGGTCCATGCGGCAGGCTGAGCGCAGAACAGCGTCGCCCGCAGTCACGAAGTGCTCCACGTAGCGGACGGTCGGCGGCGCGCCTTCGACCAGCGCCTTCAACCGCGCCTTGCGCTCGGTGAGCGGCAGCTTGCGCAGGTCCTCGCCGCCGGCGAACAGCAGGTCGAAGACAAAGAACACCAGTCCATCCGTTTGCCCGGCCGAGATCGCCGCCTGCAGGGCCGCGAAGTCAGGCGCCCCGCTGTGGTCCAGCGCCACGACCTCGCCATCGATGATGCTGTCGGGGAACGTCGCGCCCGTGCGCACGATCGCCCCGAACTTGGTCGACCAGTCCAGGCCCTTTCTGGTGAGCAGGGTGGCTTGCCCGCCCTCCACGCGCAGTTGCATGCGGTAGCCGTCGAACTTGATCTCGTGTCCCCAGCCCGGGCCTCGCGGCGGCGCCTGCAGGGTCTTGCAGAGCTGCGGCTCCACGAACCGCGGCAGGGCGGTCGCCTTGGCCGGCCTTGGCGCCCTTCTGGGCGACGCCTTTGGCGAGGCCGTGGCCGTCGAACTGCGGGTGCGGTTCGATTGCCACACCGCGTCCGCCGCGGTCGCCGAGACTGTCATGAACGGTTTGGCGCCCTTGCCCTTGCCGGCTGCGATCTGGGCCATGCTCCGGCCCGAGGCGATCGAGCGGTCTTCCGCCGCCAGCGCCCCCGCCTCGCCATCCACCGCGGCCTCGTCGCGGTGCTTGATGAGCAGCCAGTTGCGCCGCTTGCCCTCATCCTTCAGCCGTACCAGCACCCACGAACCGTGCAGCCGGCCGCCCTCCATCACGAATTTCAGCTCGCCCTTCGCCAGGGCCTTCTCGACGTCCTCGAAACCGTCCTGCGGCGCCCAGTAGCCCCGGTCCCACAGCTGCACGGTCCCGCCGCCGTACTGGCCCTTGGGGATGGTCCCCTCGAAGTCGCCGTAATCCAACGGGTGGTCCTCGGTTTCCACCGCCAGCCGCCGGTCCTTGGGGTCCAGCGACGGCCCCCGCGTCACCGCCCAGCTCTTGAACACCCCGGCGTCCTCGAGCCGCAGGTCGAAGTGCAGCCGGGTGGCCGCATGTTTCTGGATGACGAACCGTCGCCGGTTTGACGCCGTCACCTGCGCGTTCGCCCCGGACGGCTCGGCCGTCTGCGAGAAGTCGCGCATTTCCTGGTATCTCGCGAGTTTCGGCGCTGCCATGCGCGCCTAACGCACGGCCTGGCGAATCCTTTCCCGCCCTTCGCGCGTTAGGCCGCCAGGAGGCCCGCCATGCCCGAGTTTCGCGTCCACGCCGCGCACGACGCCGGCCACCGCGCCCGCGTGCTGGAGGAACCCAGCTTCGAGGCCGCCGCGCTGGCCTATGTCGAGGACTGGCCCCACACCATCGACGACGACCCCGAGGTCCGCGTCATCGTCCGCGACCTGGAAAGCGGTCGGGAGCACTGCTTCTGCATCGATCTCGACACCGGCGAAACCGGCGACTGCGCCTGACGTCCAGGGATGCGAGCAGGGGACGAACGAATTCCCTCCCGGCCCGTTGAAGCAACTTCACCGCTCCCGGAGTCCCGTCGCCATGGCGTACCGCCCCACCTGGCAAGGCCACCTCAAGCTCTCGCTCGTCACCTGCCCGGTAAGCCTGTTCACCGCCACCAACCCGGCAGGCGACGTGCACTTCAACCTGATCAACCCGAAGACCAACAACCGGATCAAGATGATCACCACCGACCCGGAGAGCGGGCCGATCAACCGGTCCGACCTGGTCAAGGGGTACGAGGTCTCCAAGGGCGAATACATCCTGCTCACCGACGAAGAGATCAAGTCCGTCAAGCTGGAGAGCACGCGCACCATCGACATCGAACGCTTCGTGCCGGCCGAGGAGATCGACCGTATCTACTGGGACAACCCGTACTACCTAGCCCCGGACGGCAAGATGGCCCAGGAGGCCTTCGCCGTGATCCGCGAAGCCATCTCGAAGGCCGGCAAGATCGCCATCGGGCGCATCGTCATCTCCACCCGCGAGCGTATCCTGGCGCTGGAGCCGCGGGGCAAGGGCATCCTGGCCTACTCGCTCCGCAGCGACGCGGAGGTGCGCAAGCCGGACGAGATCTTCGGCGCCATCGCCGACGCCAAGCCCGACGCCGACATGGTCGCCATCGCGCTGAAGATCATCGAACAGCGCGCCAAGCCCTTCGACCCCAGCCAGTTCGTCGACCGCTACGAGGAGGCGCTGAAGGCCCTCATCGAACAGAAGAAGAAGGGCCACAAGCCGGTCTCCGCCGAGGAGCCGGAGGACACCAACGTCATCGACCTGATGGAGGCCCTCCGCGCCAGCCTGGCCGGCAAGAAGGCCCCGCCTGCGAAATCCAAGCCGGCCCGAGCGGCCGCGGGCAAGAAGCCGGCCGGGGAGGCCAAGCCTGCCAAGGCTCCGGCTCACAAACCAAAGGCCCGACGCGCGGGCTGAGCGGGCCTCGACTGTGGCCCTCCCGCCACGCCCGGCGGCCGCGGGAGAATTCGCGAACCACGTTCCTTGACCGCCCCCGAGACCGCGCCTAGCTTCGCGACCTTCGAGGCTCAGCAGGGAGGTCCGTCAGAATGACAGCTGTCGCAATGATCGCCTTCCCCGCGCGTCTCGGGCCGCCGCCGCACCGTTAACTCAGCCCGACCGCGTCGCGCTGCCGTCCGCCAGGACGGCCCGCCGAAGCGATCCCGCGCGCCCGTGGCCCCCCGAGCCGTCACCGCTCGAAGCCCCATCCACACCTGATTTCCATTTCGCGTCGGACCCGCGCGCGCTCCCGCTGGGAGTCCCGGTCCGCCGCAGTTCAAAGACCGGGACAATGACCGAGCACTACGAGGACGACGAAGAGATCAAGCGGGACAGGGTGCTGTCCAACAGCCAGGTTCTGGGGTTCATCGCCCGCTTCTGGCTGCGTCGGCGCGGACTATTCTACGCCGCGGTGGGGCTGATGCTGGTGGCCATGGCGTTCGACCTGGCCTTGCCCTGGGCCGCGGGGCGGCTGGTGGACGTGGTGGCCACGACGCCCCGCCAACCGGCCGCGGCGTGGAACGCCTGGGCGATCTTCGTGGGCGTGTACCTGGCCTTCTCGCTGATCCGCAACGTGGCCTTCCGGTTCTGGAATCCGCTGGCCGCGCGCAACATGAAGGAGATGACCGACGAGGGCTTCCGCCGGGTGCAGGCCTTTTCGGCGGACTGGCATGCCGACCACTTCGCCGGCTCCACGGTGCGCAAGCTGTCGCGGGCCATGTGGGGCTACGACATGGTCTCGGACGCGGTGGTCCTGTGGCTGGGGCCGGCGCTCCTGGTGCTGGTCGGGCTGTCGGTGACCATGCTGCTGCGCTGGCCGGCGGTCGGGCTGTTCTCCATGGCCGTGGTGACGTTCTACGTCGCCTCGAACCTGCTGCTGACCGTGAAGTACGTGCGCCCGGCCAACCTGCGGTCGGTGGCGCTCGACACGCGCATCGGCGGGGCGTTGGCGGACTCCATCTCGTCGAACCCGACCGTGAAGTCCTTCGGCGCCGAGCCGCGTGAGGAAGCGCGCATCGGCGAGGTCACCGCGCTCTGGCGACGGCTGACCCTGATCACCTGGACGCGGTTCATCGACGTGTGGCTGGTCCAGAACATGATCCTGGTGGTGCTGCAGGCGGGCCTCTCCGGCCTCCTGATCCGACTGTGGGTGCGAGGCGAGGCCACCGCTGGCGACGTGGCGTTCGCGATCACCTCGTTCATGCTGATGAGCGGCTACCTGCGCAACATCGGCGAGAACATCCGCATGATGCAGAAGGGCCTCGACGACGTGGAGGACGTGGCCTCGTTTGCGGTCGCGCAGGTGCAGGTGCCCGACGCCCCTGACGCCGCGCACTTCCGCGGCGAACTGGGCGAGATCGCCTTCGACCGGGTGACCTTCTGCTACAAGTCCGCCGAGGTCCCGCTCTACCGCGACTTCACCCTCATCGTGGCGCCTGGCGAGAGGGTGGCTCTGGTCGGCCCTACCGGCGCGGGCAAGTCGACGTTCGTGAAGCTGATCCAGCGGCTCTACGACCTGGAGAGCGGCCGCATCCTGATCGATGGCCAGGACATCGCCAAGGTCAGCCAGCAGACCCTGCGGCGCGCCATCGCCGTGGTGCCGCAGGATCCGGCGCTGTTCCACCGCACCATCGCCGAGAACATCGCCTACGCCCGGCCAGACGCCTCGGCGGAGGAGGTGGCCCTGGCGGCCAAGCGGGCCCGCGCCCACGACTTCATCGCCAAGCTGCCCAAGGGGTACGACACCCTGGTCGGGGAGCGCGGCGTGAAGCTGTCGGGCGGGGAACGGCAACGGGTGGCCATCGCCCGCGCCTTCCTGGCCGATGCGCCGATCCTGGTGCTGGACGAGGCCACCTCGTCCCTGGACGTGGAGACCGAGCGCCAGGTCCAGGCGGCGATGGAGGAGCTGATGGCGGGTCGCACCACCATCGTCATCGCCCACCGATTGTCGACCATCCGCGGCGCCGACCGGATCCTCGTCTTCGAGAACGGCCGCATCGTGGAAGAGGGCAAGCACGCCGACCTGGTGAAGCGCGGCGGCGCCTACGCGCGCCTCCACGCGGTGACTGAGGGCGTGGGGTAGGGCGGCTGGAACCCGGCCCGTGCGCGGCAGTTCCTCTTGCGAACGAGGAGCTGCCGCCATGGCCGACCAGCCTGAGAAACCCCACACGGTGAAGGCCGGGATCATGGACGCCATGTTGGGCCTCAAGGGTCCGAACGGCGAGCTCATGTTCCAAGGCAAGCCGGCCCTCGTCGTCGATCTGCCGGACGATGAGGACGATGACGACGGCTAGAGCGCGCGGGCCAGCTCTTCAGCCAGGTCGCCGCGCGGCTCCACGCGAACCCGATCCAGCCCGAGCCACCCGGCCATCCGCCGTAGCTCCGCCGCCAGCTTTGCCGGCGTCGCGTCCGTCGCCCATGGTTCAGCGTGGGCCGACTGCACGACCAGGGCGCCGGCCTTGCGGTCGGACTTCAGGTCCACGCGAGCGGTCAGCGCGTCGCCCTCGAGGAACGGCAGGACGTAATAGCCGTGCTGCCGCTTCTCGGCTGGGACGTAGATCTCAAGTCGCACCCGGACCCCGAACATCCGCTCGGTGCGGTCGCGGAACCAGATCAGGTTGTCGAACGGGGAGAGCAGGGACGCCGTGTCGATCCTCCGCGCCCACCGCGCCGCCGGGTCGAGGTAGGCGGGCTCGCGCCATCCCTTCACCGTCACGGGGACCATGTCGCCGGCCTCCACCAGCTCGGCGATGCGGGCCTTCGCGCCCGCCACCGGCATGCGGAAGTAGTCGCGCAGGTCGCGCTCCGTGGCGATCCCCA
>NZ_CADEGK010000143.1 GCF_902826855.1 uncultured Phenylobacterium sp. | reverse complement strand
AGCATTTCGGTAAGATCGTCCTGGAGTTCTAGAGCGTGACACTCGCCACGCGTTGAAAGTTCGTTTTGCGCGCCTTGTCGAGGCGCAGGGAGGAACCCATGAAGACCAAGGGTATCAACCACCTGGCGCTGGTCTGCCGGGACATGGCCGAGACGGTGGAGTTCTATACCGAGAAGCTCGGCATGCCGCTGGTGAAGACCGTGTCCCTGCCGGACGGCGGCCAGCACTTCTTCTTTGATTGTGGCGGCGACACGCTGCTGGCCTTCTTCTGGTGGCCGGACGCCCCGCCCGCCGCGCCTGGGATCGCCTCGGTGGAGGACTTCCCGTCCAAGGGCCGCTCGGCGGTAGGGTCGATGAACCACGTCGCCTTCGACATGGACGACGACCAGCTGGAGGCCTCGATCGCGCAGTTGAAGGCGAAGGGCGTCCACGTCTCGGTGCCCGTGGTGGTGAACCACGACGACAGCCCCAGGGGTGTCTCCGAGAAGGTCCACGAAGGGGTCTGGGTCCGCTCGGTCTACTTCCGCGACCCCAACGGCATCATGCTGGAATACGCCGCCCTGCTGCGCGGTTTCCGCCCGGAAGACGTGGCCCACGAGCCCGGCCGCGCTCTGGAAACCGCCTGATGCCGCGTCTTAGGCAGGTCCCGAAGGCCGAGGCGACGTCGGAGCACGTCAAGCGCTCCTACAACCTGCTGTTCGGCGACCGCGACCCGGTGGCCGAGCCCGGCACCGCCACCGGCACCCGCGGCGACTGGTGGACGGTGTTCGCCCTGGTGCCCGACATCCTGGAGCACGCCAACCGCGGCTTCGCTCTCTATCGCGGCGACCGCAAGCTGGACCCGGTGCTGCGCGAACTCGGCCAGACCCGCGCCGGCTGGGCCAAGGGCAGCCAGTTTGTCTTCTCGCAACACTGCAAGTCGTTGCGGGGCCTGAAGGTCGCCGAGGAGAAGATCGCGGCGATCCCGCACTGGCAGGTGGCCGACTGCTTCGACGACAAGGAGCGCGCGGTCCTGGCCTACGCCGACTGCCTCGTGCAGGGCGGCCGGACGCCGCAGGCGGTGTTCGACAAGCTCAAGACCTTCCTCTCGGACGAGGAGATCCTCGAGTTCACCTACATCACCTGCCTCTATGACATGCATGCGGTGATGACCAAGGCGCTCCGCCTCGAGTTCGACGACCGCGACGACCCCATCGTCGAAGTCGCCGCCCCGAAGGACTTCAGCGCCCGGGACTTCCTGGATACGGGGCGGCGTTAGGCGGCGCCCACTTTTACCTTTCCAGCCAGGTGAAGATCGCCTCGGCCGCCTGTTCGGGGCTCATCGTGGTGGTGTCGATGCGGATTTCCGGTTGCTCCGGCGCCTCGTAGGGGCTGTCGATGCCGGTGAAGTTCTTGAGCTCGCCCGCGCGGGCCTTGGCGTAGAGGCCCTTTACGTCGCGCGTCTCAGCCTCGGCCAGGGGGGTGTCGACGAACACCTCGACGAACTCGCCCTCGGGCATCATCTCGCGCACCATCCGCCGCTCGGCGCGGAACGGGGAGATGAAGGCGGTGAGCACGATCAGGCCGGCGTCGGCCATGAGCTTGGCCACCTCCCCGACACGGCGGATGTTCTCGACCCGGTCTTCCTCGGTAAAGCCCAAGTCGCGGTTCAGCCCGTGGCGCACATTGTCGCCGTCCAGCAGGTAGGTGTGGCGGCCCTCCGCGTGCAGGCGCTTTTCGACGAGGTTGGCGATGGTCGACTTGCCGGCGCCGGAGAGGCCGGTGAACCAGACCACCCGCGGCCTCTGGCGCTTCGAGGCCGCGCGGGCGGCCTTGTGCACGTCGGTGGCCTGCCAGTGGATGTTCTGCGCGCGGCGGAGCGCAAAGTGCAGCATGCCGGCGCCGACCGTGCGGTTGGAGATCCGGTCGATGAGGATGAAGCCGCCCAGGTCCTTGTTCTCGGTGTAGGCGTCGAAGGCGATGGGGGCGGAGAGCGCTAGGTTGCAGACGCCGATCTCGTTCAACTCCAGCCGCGTGGCGGCCAGGTGCTCCAGGGTGTTGACGTTGACCTTGTATTTTGGCTCGGCCACCTGGGCCTGGACCGTCCGCGCCCCGGCCTTCAGCAGGTAGGGGCGGCCGGGTAGCAGGGGCTCGTCGTCGAACCAGACGATGGTGGCCTCGAACTGGTCGGAGACCTCCGGCGGCGAGGCGGCGGCGGCCAGGACGTCGCCGCGCGAGACGTCGATCTCGTCTTTGAGGGTGATGGTCACAGACTGGCCAGCGACGGCCTCGGGGAGGTCGCCGGTGAAGGTGACGATGCGCGCCACCGTGCTTTCGCGGCCGGAGGGCAGGGCCTTCACGCGGTCGCCGGGCCGGACGACGCCGGAGGAGACTTGGCCAGAGAAGCCGCGGAAGTCGAGGTCGGGGCGGTTCACCCACTGCACCGGCATGCGGAAGGGCCCGGCCTGCAGATCGTCCTCTACCGGCGCGTCCTCCAGCCAGCGCATCAACGGCGGGCCGGCGTACCAGGGCGACTTGTCGGAGGGTTCGGTGATGTTGTCGCCGCGCAGCGCCGACATCGGGATGGCGGTGAAGTCCTTGATGCCGATCTGGTCGGCGAAGTCGCGGTATTCGCCGACGATCGTATCGAACACCTCCTGGCTCCAGTCCACCAGGTCCATCTTGTTGATCGCCAGCACCACGTGGCGGATGCCGAGCAGGCTGACCAGGTAGCTGTGCCGCCGCGTCTGGGTGAGCACGCCCTTGCGGGCGTCGATCAGGATGATGGCCGCATCCGCCGTGGAGGCGCCGGTGACCATGTTGCGTGTGTACTGCTCGTGCCCGGGCGTGTCGGCGACGATGAACTTGCGCTTGTCGGTGGAGAAGAACCGGTAGGCGACGTCGATGGTGATGCCCTGCTCGCGCTCGGCGGCCAAGCCGTCGACCAGCAGCGCGAAGTCGATTTCCCCGCCCTGGGTGCCGACCTTCCGGGAGTCGGCTTCGAGGGCCGCCAGCTGGTCTTCGAAGATCATCTTGGAATCGTAGAGCAGGCGGCCGATCAGGGTCGACTTGCCGTCGTCCACCGAGCCGCAGGTCAGGAACCGCAGCAGCGACTTGTGCTGGTGGGCGTGGAGATAGGCCTCGATATCCTCGGCGATGAGGTCGGAGGCCTTCATCTCGTACTTGGGCGTTTCGAGCTGGGGGGCCATCAGAAATAGCCCTCCTGCTTCTTCTTCTCCATCGAGGCGGACTGGTCGTGGTCGATGACGCGGCCCTGGCGCTCTGAGGTGGTGGCCAGCAGCATCTCCTGGATGATCGCGGGGAGCGTGTTGGCCGTGCTCTCGATGGCGCCGGTCAGGGGATAGCAGCCCTGGGTGCGGAAGCGGATCGACTTCATCATCGGGACCTCGCCGGGGCGAAGCCGCATGCGATCGTCGTCGACCATGATCAGGTTGCCGTCGCGCTCCACCACCGGCCGCTCGGCGGCGAAGTAGAGCGGCACGATTGGGATGTCCTCCAGGTAGATGTATTGCCAGATGTCGAGCTCCGTCCAATTGGAGATCGGGAAGGCGCGGAAGTTCTCACCCGGGCCCTTGCGGGTGTTGTAGAGGCGCCAAAGCTCGGGGCGCTGCAGCTTGGGGTCCCAACGGTGCTGGGCGGAGCGGAAGCTGAGGATCCGCTCCTTGGCCCGCGACTTCTCCTCGTCGCGCCGGCCGCCGCCGAAGGCCGCGTCGAAGCCCCACTTGTCGATGGCCTGCTTCAGACCCTCGGTCTTCCACATGTCGGTGTGCAGCGAGCCGTGGTCGAAGGGGTTGATCCCCCGCTCGACGGCCTCCGGATTCTTGTGGACCAGCAGCTCCATGCCCGTCTCGCGGGCCATCCGCTCGCGCATCTCGTACATGGCGCGGAACTTCCAGGTCGTATCCACATGGAGGAGAGGGAAGGGGGGCTTGGACGGATAGAAGGCCTTCATCGCCAGGCGCAGCATCACTGCGGAGTCCTTGCCGATGGAGTAGAGCATCACCGGGTTCTCGCACTCGGCGACAACCTCGCGGAAGATGTGGATGCTCTCGGCTTCCAGCCGCTGCAGATGGGTGAGGGTCTTGGGAGACAAGGCGCCTTCGCGGCTGGCTGGGCGTGACAGGACGGGTGCGTCCATCGGGACCTTACTAGCATGACGGCGAGCGCAGGGACCGCCCAGGTTCGGCGGGTCAGTTAGCGGCGGCGTCCGGCGCGCACAAGGCAAGCAGCCCCCAGGAATTCTGACGAGGTTCCCAGGGCAGGTGGGCGGACGCCGCCGGCGCGGCCGCCGTTCGACTAGGTCTTGCGGGCCCCGCGACTGCCGGCCCCATAGCGGGGCTGGCCCTCCCAGCGCAGGGCGTCGCGAACGATCTCGTCCAGCGACGAGCACAGCGGCTCCCAGCCCAGCAGGCTCCTGGCCCGGCTGGCGTTGGCCACCAGGCTGGGGGGGTCGCCGTCGCGCCGGGGCCCGGTGCTGTGCGGCACGGGCCGGCCGAGCGCGCGCCCGACAGCGCCCACCACATCGCGAACGGAGTGGCCCGCGCCCGTGCCGATGTTGACCGCCTCGAAGGCGCCAGCCGGCAGGTCGACCTCCAGCGCCGCGACGTGGGCGCTCGCCAGGTCGTTCACATGGATATAGTCGCGCAGGCAGGTGCCGTCGGGCGTGTCGAAGTCGTCGCCGAAGACGGTCAGTGGCTTGCCGTCGCCAAGGCCGGCAGCCATCGCCAGCGGGATCAGGTGCGTCTCCGGCTCATGGGCTTCGCCGATCAGGCCGGACGGGTCGGCCCCGGCGGCGTTGAAGTAGCGTAGCGCCACGCCGGTGAGCCCATAGGCGCGGCACTGCGCGGCGATCATCCACTCGCAGGCCAGCTTGGTGTCGCCATACGGGCTGGAGGGCGTCTTGGGCGCCTCCTCCGGTATGGTCTCGAGCGGCCCGCGCCCGGCCTGGCCGTAGACCGCTGCGCTGGACGAGAAGACCAGACGGCCGACCCCGTGTGTCTGCATCGCGGTGAGCAGCGAGCGGGTGCCGGCCACGTTGATGTCCCAGAACAGGTCCGGCCGCTGGGTCGACCGGCCCACCTCGATCAACCCGGCGAAGTGGATCACCGCCTGCACGCCGTGCTCCGTGAAGGCCCGGCCGAGCGCCGCCTCATCGCGAATATCGCCCTGAACAAGCTCGCCCCACCGCACGGCCTCGCGGTAGCCAGAAGTGAGGTTGTCGAACACCACCGGCCGAAAGCCGCGTTCGCCCAGCGCCTTGGCGGTATGCGCCCCGATGTAGCCTGCGCCGCCGGTGACAAGGACGGTGGGTTTCGACTCGCCGATCATCCTTCTCCTGTTCGATCAGGCTTGTCCGATCGAGACCATGCCTCTGCTTCAAAACCGGCGCTTCGTCCATGGGGTAGGAGGCTAGATGCCTCATCCGGCGAACGAGGTCAGTGCATGTCCGAAAACCGCGAGACTTCCTGCGGCCGAGCGCTCACCTTGGCCGGCATGGACATGGATTTCGAGGCCTGCCGCCGCGCCTTTGTCACCCGCGATCCGCGGTTCGACGGGCGGATCTTCGCCGGAGTGAAGACGACGGGCATCTATTGCCGGCCGATCTGCCCGGCGCGGACGCCGAAGCCGCAGAACATGACGTTCTACCCGACCGCGGCGGCGGCGCAGGAGGCGGGGTACCGGCCCTGCCTGCGGTGCCGGCCAGAGGCTTCGCCCGACCTCGGCGCGTGGCGCGGGACCTCGAACACGGTGAGCCGCGCGCTAGCGTTGATCGAGGCCGGCGCGATGGACAACGGCGACGCGGACGCGCTGGCCGGCCGCCTGGGCGTGGGCGAGCGCCAGCTGCGCCGCCTGTTCCGCCAGCACCTCGGCGCCTCGCCTGTCTCGGTGGCCCAGACGCGACGCGTCCTTCTGGCTAAGCAGCTGATCCAGGAAACCCGCCTGCCGATGAGCGAGGTGGCGATGGCGTCCGGATTCGGGAGCGTGCGGCGCTTCAACGAGACCTTCCAGCAGCTGTTCGGCCGCCCGCCGGGCGAGTTGCGCCGCTCCCAGAAGGCCGAGACGCCGGCCGCGGACGGCATCTTCGTACGCCTGCCCTACAAGCCGCCCTACGACTGGGACGCGATCATCGGCTTCCTCGCCGCCCGGGCGATCCCCGGAGTCGAGCGGGTGGAGCCCCGGCGCTACGCGCGGACGCTCGAGATCGAGGGTGCGCGCGGTGTTGTCATCGTGACGCCGCGGGGCGACGGCGCGCTGCAGGCCGAGATCCGCTTCCCGAAGCTGCAGGCCCTGCCAGCGGTGATCGCTCGCATCCGCCGCGTCTTCGACCTGTCGGCCGACCCAACCCTAATCGGCGCGCACCTGAGCCAGGACCCGGCGCTCGCCCCCCTGATCGCCGCGCGACCGGGCCTGCGGGCGCCTGGCGCCTGGGACGGCTTCGAGCTAGCGGTGCGCGCCATCCTGGGCCAGCAGATCACCGTCGGCGCCGCCCGCGGCCTCGCCGCCAAGCTCGTCGCCCGGTACGGGGAAACGATCGACGATCCGGCCGCCGCCGAGCTGGGGTTGACCCGGGTGTTCCCTTCGCCGGGCCGTCTGGTCGGCGAGGACATCGCCGCCCTCGGCATGCCGAGGGCCCGCGGGGCGGCGCTGGAGGCGCTGGCCCGCAAAGTGGCGGCCGATCCGACCATCTTCACCCCGCGCGCGGACCTCGGCAGCGCCATTGCAGCCCTGAAGGCGCTGCCCGGCGTCGGCGAATGGACCGCCCAGTACATCGCCCTGCGCGAATTGCGTGAGCCGGACGCCTTCCCCCAAGCCGACGTAGGCCTGATGCGGGCCATGGCCGACGAAGCGGGGCTGCGCCCCACAGCCGACCAACTGCTGGCCCGCAGCGAGCGGTGGCGGCCCTGGCGGGCTTATGCCGCGCAACACCTCTGGGCCGCCGATCCCGGCCTGGCCCAGGCCGCCAAGACGACACCATCCAAGAGGACAAAGACCGATGACCGCCGCGCCGCCTGAGACTCTCACGCTCGACCGCATCGTGACGCCGATCGGCACGGCCCTGGTGGTCACTGACGAGGCAGGCGTGCTGAGGGCCTTCAACTGGATCGACTACGAGGTCGCAATGTCGGCCTGGATCGCCAGGCGCTATCCGAAGGCCCTGCGGCGGGAGGGCGCCGGGCCGCTGCGCGATCGCTTCGACGCCTACTTCGCCGGCGAGGTCGATGCGTTCGTGACGGTGGGCTGGGAGGGCGCGGGCACCGCGTTCCAGCGCCAAGTGTGGCGTGCGCTGTGCGCCATCCCGGCTGGCGCGACGCTGAGCTATGCCGCGCTCGCCCAGCGGATCGGCCGTCCAACAGCGGTGCGCGCGGTCGGCCTGGCAAACGGCTCCAACCCGGTCGCCCTGGTCGTTCCCTGTCACCGGGTGATCGGCTCGGACGGCTCGCTGACTGGTTACGGCGGTGGCCTCCACCGCAAGCGCTGGCTGCTGGAGCACGAAGGCGCGTCGTACGGAGGCCGCCTCGCGGCCTGACCGCGGCCTTACATTGCGAAAAATTAAGGTGGCGAACGGGTGCGGCTCGGGAGGCGCTGCCTTATACCGGAGCCTGAAGATTCGGCGGGTGAGCGCCATGGCGACATTGACGGAAATGGTGGCGGCCGTCGTGCTGCAGTCCTCCGCCGCCGCATTCTCGCATTTCGGCGTCGTCCTTGAGGCGCCCCAGGCTACGCCGCCCCCCTCGGAACAACGCGTGGTCGCCCGCAGCCCTCGCAGGCTCGAGCGAACGGACCGGCTGCAGAAGGTCGACGTCTGCCCCGAGGCCGCCGCGAAGGCCCGCCCCGTCAAGGCGTGATCGGCGTCGGGACGCGGGAGGCCCGCGACATGGCGACCAATCGCTGAATGATTCGCGCGTCGCCCGTTGGCGTCAGGAGCCGCCAGGGGTAATCCTGGGGAGAGGGGACCGTCGGCGCGATCGGCGGCGTCCGCCGCGCCCGCGCCGCGCCCTCATCGCCCGATCTGCGGGAAGGGAAGGGACGGCCTGGCATGAAGTTCTCCAAGCGGCCGCACCCGATGAACTTCGGCGGGCCCGATGAAGAGCCGCAAGCCGGACCTGCTTCCTACGAAGCCTACCGCGCTGAGGTCGCGCCGGTCGGCTTCCACATCGATGCGCATCAGGACGACAGCCCGATGGCCATCCGTGGCGGCGTCGGGGCCGTGACCCACCATGGGGCCAGCCAGGAGGTGTCGCGATTTGGCCTCGACGACGAGGCGCCGTCCGGTTGGCCGACCTGGGTGATCGCCGTCGGGGTGGCGCTGCTCTGGGCGCTCGGCCCGATCGCGTTCGCGCTCGGCTATCGGGCCAAGGTCTCGCCGCTGCAGGACGACCAGTTCGCGCTGATCGTCTTCGCGCTGTTGGCCATCGGGCCGGCGATCTTCGTGCTGGGCGCCGCCTACATGATCCGCCAGGGCCAGCAGCTGGCGTTCGAGGCGCGCCGAGCCAAAGACATGGCCCACGACATGCTCTCGCCGGCCCTGATCGCCGCCGCGCGCGCCGGTGACGCGGCCCATGTGGTGCGCGACGAGATCCGCCGCGCGGCCCTCGCCGCGGACGAGGCGCGCGAGACTCTGACCGCGCTGGGCGATGCGCTCGCCTTTGAGACCGACAAGCTGACCGGCGCGACGGCGCAGTCCGTGCGTACGGCCCAAGAACTGGCGACCACCCTTGGCCGGGAGCGCTCCGAGATGAGCGGCATGGCGCAGACGCTGGACGCCCAGGCCACCCGCATCGCCGACGCCGTCACCCAGCAGGCCCGCATGGTCGCCGACGCGGCCGGCCTGGCAGAGACCCAGATCCGCGAGGCTGAGGGCGCGCTCTCGGCCCGTGCGGCGGATCTAGCGGCCGCCGCCGGCGAGGCCAGCGACGCCGCGCGCACCGCCGGCGAGGACCTGACCCGACACATCGCGCGCCTGGAGACCGCCGGGACCGGCGTGGCCGAGCAGGTGCGCGCCGTGGAAGCCGGCCTTGGCGAACAGCGCACCGCCCTGGTGGCCCTCAGCCAGACCCTGAAGGCCGACCAGGAGGCGTTCGCGGGTCAGGCCGACGCCCATGCCGCCAAGCTCGCCGAATTCGTCGATCGCGCGCGCAACTCCACCGACGAGATGACCGAGCGCGCGACGATGGGCAGCGAGGCGCTGAAGGCGCTGATGTCTGATGCCGCCCTGCAGTTCCGCGACCTGGCCGAGACCGCCAAGGCCGAGCGCGAGGAGTTCGGCCAGTCCACGCTGCAGTCCCTCGAGGCGGTCTCCGCCGCCGCCGCGGACCAACGCGCCGCGCTCGAAGCACAGACGCGCGCCGCCATCGACGCCTTGGCCGCCGCCGCGGAGGAGACCCGCGCGGCCGCCGCGCGCCACGCCACCACGGCCCGCGAACAGGTCGACCAACTCTCCGAAGCCGCCTTCAGCGCCGGCCAGAAGGCGAACCAGGTGTTCGAGGCCAGGCTGGAGGAGGCGAGGGCGCTGGTCGAGCAGTCCTCCAAGATGGTGGAGGATGCCGGCGCCGCCACGGCCCGGAAGCTGGAAGCCGGGGCGGAGGCCGCCCGCGCCACCCTGGGCGAGCTTTCCGCCCTGCTGGCCGAGGTGGAGGCCCGCGCCGCCAAGCTGCCCGCTGCCGCGCAGGGCCAGGCAGACCACGTGCGCGCCGTGGTTGCCGAGGGCATGGATGAACTGATGGCCCAGGCGCGGCGCACGGCCGAGCAGGCCGAGGCCATAGACATGGCCTTCCAGGACCGCGTGCGGCGCAACTTCGAGATGCTGTCGGAGGCGGTCCGGCTGATGGGAGTCGCCGCGGTCGCCCCGGCGACTCCCCCCGAGCCGCTGCCCGCCCCCGCGCCGGGCCGCCGCACCGAGACCGCGCCGCCGCAGGCAGCGGCGGCCGAGCCCCCGTCGCTGGACGAGCCGTCGCAGGAGCAGGCGTCGGCCGCGGCGCTCGCCGACCGCATCGGCCTGCGCAACCGCATACGCCTGACGCCCACCGCCACCGACCGGGAGTTCAGCGCCGTCTTCGAGGCGGCCAGCGGCGGCCCCGCGCCCGCCCCCAGTCCCGGCGGCGACGAGGCCGAGGACGGCGGCGACGCCTGGACCTGGAAGGATCTGCTGGCGTCCCTCGACGGCGCCGACGGTGAGGGAGAGCGGCTGGAGGAGGTGCTGGGCGCAGAACTGGCCCGCATGGGCGTCGACGCCGCCAAGCTGTTGCCCATGGCGCGCGTGGAGGAAATCGCCGCCGTCATGCAGGCCGGCGACCTGGACGGGGCCCGCGAGGTCGTCCGCAAGCTGGCCCCGGCCGCCACGCGCCGCATCGCGCGGCGCCTGTTCACCGACGACGAGGTCAAACGCAAGACCGAGATCTACATCCGCCGCTACCAGACCCTGATCGGCGACGCGGCGGGCCGCGACCCTGAGGGCTTCCTGCTGGCCGACCTGCTGGGTGGCGACGCGGGCCAGGTGTTCCTGTTGCTCGACGCCGCTGCGGGGGACATGATCTGAGGGCGTCGGCCCGATCTGACGGAATCGGGATCCGCTGGATGGAGGCAGCTTGGATGACGGCTCCCTATTCGATGGACCTTCGCGAGCGGGCGCTGGCTCGGAAGGCGGCGGGGGAGACGCACAGGCAGATCGAGGCGGCGCTGCGGATCAGCCCGTCGTGCGTGTCGAAGTGGACGTGTCGCGAGCGCGGGACGGGGTCGGTGGCCCCGGCCTAGGTCGGGGGCTACAAGCCGCGGACGCTGTCGGGGGAGGTCGCCGAGTGGCTTCGGCGGCGGGTTCAGGCGGGACCGTTCACGTTGCGGGGTCTGGCGGCGGAGCTGGCAGCGCGCGTGGTGAGGACGCAGCCGCGTGCGGTGTGGGTGTTCGTCCACGACGAGGACCTGAGCTTCAAAAAAACCCTGCTGCCCGAGGAGCAGACGCGGCCTGACGTGGCCCGCCGCAGGGCCCTGGCGGGCGCATCAGGGGCGGATCGAGGCCTCCCGCCTGGTCTTCATCGACGAGACCTGGATCAAGACCAACATGGCGCCTCTGAGGGGCTGGGGACCCCGCGGCCGGCGGCTGCGGGCCTATGCGCCGCACGGCCACTGGAAGACGCTGACCTTCATCGCCGTGCTGCGGTGCGATCGGATCGAGGCGCCCTTCGTCTTCGACGGGCCGATCAACGGCGAGGCTTTCCACCTCTACGTCGACCGGATCCTGGCTCCCGCGCTACGGCCCGGCGACGTCGTGATCATGGACAACCTCGGCAGCCACAAGGGCAAGGCCGCCAGCGCCGCCATCCGCGCCCGCAAGGCGCACCTGATCTTCCTGCCGCCCTACTCGCCAAACCTGAACCCCATCGAGCACGTCTTCGCCAAGCTCAAGCACCTCATGCGCAACGCCCAGCCCAGGGATGTCGAAGCCACATGGCGCGAAGCCGGCCAGTTCCTTGACCTCTTCGCTCTAGGTCACGGACCCATAGGTGCGGTTGTCGAATCGCTGAGGTGCTGATTCAATCTTCGTAGGATGGGTGTCGAAATGGCGCGCTTTGATCTGACGGATCGAGTGGTCTGTGATCCAGCCGTTGCTGCCGAACAAGCCTCGCGGTGTGCCTTGATGATCGCCGCGTGCTGAACGGCACCTTCTGGCGGTTGCGGACAGGGGCACCGTGGGCCGACATTCCCGATCGCGACGGACCGCACACGATCTGCGTCAACCGCGTCAACCGGTGGCGCAAGGTGGGGGTCTGGGACCGGCGCTTGAAGGCGGTTTCGCCGGCTTACGAAGGCGATATCCAGATGATCGATAGCTCGTCGATCCGGGTTCACCAGCATGGGACCAACGCCAAAAGAAGACGACCGATCCGGTTGCCTGGGTCGTTCGCGCGGCGGTCTGACCACCGAGGCCCACGCCCTGGTGGGACGCCAACGGCCTGCCCATCTGGCTCAAGCTTTCCGAAGGCCAGGCTCACAACGGGCGCTCGGCCGAGGCCATGCTGGACACCCTCAAAGCTGGCGACATCCTGCTGATCGACCGGGCCTGTGCAGCGACGAGCTCCGCCAGACCCTGGCTGACCGCGACACCTGGGCCAACGTCAAGCCCATGCCCATCGCAATAACATCCCGGCCTTCTCAGGCTTCCTGTACCGCTACAGGAACGCGGTCGAGCGGTTCTTCACAAGATCAATCGCTACCGAGGCGGCGCAACCCG
>NZ_CADEGK010000142.1 GCF_902826855.1 uncultured Phenylobacterium sp. | reverse complement strand
GTCTCGTCGGCGTTGGCCGCAACGATGGCCAGCACCGTGCGCCGCGACGCTGCGCTCAGGCTGTCGGGCTCGACCAGCCAGCGGTCGAAGCGGCGGCGGGCCTCGGCGACCACGGCCGCGTCGCCCAACTGGCCCAGGGTGGCCAGGACACTGCGGCGGGTGATGGCGGCGTTGTCGGATTCGTCCGGCTTGGGGTTCCAGCCCAGGCGTTCGGCGATGGGGCCCAGGCGGCCGCGGGCGAAGGCGCGGAAGGTCGCCTGGTTCGGCCGCCCCCGGTAGAGCGTGTCGATGGCGGCCAGCTGGTCGGAGAGCGTGGCCAGCACGACGGGATCGGCGTCGGCCGGGGTGTTGGCGGCCAGGGCCAGGAAGTCGCTCATCGGCACGACGCCGCTCTCGCCGAGGGCGCGGCTGTCGTAGAGGAGACCCAGTTGGTCGGCCGGCGACAGCCTGGCGAACCGGGGTGCGAGCATGGCCCACAGCTCCGGCGAATAGGCGGTGCGGAGGTAGCTGGCCTGGCCCGCGTTGACGACCACCGGGGCGGCCAGCGGCACGGTCTGCGGTGCGGCGGCGCTGACCACGCCGTCCCAGCTCTTGCCGTCGAGCCCCTTTACGGTGATGGGCGTGCGCCAGGTGCGCGGCGCGCGTTGGGATGCGTCCGCGGCGAAGCGTTCCTGGGTCAGCACGATGCCGCCTGGCGCCGCCTCGGCGCGGAGCAGGGGCACCCCGGCCTGCAGGGTGAAGTCGTGTGCGATGTCGCTGAGCTTCCGGTCCGGTGAGGCCGCGTCGATCTCGCGCCACAGGTCATCGCTGACCGCGTTGCCGTAGGCGTGCTTCCGGATGTAGCTCCGCACACCGGCCCGGAAGGCGCTCTCGCCAACGTAGGTCTCGAACATCCGGATCACCGCCTGGCCCTTCTGGTAGGTGATGCCGTCGAAGGCGTTGGCGGCGGCGAAGACGTCGGGGATGTGGGTGATGACCGGGTGGGCGCCCGCGCGACTGTCCAGGCGCATGGCCGCCTGCTGGCCGGACTGGGTTAGAAGCCAGACGTTCCATTCCGGGTGGAAGTGGTCGGTGGCCTTGTTCTCCATCCAGGACGCGAAGCCCTCGTTCAGCCAGAGCTGGTCCCACCAGTCCATGGTGACCAGGTTGCCGAACCACTGGTGGGCCACCTCGTGGGCGACCGCGATGTAGACGTCCTGGCGGTCCTTCTCGGTGGACAGCTTGGGGTCCACCAGGAGGATGTAGTCGAAGTAGAAGATCGCCCCCCAGTTCTCCATGGCGCCGAAGAACTGGCTGTTGCCGGGGCCGGCGACGAGGTCGAGTTTCGGCAGCGGATAGGGCGCGCCGAAGTAGTCGTTGAAGTAGCCGAGCAGCTCCGCGGCCGCGTCCAGGGCGAACTGGCCCTTGGCCGCATCGCCCTTGCGGACGATCACGCCCACGTCGGTCTTGCCCACCTGCCTGTGAACGCGCTCGAAGTCGCCCAGGCCCAGGAACAGCAGGTAGGAGCTCATCTTCGGACTGTCGGCGAAGTGGATACGTTCGACCGCGCCGAGGCGCTCGGTCTTCGTCGCCGGCATGTTGGAGACGACCATCTGGCCGGCCGGAGCCTCGACCGTCAGAGCGAACACCGCCTTCACCCCGGGCTCGTCCCACATCGGCGCGAAGCGCCGCGCATCGGAGTTCTCGAACTGGGTGAAGAGGGCGCGCTTCTTCCCGCCCTTGTCTTCGTAGTCGAGCGCGAACAGGCCCGAGGCCTGCTGGTAGATCTGGCCCGTGTACTCCAAGGCGAGCCGGTATTTCCCGGGCGCCAGCGGCGCGGCGAACACGAAGGCGGCGGTCTGCTGGCTCTCGTCCAGGACGATCCGGGGGGAGGCGGCGACGCCGTCGAGGCTGGCCTTCCGGATGACGAGGTCGGCGGCGTTCAGGACGATGCGGTCGGTGGCCTTGAGCACCGTCAGCTCGATGGTCTCGCGGCCTGTGAAGCTGAGGCTGGCCGCGTCGGGGGCGATATGGATATCGTAGCGGTCCGGCCGCACGTCCTTCGGCAACACGACGCGTGCGGGCGGTGCGGTCTCGGCTTCGGCCTCGGCCTTTGCGGACTCCGCGGCGAGGGCGGGCGAGCCCAGCGCCAGGAACGCGGCGGCGAGGGCGGCAAGGAATTTCATCGTTATCCACTCGGGCGGCATAAAACGGCGCGCAGCATACGGATTAGGGGTCGCTTCGCCTAGTCGCGAAGACGGCCGTTCATCTCATCCCCGGCGTCCTTGGGCAGGCGCAAGAACCAGATCGTGGAGAACAGGGTCACCACGCCGATGATCACGAAGGCCGGGGAGACCGCCGCCGCCGTGAGGCGGGTCTCGCCGCGCCAGACCATAAGGTAGTGCAGCAGGGTGGCCGACAGCCCGATGCCGATCGACTGCACAAGCTGCTGGGCCATCGACGAGGTGGTCGCCGCCTTGCTCATCTGCGCCTGCTCGATGTCGGCGTAGGCCATGCCGTTCAGGGAGGTGAACTGCAGCGACCGGAAGAACCCGCCGACTCCCAGCACCAGCGCCACGGCCCAGTGCGGCCAGGATGGCGTGAAGAGGGCGTAGGCCATGAAGCTGAGCGCCACGATCACGGCGTTTATCAACAGCACCGAGCGAAAACCGAACCGGCGCAGGATCGGCGGTGCGGCGGTCTTCATCAGCAGGGCGCCGATCGCCGAGATGCAGGTCATGGTCCCGGCCACGAAGGCCGACAATCCAAACGCGACCTGCAGCAGCATCGCCAGCAGGAACGGGTTGGCGCCCATCGCCACGCGCATGAAGGCCCCGCCCAACACGGAGGCCGCGAAGGTGGGTAGCCTGAAGATCGAGAGGTCGACCGCGGCGTGCGGCGTGCGCCGGGCGTGCCAGCCGTAGAGGGCGAGCGCGGCCACGCCGCCGGCGAACAGGGCGGCGACGGCGAGCGGCGGCAGCGCGTCGCGGCTGAGGTTCTCGAAGCCGAAGATCAGTGCGGCGAGGCCGGCGCCGGTCAACAGGATGCCCAGGACATCCACCGGCGGGGCGTCGGCCTCCCGGACCTCGGGCACGAACCTGTGGACCAGGATCAGGCCTGTGACCGCGATCGGCAGGTTCATGAAGAAGATCCAGCGCCAGTCCGCGAAGGTGACGATGGCGCCGCCCAGCACCGGACCGAACACCGGCCCCAGCAGCGCCGGCATGGTCACTACGGAGAGCGCGCCGACCAGCTCGCTCTTCGGCGTGGTGCGCAGCAGAACGAGACGTCCCACCGGCATGAGGGTGGCCCCAGCCGCGCCCTGGATGAAGCGGGCGGCGATCAGCTGCCACATGCCGCCGGCGAGGCCGCAGGCGATGGAGCCTGCCGCGTAGAGCACGATGGACCCCATGAAGATCCGCCGCGCCCCGAACCGGTCGGCCAGCCAACCACTGAGCGGCAGGAAGATCGCCGCCGACAGCAGGTAGACGGTGATCGCGATGTTGAGCCGCAGCGGCTCGACGTGGAACGTGTGCGCCATCGCCGGCAGGGCGTTGGAGATGACGGTGGCGTTGAGCGTCTGCATGAGCAGCGCCGAGCCGATGATCGCCGGCACGATCCAACCGCGGGTGTGCCGCCCGGCGTCCTCGGGCGCGGCGTCCAGGGCCTCGTCGCTGGGACTCACGGCTCGGAGAGCAGGGCCAGCAGCGGCCCGGTGGCGGCTTCCAGGCTGGTGCGGTCGGCCGGCGAGAGGCGGGCGAGGCGCGCGGCCAGCCAGTCGTTGCGCTGGCGGCGGATGGCCTCGAGCGTCTCGGCCCCGGCCGCGGTGATCGCCAGGCCGGAACGGCGGCCGTCGGCGGCGTCGTCGCTGCGCGCCAGGAGCCCGGCGGCCTCCAGGCGCTTGACGTGCGCGCTCATGGTCGGGCGCGAGGTGCGCTCCAGGTCGGCCAGCGCGCTGACGCCGATGCCGGGATGCTTGCCGATGTGACCGAGGAGCAGGGCGTCCTGCGCCGACAGGCCGGCCTTCTGCGCCTCCTGCCGCAGCCGGCGCGAGACGCGCAGCAGCACGGGCCTGAGGGCGTCCGCCAGGTCTTCGACCGGAGCATGAGCATGCATGAGGGATCGGCCATGCAACTGGAGGTTAGTTAGTTCGCCGAACTATCTAATCCTGGCCGCGCCGCAAAGCAAGGCCCGCCCCCTTGCGAGGGGGCGGGCCCGCTTAAGCTCTCCTCGGTACTGACTAAAGGACGCCCAGCATCTCCGCGACGAGGGGATGGCGGACGATGTCGCGGTCTTCCAGGCGGATGACGGAGATGTTGCCGACGGCCTCCAGCTTGGCGGCCGCCGGCGCGAGGCCGGAGAGCTCGGGCAGGAGGTCGGACTGGTTCGGGTCGCCGGTGACCACCATGGTCGAGTGCCAGCCCAGCCGGGTGAGCAGCATCTTCAGCTGGCCGTAGGTGCAGTTCTGGGCCTCGTCGATGACCACGAAGGCGTTGTTGAGCGTGCGCCCGCGCATGAAGCCCACGGGGGCGATCTCGATGGCGCCCTCGGTGATCAGGCCGCGGACCCGCTTCATGGAGAGCCGGTCCGACAGCGCGTCGTAGAGCGGCCGCAGGTAGGGGGCGAGCTTGTCCTCGGCGTCGCCGGGCAGGAAGCCGATCGATTCGCCGGCCTCGACCGCCGGTCGGGACAGCACGATGCGGCCGACCCGGCCGCTCTCCAGAGCCTCTACGGCCTTGGCGATGGCGAGGTAGGTCTTGCCGGTGCCGGCGGGGCCCAGGGCCAGGACCAGGTTCTTGGCGTCGATCGCGTCCATCAGGGCCTGCTGCCCGGGGGACTTGGCCTTTATGGTCTTGATGTAGGCCTGCTCGCGGTCGTCGTTGTGATGCTGCAGGGGCGACCAGCCGCGATCGATGGGCAAGCGGCGGATCTTATCATCCCCCTCGAACTGACCGGCGTCGAACGCGCCTTCGCGCAGTTGTCGCTTCAGAGCCCGCTTGCTCATTCAAAGGCCTCCTACAGGGGCAAGAAAAAAGGGCGTCCCGAGTGGGAGCGCCCTTGGCAAAACTGGATGGAGACGGTGCGGCGGCGTGCAGGGCCCAGACGAGGCCGTGGGTGGCCCTTGGGTCTCTGCGGATCCGGGCGGAGAGGCCCGGAGGAACAACAAGCTCAGCGCCATCCACCCCGTCCAGCGCGAGACACGGAGGCGAAACCTCCGCGGCGGCTTCCGAGAGGGCTTTCGCCGCCTCGAATCGCCTGACTAGAATGAGGGTAGCGTCCTTTACGAGCCGTTAAAGTCCCGATCGTCGAAAGCAATGAGGTGTCGAAGTGGCCGTCTACAACTTGGGAAATGTGACACCGGAGCTACCGAATGATGACGAATACTGGATCGCGCCGACGGCGGCGGTAATCGGTCGGGTGATCCTGAAGAAGAATGCGTCGGTCTGGTGGGGTGCGACACTTCGCGGCGACAACGACCCGATCGTGCTGGGTGAGGGGTCGAATATCCAGGACGGCAGCGTCTGCCACACCGACACCGGCTCGCCGCTGATCATCGGCGACAATGTCACCGTGGGCCACCTTGTGATGCTCCACGGCTGCACGATCGGCGACAACACGCTGGTGGGCATCGGCTCGATCGTCCTGAACGGGGCGAAGATCGGGAGAAACTGCCTGATCGGGGCCAACTGCCTGATCACCGAGGGCAAGGAGATCCCGGACAACTCCCTGGTGATGGGCGCGCCCGGGAAGGTGGTGCGCGAACTCTCTCCCGAGCAGGCGGCGCGGATGGCCTCGGGCTCGGCGCACTATGTGGAGAACTGGAAGCGGTATCGGCGGGAGTTGAGCCAGATCGCGCCCTAGCCGGGCCTGATGGGTGTTGACGGACGCAGGGTCCGCCTCCGACGGTGCGGCCAACCAAACGGGAGGACGCCATGGCCTACGAATTCATCAAGGTGGAACGCGACGGGCCGGTGACCACCTTCACCCTGAACCGGCCGGACGTGATGAATGCGATGCATTCACCGGCGCACTTCGAGATGGACGAGGCGGTGAACGCCTTCGCCGCCGACCCGGACCAATGGGTGGGCATCGTCACGGGCGCGGGTGAGCGCGCGTTCTCGGCCGGCAACGACCTGAAGCACCAGGCCGGCGGCGGCAAGATGGGCAATCCGCCGTCGGGGTTCGCGGGCCTGACCTCGCGATTCGACCTGACCAAGCCGCTGATCGCGGCGGTGAACGGGGTGGCCATGGGCGGCGGGTTCGAGATCGCGCTGGCCTGCGACATCATCCTGGCCTCGGAGAAGGCGGTGTTCGCCCTGCCGGAGCCGCGGGTGGGCCTGGCGGCGCTGGCCGGGGGTCTGCACCGGCTGCCGCGCGCCATCGGGACGAAGCGGGCCATGGGCATGATCCTGACCGCGCGGCGGGTGTCGGCGGCCGAGGGCAAGGAGCTGGGTTTCGTGCACGAGGTGACCGCGCCGCAGGACCTCATGCGCGCGGCCCACGAGCTGGCCAAGACGATCTGCGAGCTCGGGCCGATGTCGATCCGCGCGTCGAAGCAGGCGGTCTACCAGGGCCTGGACGAGCCCAGCCTGGAGGCGGCGCTGAAGGGCCAGAACCGCTATCCGGCCGTGGCGGCGCTCTACACGTCGGAGGACTTCAAGGAAGGTCCGCTGGCCTTCGCGCAGAAGCGGGCGCCGAACTGGCAGGGGAAGTAGGAGCCTGCCTCTCTCATGAACGGGAGAGGCGAGGTGCGCCGGCCGCCTTGCCGCATAGCGCCGATCCCGTCACATTCCGCGGTCTGTGACGGGGACGGCGGATGGTGGATCTGGACTCGGTGGGCGGGGCGGCGACCGGGGGGTTGATCGCCTCGCAGTTCGAGAAGCCCGCGGGCCAGGCCGGCGAGCACGCCACAGCCTGCGCCGACTGTGGGACACCTACGATCGGGCGATTCTGCCACAACTGCGGCAACCCGGCCCATGTCCATCGCACGCTGCTGCATCTGGGCGAGGAGTTGCTGCACGGGGTGATGCACTTCGACAGCCGCGCGTGGCGCACCCTGCCGGCGCTGATCTTCCGGCCGGGGCGACTGACGCGGGAGTGGGTGCACGGCAAGCGCACGCGCTACGTCTCGCCGCTGGCGATGTTCCTGTTCACGGTCTTCGTCATGTTCATGGCGCTGAGCTACGGGCCCGAGCCGAAGGAGTCGGCGGTGGGCCGCCAGGCCGTGGCGACCGCCGACCTGGCGCGCAAGAACAGCGACGTGGCCCAGGCCCGACGCGAGCTGAACGAAGCCCCGCCGGCGGGGCGCAAGACCGCGGCGGTGGTCCTGGCGCTGGCGGAGGCGGAGCGGGATAAGGCCGCCGCCCGGGTCGGCGACAAGCTGAAGGCGGCCGAGATGGGCGGCTGGAAGGAGGCGCTAGCCGCAGAGGCTCGCAGAAACGATCTCACCTTCAACACCGGCGACCGGAAGCTGGATGAGAAGTTGCAGCACAAGCTCGAGAACCCGGAGCTGGCGCTCTACAAGCTGCAGCAGACCTTCTACAAATTCTCGTTCCTGCTGGTGCCGATCTCGATTCCGTTCGTGGCGCTGCTGTTCCTGTGGAAGCGGGGACACACCGCGTACGATCACGGCGTCTTCGTGCTGTATTCCCTGACCTTCATGTCGCTTCTGATGATGGTCGCGGCGGTGTTCGTGCGAGTCGGAGGCTTCCCGGGCGCGCTGGCGGCGGGGCTCGCGCCGCTCATCGTGCCGGCGCACATGTACTACCAGCTGCAGGGCGCCTACGGGCTCGGCTGGTTCTCGGCGTTGTGGCGCACGGCCCTCCTGCTGGTGTTCTCGCTCGCGGCTCTAGTGGTCTTCCTGTTGGCGATCCTGTGGCTCGGCTTTGCCTGACGAGGATGACGCTGGCGTCATTTTTCTTGTTTCACCTGACCGCCTTTGCCACGGTGACCCCCACCAAGCATCGTTCAGGGACCCGCCGCAGTGGACCGCTACGACTACATCATCATCGGCGCCGGATCGGCCGGCTGCGTGCTGGCCAACCGGCTCACGGAGGACGGGACGAAGACCGTCCTGTTGCTGGAGGCCGGCGGGAAGAACAACGCGCTGATGGTGCGCATGCCGGCCGGGGTTGGCGGTCTGATTGGCAAGCAGAGCGCGTACAATTGGGGCTTCTGGACCGAGCCGGAGCCCAACCTGGAGGGCCGCAAGTTGTGGTGGCCCCGAGGCAAGGGGTGGGGCGGATCGTCGGCGATCAACGGCATGGTCTACATCCGCGGCCACGCGCGCGATTACGACCAGTGGCGCCAGATGGGCCTGACCGGCTGGGGCTATGCGGACGTGCTGCCCTACTTCAAGCGCTCGGAGTCATTGGAAGGCGGCGGTGACGCCTGGCACGGGGCCGATGGGCCGCTGAAAGTGTCGAAGGCCGGCCGGTCGAACCCGATCTACGAGGCCGTCGTCGAGGCCGGCGGCCAGGCGGGCCACCCGCTCACGGCGGACTTCAACGGCTTCCAGCAGGAAGGCTGGGGGCCATACCAGCTTACCCTCCATGACGGAGAGCGGTGGAGCGCCGCGAAGGGGTATCTGGAGCCGGTCCTGACGCGAGCGAACCTGACCACGCTGGTCGACGTGCGGACGACGCGGATCGTGGTGGAAGGCGGCCGCGCGACGGGCGTCGAGATCTACGACACCGCGGCCAAGAGCCGGCGGGTGGTGCACGCCGACGCCGAGGTCCTGCTGTGCGCCGGCGCGGTGCAGTCGCCGCACATTCTGCAGCTCTCGGGCATCGGCGACCCGGACGACCTTACGGCGCACGGCATCCCCGTGGTCCACGCGCTCAAGGGGGTCGGGGCGAACCTGCAGGACCACCTGGACGTCTGCCTATCCTGGGAGTGCCCGCAACCGATCACCCTCTACTCACAGCGCAAGGGCCTCCTCAAGACGCTCCTCATCGGACTCAACTACATGCTGTTCAAGAAGGGCCTGGGGCGCATCCAGGGCCTGGAGAGCGGGGCATTCCTGCGCTCGCGCCCCGACCTGGACCGTCCCGACCTGCAGATCCACACCGTGCTGGCGGTCATGCAGGATCACGGCAAGCTGGAGGTGAAGAAGGACGGCTTCACCTTCCACGTCTGCCAGCTGCGGCCCGAGAGCCGAGGGAAGGTGGGGCTGAGGTCGGCCGACCCGATGGACGATCCGGCCATCTTCGCCAACTACCTCTCCACGGAAGAGGACCGCCGGGCGCTGCGCGAAGGCGTGCGGATGATGCGCGAGGTGGCGAAGCAGCCCGCGCTCGCGCCCTACGTCAGCGCCGAGTTGTTCCCCGGTCCCGGCGTACAGACCGACGCCGAGGTGGACGCCTGGATCCGGCGCGCCGCCGAGACCGTCTACCATCCGGTCGGCACCTGTCGCATGGGCGTGGCGGGCGATCCTATGGCCGTGGTGGACGACCAGTGCCGGGTGCAGGGGTTGCAGGGCCTGCGCGTGGTAGATGCCTCAGTGATGCCTACCCTGGTGGGCGGCAACACCAACGCGCCCACCATGATGATCGCGGAGAAGGTCTCCGACGCCATCCGCGGTCGGGCGTTTCTGCCAGCCGACGACGCGCCGGTGTATGAGAGTTCGGCGGCCTAGGGACGGGCTCAGCCGTCGTTCCCGCTTTCGCGGTCCTTCGCCTCACCGATGCTGGAAGGGCCCGCCTCCTCCTCCTGCGCACCGGCGCTCGGATGTGGCAGGCTCATAAGGACCCCGGACGCTGCTGCGCCCAGGACGACCGCGACGAGCAGGGCGCCCGCGGAGGCGCGCCGGGCGTGCGCGACGTGGGTGTCCGGACGCCGCCGCTTGGAACCCGAGATCATCGCGGCGACGAGGTTCTGCCGCTCCGCGAGGCTGGTGACGGCAACCCCCACCAGGTGCAGCACGACGAGCGCTTCGAGGACACGGAAGGCCGGCTCGTGGAGCTCGGACAATTCCCAGCCGAGCAGGCCGGCCAACGGTCCGCCGGGGCCCTCTTCTCCGGCGCTGAACAGGCCTGTCGTCACAACGGCGCAGACGGCGAGCAGCAGCACCAGGACGCTCAGTCCGCCGAGCGGGTTGTGACCGACGGCAGGGTCCGCCTTTCCGCGGAGCAGATGCGCCAGATGTCGCCCCACCGCACCCGGTCCCCTCAAGAAGTCGGCGAAGCGTGCGCGCTCGCCGCCAACGAATCCCCAGATCACCCGAAACACGACGAGGCCCGCAATCGCCTCACCGCTCAGGCGGTGCACCAGCGCCGCTGCGCCTTCCTCTTCGCCTGTGAACCAGCTCACCAGGAGAAGGCCGACCAGGCTCCAGTGGAAAAGACGCGTGGGAAGGTCCCACACCCGAAGCCGGTCGACCGGAAGGGGTGTCGCTTCTGCGCGGATCGAGGTCATGCAGCGCACTCCTTGTGCTTGGAGAGCCTGCGCCAGATACGCGGCGCCGAGTTTGATGCGGGTCAAAGGTCACGCGGATCGCAGGCGTACCGCCTCGTGCGGGTTCGCGTCGCCGAGCGTAAGGATCAACGCGCGACCGCACTGGCGGGTGACCGCCCTCTTCACGACTGGGTCGTCCGTCCTTCGAACGAATCGCGCGCCCTGCAGGCCCCGGAGCGGGGCGGCGCGTCTACGCTATGCCCCGCTCCGCGCCGCCTCGTACGCTGCCAGCGCCTGGCGGTCCTTGGTGAATCTCAAGGCGGCGAACAGGAAGCAGGGAATGGCGACCGCCGAGGCGGCCTGCATCACCAGCATCATGTCGGTGATCGGCTTGGGCCGACCGGCGGCGGCGAAGGCGTCGATCATGAATCCGCCGACGGTCACAGAAATCCCGAGACCGATCACGTTGACGCTGAGGATGAACATGGCCACCGCCGTGGCGCGGATCCGCGGCGGCGCCAGCTCCGAGATGGTCGCGTAGGCGGCGCCGTACATGGCGGCCAACTGGAAGATCCCCGTACCCACGCCCAGCCAGAAGATCAGGCCGGGGTGGTCGGTCAGGCGGTACAGGAACCCGAAGGGCGTCAGGATCAGAAGCAGCAGCGCCACGAACATGGGCCGCCCCTGTCCGGTGACCTTCAGCCACCAGTCGGCCGCCAGACCGCCCAGGATGTTTCCGGCGACGCCGACCGTGGCGTACATCAGCGCGATCTTCAGGAAGAGCGGGCCGATGTCGAGCTTCAGCTCCTCCTTCCACCAGAGGGTGTCGAACTGGGCGCCGCCCACCGCGAAGTGAAGGCCGACGCCGCCGGCGATGGTCAGGGGCAGGGCCGGCGAGCGACGCATCGCGGCGAACAGCTCCGGCATCAGGGCGAGCATGCCGCGGATCGCAGAGCCCGCGCCGCCCGAGGCGGCCGGCCTGGCCCGTGGGTCGGGCTGGAACGCCAGGATGAGGGCCAGCAGAATGCCCACGGCGCCGATGATGAAGAAGCAGTAGCGCCAGCCGACCGCCACCCCCAGCGTGCTGGCGACGAAATAGGCCAGGCCCGCGCCCAGCGGCACCCCAGCGTAATAGGCGCCCGACGCCAGGCCCAGACTGCGCGCGGGGAACCGGTCGGCGATCATCGACAGGGCCGTCGGCGTGATCGTGGCCTCCCCGACGCCGATAAAGACTCGCGGGATCGCCAGCGAGATGAAGCCCTTGGCCGCGCCCGAGGCCGCGGTCAGCATGCTCCAGAGGGCCACGCCCATGGCGGCGAAGCGCGGGCGATGAACGGTGTCGGCGACCATGCCCATGACCGGGCTCAGGATGCCGTAGAGCAGGGTGAACATGATCCCCGACAGCAGCCCGAACTGGCCGTTGGTGAGCTTGAGGTCGGCCTTGATCTCGTTGGCGAAGGTCGGCAGCAGCTGGCGGTCGAGGATGTTGAAGACGTTGAGCAGCATCAGGAACACCACGAAGCCCCAGGTCCGGGCGCTGACGATGGGTTCGTGGGCGCTGGGCGCGGCGGTGGCCTCAGGCGTAGTGGTGGTCATTGTTGTCCTCCCCTTGGCGACACCTTGCACGCTGAGTGGGCGGAGGGCCAGACAGCTGGAGGCCAAGCGGTGCGGGCGGCCCACGTCCTCCCCCGCACGGGGGAGGAGAGTGAACCGATCGTGCAGGCAGACCGGCCCTAGTCCGCCGGCTTGCTCACCGGGGTGACCACGACGCGGTAGGCGGTCTCGGGTTTCAGCCACTGCTGGGCCGCGCGTTTGATATCAGCGGCGGTGACCCGCTCGGTGCCGGGCACGATCTGGCGGATCACGTCGAGGCGGCGCGGGTCAGCCTGGGCGCCGGAGAGTTCGCCCAGCCAGTAGCCATTGGTGAGCTGCGCGCGCTGCAGTTGCTCCAGCCGCGGCTGCTTGGC
>NZ_CADEGK010000141.1 GCF_902826855.1 uncultured Phenylobacterium sp. | reverse complement strand
TTCTGCCGGTGATCCTGCGCCACCGCGGCGCCGCCTTCGCCACCAACCGTCCCGGCATCATGCTCTTCCGGTCCCTCACCGGAACGGCGGGCATGATCCTCTCCTTCTACGCCTTCCAGGAAATGCCGCTGGCCGACGCCAATGCGCTCAGCTTCACTCGCACCCTCTGGCTCGTGCCGCTGGCCGCCCTGGTGCTCCGGGAGAAGGTAGGGCCGATGCGGATCGCCGCCGCCATGGTGGGGTTCGTCGGCGTGCTGGTGATGATCCGGCCCGGCGCAGGAGGAGAGTTCGCCGTTGGCCTCCCGGCGCTGGCGATGCTGGCGTCGGCCTTCCTGTTCGCCTTCACGGTGACCGGCATCAAGGTGCTGACCCGGGACCATGCCCCGATGGTGATCCTGGTCTGGTCGGCAGTGTTGGGCGTGGTGCTGGCCATCCCCGGGGCAGTGATCACCTGGCGGGTCCCGAACCTGCAGGACTTCCTGCTGCTCTGCGCCATGGGCGCGATCGCGACCGCCAACCAGGCTTGCTACATCAAAGGCATGCAGCTGGGTGACGCCGCCGCCATGGCGCCGATCGACTACACCCGCCTGGTGTTCGCCGCCACGGCCGGCTTCCTGCTGTTCGCCGAGGTGCCGACCGTATGGACTTGGCTCGGCGCTGGGATCGTGGTGGCCTCCACCCTGGTGATCACATGGCGCGAGCAGCAGCTGGCCCGCTCGGCGAAGCTGAGCGCCGCGCCGGAGCCGGAGCGCTAGTCTTCGCCGCGGAGCCTCTGGATGTCGCGGCGGGCTGCGGCCTTGTGCTTGGGTTTCAGGTTGCGCCCGAGCACCGCCAGCAGGGCGGCGAACACCGCGGCGTCGTCGGTGTAGCCGAGGCCGGCGATGAAATCGGGTATGGCGTCCACCGGCAGCACGAAATAGGCGAGCGCCGCCAGCATCATCCCCTTCGCGGCGATCGGCGTCTCCTCGTCCTTCGCGCAATACCAGACGCTGAGCGCGTCCCTGGCGAAGGGCACGCGGGCCGCTACACGCCGGATCTTGGGCCAGAAACCCAGCTCCACGCGCTGCTCGTTCAGCTTCATCACAGAGGGCACGAGCGCGCGATCGGGGGCGATGGGCGCCTGCGGATCGAAGGTGACGTCAGGTGAGACTTTCTTGCGGCCGCTCATCGGACTAAGCCTTCGCGCGAATTTACGGCGAACATATGGGAAGGCTCCGGCATGCAACTCAACTCTTCCGTCGCAGCGGTGGTCACCGGCGGCGCGTCCGGCCTCGGTGGGGCGACCGTGCGGGCCCTGGCGGCCCAGGGCGTGAAGGTCGCGATCTTCGACATGAATGAAACCACCGGCGAGGCCATGGCCAAGGAAGTGGGCGGCATCTTCTGCAAGTGCAACGTGACCTCCGAAGAAGAGGTCGACGCCGCCTTCGCCAAGGCGCGCGCCGCCAACGGCCAGGAGCGCATCCTGGTGAACTGCGCCGGCACCGGCAACGCCATCAAGACCGCGAGCCGCGACAAGCAGACCCGCGAGACCAAGCACTTCCCGCTGGATGCTTTCAACTTCATCATCCAGATCAACCTCGTGGGCACCTTCCGCTGCATCGCCAAGTCGGCGAAGGGCATGCTGGACCTGGAGCCCATCGACGGCGAGCGCGGCGTGATCATCAACACCGCCAGCGTGGCGGCCGAGGATGGCCAGATCGGCCAGGCGGCCTATTCGGCGTCCAAGGGCGGCGTGGTCGGCATGACCCTGCCGATCGCCCGCGACCTGTCGGGCGACGGCATCCGCGTGAACACCATCCTGCCGGGCATCTTCGAGACCCCGCTGATGGCCGGCGCTCCGCCGGCGGTGAAGGAAGCCCTGTCCGCCCAGGTGCCGTTCCCCAAGCGCCTCGGCCAGGCTCCGGAGTACGCCCAACTGGCGCTCACCATGATCACCAACGGCTACTTCAACGGCGAGGACGTCCGCCTCGACGGCGCCATCCGCATGGCGCCGCGGTAGATCTACGACGACTGCGAACGGCCCGAAGCCTCCGCGAAAGCGGAGGCTTCGTCGTCTGGAGCCGCAGCTGCCGAGAACCTGGGCGCTGCTCCGCGGTCCTAGCGCAGGGTTCGCTGGAAGAACCGCACAACCGCGGTGTTGAAGGTCTTGTGGAAGGCCGCGCGGTCGATCAGCCCAACACAGATCGGAGGCGCCGCCTTGGCCAACGCCTCGCTGCACGGCGCCATGAAGTCGAAGTGCTCGGCGCCGGGGACGACGCGGTATTCCGCCTTCGGCAGCATCCGGTGGACGGCCTCGGCGTAGTAGGGCTGCGGCAGGACCGTGTCCCACTCCGCACGCCAGAGTTGGACCGGGACGGTCACGTTCGCGAGGCCATCCGGCGCGAAGGTGAAGGCCAGCGCCGGCGCAGCGACCACCGCGGCGCGGATCCGCGGATCGTGCGCCACGAGCGGGGGCTTGGCCGTCGCGCCCGACAGGCCCCGCAGCACCTGGCAGTCGTAGAAGTGCGGATGCTCGGCGCAGTGCCGCGCGGCCGGCGCCATGTCCGGCTCGCCACCCACCGCGCCCAGGACCGTGAAGCCGCCGGAGGAGAAGCCGAAAGCCCCGACGCGCCCGGCGTCGACGGCATGATGTCCGGCCCACTCGGTGGTCATGTAGTCAATCAGCCGAATCAGCTCTCCCGGGCGCTCGGTGATCCGCAGCGCTCGGCTGCGATCGCCGCGGGTGTCGCCCGTGTGGGTAATGGCGGCCACCACGAAGCCTGCCCGGGCCAGGGCGCGGGCGGTGTCGAAATGGTCGGTGTTCGCCCCGCCCGCGCCATGGGAGATCACCACAAGCGGGAGACCACGCCCGGCGACGGGCGCTTCGACGGCGACGGACTGGTGGTAGAGGGCGAGCCTCACGGCGCGTTCCGGGGCATCGGCCGGATACCAGATCATCGCCGCCAGCGGCCGATCGCCGGCCACCGGAACCGACAGCGTCTCGAAGCCCACCGTGCGGGCCTGGGCCACTCCCACCGCCAGCAGTAGCCACAAGACCAAAGTCCCGAGCAGGATCCGCATCGCAAGCTCCGATATCAGCGCCGCTAACATTGCGGGCCAATGTTAGCTGTGTCAACATTGGATATGCCCCGATACCACCACGGCGATCTGCGCGCCGCGCTTGTGCAGGAGGCCAGTGCGGCCGTCGACACGGGCGGCCCCGAGGCCGTCTCCCTTCGCGATCTCGCCAAGCAGCTGGGCGTTTCGACGGCTGCCCCCTACCGGCATTTCGCCGACCGGCGCGCGCTCCTGTCCGAGGTGGCCGAGCGTGGCTTCGTCCAGCTCACCCACGACTACCAGCGCGTGGCCGCCGAGCATGCCGATCCCGTCGTCGCCCAGCGGGAAACGGCGCGGCTCTACCTCGGGCTGGCGTTCCGCAAGCCCGGCCTCTTCCGGCTGATGTTCGCCAGCGACCTGCTCGGCCCCGGGGCCACGCCCGGTTTGCTGAAGGCGGCCGGTGACTCCTGGAGCGCCCTCAGCGCCTCGGTGCGCCGCATGGACCCGGAGGCCGACCCGGCGACCATCACACGCCGGACCATCACCGGCTGGTCAACGCTGCATGGCTTCATCGCCCTGGTGCAGGGCGGTCGGCTGAAGGGGTTCATGACCGAGCCACTGACCGAGGCCGAACTGGTCGAGGCGATTCTCGACAAGACCCTCAGCGGCGACTGATCAGTAGCGCCGCCGGCGCCGCGTCGGGCGGCTGCCGGCCGTCAGGCCGCCCAGAACGCCGCGGATGAGTTCGCGCCCGACCTGGCTGCCAAGGGTGCGCAGCATCGACTTGGCGAACGCCTCGCCCATCCCCTGGCGGTTGGAGGCGCGCGGGGCTGGGGCGCGGCGTTCGGGCTCGTCATATTCTTCGCGTTGTCGTGGGCCTTCCTCGGGCTCCGCGTCCGACCCCCGCTCGGCCACCTTCTCCTTGAGCATCTCGTAAGCCGACTCGCGGTCCACGGCCTGGTCGTAGAGCCCGCTCACCGGGCTCGCCGCCATCAGCGCCGCGCGCTCGGCCGGCGTGGCCGGACCCATGCGGGAGTTGGGTGGGCGGACCTTGGTTTTCTGCACCACGGTCGGCGCGCCGCGGTCGTCCAGCACCGAGACCAGCGCCTCGCCGACTCCCAGCCCCTGGATCGCTTCGGCGGTGTCGAAGGCCGGGTTGGGGCGGAAGCTGTCGGCTGCGGCGCGGAGGCCCCGCTGCTCCACCGGGGTATAGCCCCCCAGACCATTCTCGATCCTGTTGCCCACCCGCCCCAGCACGGTCTCCGGGATGTCGGCCGGGTTCTGGGTGACGAAGTAGACCCCGACCCCCTTGGAGCGGATCAGGCGTACGACCTGCTCGACCTTCTCCAGGAGCGGCTTTGGGGCGTCGCGGAACAGGAGGTGCGCCTCGTCGAAGAAGAACACCAGCTTCGGCCGATCAAGGTCGCCCACCTCCGGCAGCTCTTCGAACAGCTCCGAGAGCAGCCAGAGCAGGAAGGTTGCGTAGAGCCTCGGGCTCGCGATCAGCTTGTCGGCGGCCAGCAGGTTCACGTAACCGCGGCCGGAGGCGTCGCAGCGCATGAGGTCGGAGAGCCTGAGCGCCGGCTCGCCGAAGATGTTGGTCCCGCCCTGGTTCTCCAGCACCAGCAGGCCGCGCTGGATCGTGGCGATGGTGGCGGGCGAAATGTTGCCGTAGCGGGCCGAGAGGTCTTTGGCGTTCTCGGCGGCGTTGGCCAGCATCGCCTGCAGGTCCTTCAGGTCCAGCAGCAGCAGCCCCTGTTCGTCAGCGGCCCGGAAGACGACCGTGAGCACGCCCTCCTGGACGTCGTTCAGCTCCAGCATGCGGGAGATCAGAAGCGGCCCCATCTCCGAAACCGTGGCGCGGATCGGATGGCCGGCAGCGCCGAACAGGTCCCAGAACACGGTCGGCGCAGCGGCGGGGCGCAGCTCCACCTGCATCGCCGCGGCGCGCGCCAGCATCTTCTCGTTCGGGGCGCCCGTCATGCTGATCCCGGAGAGGTCGCCCTTAACGTCGGCGGCGAAGACGGGAACGCCGGCGTCCGACAGTCCCTGGGCCAGAACCTGCAGGGTGATGGTCTTGCCCGTGCCCGTGGCGCCGGCCACCAGGCCATGACGATTGGCGCGAGTGAGCAGGAGCTCCTCGGGATGGTCGGAGAACCCGATGAGGACGCCGTTCTCGGACATGGAGACTCCTACCGCAGACACCTCCACTTCATAGGCGCAGGTTGGCCAGCGCTCAACGCGCGCAAAACGTGGCTGTCGAGGCAAAGCCGCTCCCCATCGGGCGGGAACAAGGGTAGAGCACGGTCGATTGGACGGCGTGGAAGCCCTGCGAGGGCCCCACCGAGCCCTCGAAAGCGCCGTATGCCCGCACCCACCGTCGATCCCGTCTCGCGAAACGCCCTGGTCATTCTGGCGACCATCGCGGCCGGGACGGTGCTCTTCCTCCTGGCCGACATCCTGACGCCGCTGGCGCTGGCGATGTTCCTGGCGCTGATGGTCGACGGTTTCGCGCGCGTGCTGCAGGCGCGCCTTCCGGGCGTGTCGCGCGGCGCGGCCATGCCGATGGCGATCGCCCTGTCGGTGCTGATCTTCGGCGGAGGGGCCTTCTTCATCGTCGACAACGCCACGGCCTTCGTTGGGCAGCTGGTGGACTACACCCCGCGCCTGAACGGCCTGATCGCCCGTGTCGCCGCCATGGCGGGCATGGACGTGCCGCCGACGCTCACCCAGCTGATCCAGCAGCTGAACCCCACCAGCTACCTGGGGCAGGTGGCCAAGGGCCTGCAGAGCTTCGCCTCCACCGCCGCCTTCGTGCTGGTCTATCTGGGCTTCATCCTGGCGTCGCGGCGGGGCTGGGAGCGCAAGGCGGTCAACCTGTTCCGCGCCCGCGAGCAGCGGCAGGAGGCCGTCGAGGCCTTCCTGCGCATCCGCAACGGGGTGGAGCAGTATCTGTGGGTGCAGACGATCACCGGCCTGATGATCGCGGTCGCGGCGTGGGTCGCCATGGCCGCGGTCGGTCTCGACAACGCGGTGTTCTGGGCGATCCTGATCTTCATCGCCTCCTACATCCCGGTGGTGGGCGGCATCGTCGCCGTCGCCGTGCCGCCCATCTTCGCCCTGGTGGAGTTCGAGACCATCTGGCCGGCGGTGATCCTGTTCGGTGTCCTGCAGGTCATCGGCATGTTCGTGGGCAACGTTGTGCAGCCGCGGATGCAGGGCCGCAGCCTCAACATGGACCCCATCGTGCTCCTCCTGGCGCTGGCCTTCTGGACAGTGCTCTGGGGCCTGACCGGAGCCTTCCTCTCGACGCCGCTCACCACGGTGATGATGGTGATCCTTGCGCAGTTCCCCGGCACGCGCTGGATCGCCGTGCTGCTGTCCGCCGACGGGGATCCGGGCCAGCACAAGCAGGTCGAGCCACCGTCAAGCGCCGGGCCCGCGCCGTCGCCGCCAAGCGCGCGCGCCGGCCGGAAAAAGAGCAATCAAGGGACTTAAAACGTGACAGTCGCCTTCCTATCTAGAGTTTGCTGGACGACACATTCGTTCGGCGGATGCGCCTGCCCCCCAACCCCACAGGCGCAGCGAGCACCCCGTGTTCCGCCGCTCCCCCACGGCGGAGCCACACGCCGCCGGACACTCTCCTCCGGCGGCGTTCTCGTGTCTGGGCTCGGCCGATGAGCCGCGGCCGCGCCGCGACGACGCTCGCCAAAGCCCTCAGGGCCGCCCTGGCGGACGACACGTCGGCCGCCGCCAAGACCTACGCCGCCCAGGCGGCGAGCGACGCAGCCCCGGACGAACTGCCCGAACTGGCGCTCGCCGATCTGGCGGAGAACCTCGCCGAGTTCTGGCGCTTCGGCGAACGCCGACGGGGCCGCGCGCCCCTGATCCGGGTCGCCGCGGCGACGGGCGCCAAGCTCGACCGGCTTGAGATTGTGCAGGACGACGCCCCCTTCCTCGTCGACAGCGTGATGGGCGAGATTGCCGACCAGGGGCTGTCCGTGCGCGCCATGGTGCACCCGATCGTGGTGGTTGGCCGCGACCGAGCAGGCCTGCGCGCCCAGGCCGGCCGGCCGCGCCGCGAATCGATGATCGCGGTGCTGATCGAGGACCTCGGCCCCGACCGCGAGAAGGCGCTGGTGGAGGGAGTGAGGGCGACCCTTACCGACGTCAGGGCGGCGGTGGAGGACTTCCCCGCCATGCTGGCGCTGATGCAGCGTTCGACCGAAGAGGTCGCCGCCACCGGCCGGGTGCGGCAAGACGAGGTCGAGTTCCTGAGGTGGCTTAGCGCGGACCACTTCGTGTTCCTGGGCGCGCGCATTTATGAGTACCCGAAGCTGAAGTCGGGTGAGTACGCCGCCGAGGAGCCGGTCTACCAGGCCAAGGACGGCCTGGGCGTGCTGCGCGATCCCGACCGCACCGTGCTGCGCCGGGCCAACGAGCCGGCGGTGCTCATGCGCCAGGTCAAGGATCGCATCGTCCGCGACCCTGCGGTCACCATCGCCAAGTCCAATGTGAGGAGCCGCGTCCACCGCCGCGGCTACATGGACTACGTGGGCATCAAGCGCTACGGCGAGGATGGGCGGCCGAGCGGCGAGGTCCGGTTCGTGGGCCTGTTCACCGCCGAGGCCTACGACCAGCCGGCGAGCGTGGTGCCGCTGATCCGCGAGAAGATCGGCCGCGTCCTGGCCCGGGCCGGCGCCGCGCCTGGCGGTTACAACGAGAAGCGCCTCAAGAACATCGTCGAGAACCATCCGCGCGACGAGCTCTTCCAGATCACCGAGGACGAGCTGCTCGCCCAGGCGCTGGGCATCCTGCATCTGTCCGACCGCCCGCGGGTGAAGCTGTTCGAGCGAAAGGACCCGTTCGACCGGTTCGCCTCCATTCTCCTGTTCGTGCCGCGCGAGCGCTACGACTCGGACCTGCGCAAGCGGGCGGGCGAGCTGCTCGCCCAGGCATTCGGGGGTCGGCTGTCGGCCTACTATCCGAGCTTCAACGACAGCCCGCTGGCGCGGGTCCACTACATCATCGGCTTCTCTCCAGGCCACCATCGCGATCCGGACCTACGCAAGGTCGAGGCCGAGATCGCCGAGGCGGCGCACACCTGGGAGGACCGTTTCGATGCCGCGGTCCGCTCCAGCGCCCGCGACCCGGCTGAGGTCGCCGCGACGCTGGCCAAGTACCGTGACGCCTTCCCGGCCGGCTACCGCGATCGCTTCAGCGCCGCGCAGGCGCTGGAGGACGTTGCGGTGATCGAAGCCTTCGCGGCCGGCAACTCGCTCTGCGCGCGCGCCTATCGCACCGCCGCCGACGGACCGCTGAACTTCCGCCTCAAGCTCTACCGCCAAGTCGTGCCGGCGGCGCTGGCCGACGTGCTGCCGATCCTGGAGAACATGGGCCTGAAAGCCCTGGCCGAGGCCGGTTTCGCGATCAACCCGGAGGGTCAGGACGCAGTCTGGGTGCACGACTTCGAGATCGAAGACCCACGTGGCGCCGACCTGGTGTTCGCCGAGGTCAAGGATGCGCTGGAAGCAGCGGTCGTCGCCGTCTGGACCGGCCGCACCGAGAACGACGGTTTCAACCGCCTGGTCCTGGAGCTTTCCATCCCGTGGCGCGACGCGGCCCTGGTGCGCGCGCTGGCCCGTTATCGCCAACAGTCCGGCCTGGACCCCTCGCAGCGGGTCCAGGAGGAGGCGCTGTCAAACCACCCAGGCGTCACCCGCCTGATCCTCGACCTGTTCCGGGTGAAGTTCGACCCGGCCATCGCCGTCACCCTGGACGCGCGCAAGACCCAGGCCGCCGCCGTGATGGCTGAGATCGTGGACGCGCTGCAGGACGTCGAGAGCCTGGACGACGACCGGGTGCTGCGCCGCCTGGCCCTGCTGGTCGGCGCGATCCAGCGGACCAACTTCTACCAGCTGGCCGCCGACGGCGGGCCGAAGCCCTACATCTCCTTCAAGGTCGCGAGCGGCGAGCTGGCCGACCTGCCGCTGCCCAAGCCCTACCGGGAGATCTTCGTCTGGTCGACGCAGGTCGAGGCGATTCACCTGCGCTTCGGCCCGGTGGCGCGCGGCGGCCTGCGCTGGAGCGACCGCCGCGACGACTTCCGCACCGAGGTCCTGGGGCTGGTGAAGGCCCAGCAGGTGAAGAACGCGGTGATCGTGCCGGTGGGCTCCAAGGGCGGCTTCTTCCCCAAGCAGCTGCCCAAGGGCGGGACCCAGGACGCGGTGCGGACCGAGGCCATAGCCGCCTACCGGACCTTTCTCTCGGGCCTGCTGGACATCACCGACAACCTCACGCCTGGCGGCGCGGTCGACCCGCCGGAGGGCGTGATCGTCCACGACGGCGACGATCCCTACCTGGTGGTCGCGGCCGACAAAGGTACGGCCACCTTCTCCGACATCGCCAACGGGATCGCCGAGGACTACGGCTTCTGGCTGGGGGACGCGTTCGCTTCGGGCGGCTCGGTCGGCTACGACCACAAAGCCATGGGCATCACCGCCCGCGGCGCCTGGGAGGCGGTGAAGCGCCACTTCCGCGAGATGGGCAAGGACATCCAGTCCGAGCCCTTCACCGTCATCGGCTGCGGCGACATGTCGGGCGACGTGTTCGGCAACGGGATGCTGCTGTCGAAGCAGATCCGGCTGCAGGCCGCCTTCGACCACCGCCATATCTTCCTGGATCCCGACCCGGACCCAGCCACCAGCTACGTCGAGCGCGAGCGCCTGTTCGCCCTGCCGCGCTCGTCGTGGGACGACTACGACAGGAAGATGATCTCCAGGGGCGGCGGGGTCTTCGCGCGCGCCCTGAAGGCGATCCCACTCACACCGGAGGTGCGCGCGCTCGTCGGGACGGAGGCCGAGAGCCTGTCGCCCGCCGAGCTGATCCACCTGATCCTGAAGACCCCGGCCGAGCTGCTCTACCTCGGTGGCATCGGCACCTATGTGAAGGCCAGGACCCAGTCCAACATGGACGCCGGCGACAAGGCCAACGATGCGGTGCGCGTCAACGGCGCGGACCTGCGGGTCAAGGTGGTGGGCGAGGGCGCGAACCTCGGCCTCACCCAGGCCGGCCGCATCGAGTTCGCGCTTGCCGGCGGGCGGGTGGAGACCGACGCCATCGACAATTCCGCCGGCGTCGACTCGTCCGACCACGAGGTGAACATCAAGATCACCACCGGCATCCTCGAGCGTAGCGGGCAGCTCACCCGCGCTCGGCGCAACACGCTGCTGCGCTCGATGACCGGCGATGTGGCGGCCCACGTACTGCGCCACAACTACGAGCAGACCCTGGCGCTCTCGTTGCTGGAGATGGACACGGTCGGCGAACTGGAACCGCACGCACGGTTCATGACGGAGCTGGAGCAGGCCGGGCGCCTGGACCGTGTGGTCGAGGGTCTGCCGGATGCGGCCGTCGTCGCCGAGCGGAAGCAGGCCGGCAAGGGACTGACCCGGCCAGAGCTGGCGGTGCTGCTGGCCTACGGCAAGCTGGAGCTCAAGCGCGAGATCGTCGCCAGCCGGGCCACGGCCGATCCGTTCTTCGAAGGCCGGCTGGAGGCCTATTTCCCCAGGCCGCTGCGCAAGTATGCCGACGCCATCCGCCGTCATCGACTACGGCCGGACATCATCGCCACGGTGATCGCCAACGACATCGTCAACCGCTGCGGCCCCAGCTTCCCTGGACGGATCATGTCCTCGGCGGGCTGCGACGTGGTCGCCTTTACCGCCGGCTACGAAGCGGCCAAGCAGGCGCTCGACTTCGAAGTCCTGTGGGCGGCGGTCGAGGCCCAGGACCTGAAGATCCCCGCCGCCGCCCAGATGGCGCTCTTCCGTCGCCTGGTGGCGGCGCTGCGGGGCGCCACCTTCTGGCTGGCGCGCCAGGCGGGGCGTGAGGGCATGGACGTGGCCGAGCTCGTCGCGCGCTATGCTCCCGGCTTCAAGAGCCTGCACGGCCTCCTGCCCGATATCCTGCCGAAGGTGGAACGGGCAGCAGTGGAGCGTCAGCTCGGCCTGCTCGTCGAGGCCGGCGCGCCGGCCCCAATGGCGCTGGCCGCCGCCGTGGTCGGCCCGCTCACCAGCGCTGCGGACTTCGTCGACCTGGCCGAGGGCTCCTCCTGGCCGCTCGCGAACGTGGCGCGGCTCTACTACGCCACCGGAGCGACCTACGCCTTCGATCGGCTGCGGGCCGCGGCCGGCGAGTTCCGCGTGGGCGACATCTTCGAGCGCACGGCGCTGAGGCGCCTGATCGAGGACCTGCTGGCCGAGCAGGCGCAGCTGACCCGGGCGATCATGGCCTTCGCCGGCGACGCACAGGCCGGGGAGGACGCGTCCACCGCCAGCAAGGCGGTCGCCGCCTGGGCGGCGCTGCGTCCGGAGCTCTCCCACCAGGCGACGCGCACTGTGGAGGAAATCGAAGCCGGCGGCGGCGGCTGGACCTTCGCCAAGCTCACCATAGCCAATGCCGCCCTGCGCGAGCTGGCGGCCGACGCGGCGAGGGCGCGGAAGCGACGAGCAGGCTAGCTGCATTTCCTCCCACCAGGGCGGGAGCGCGGCCTCAGTGCCGGAACACCCTCACCCCGGTGAACACCATCGCCAGGCCGCGCTCGTCCGCAGCGGCGATCACGGCCGCGTCGCCGATCGAGCCGCCAGGCTGGATCACCGCCGTGCAGCCGGCGTCGGCGGCCTGGATCAGGCCGTCGGGGAAGGGGAAGAAGGCTTCCGACGCGCAGGCGGAGCCTGTCAGGTCCAGGCCAAAGTCGGCGGCGCGCAGGGCCGCGATCCGCGCTGAGTCCTTGCGGTTCATCTGCCCCGCGCCGACCCCCAGGGTCTGACCGTTGCGGGCGTAGACGATGGCGTTGGATTTCACGTGCTTGGCGATGGTGAAGGCGAACAGCATGTCGCGCACCTCCTCCTCGGTCGGCGCGCGCTTGGTGACGACCTTGAGGTCGGCCGGCGTCATCCGCGCGTCGTCACGGCTCTGGATCAGGAAGCCGCCGGCCACCGACTTGAAGGTCATGCCGCTGGACAGCGGATCGGGCAGGCCGCCGGTGGTCAGCAGGCGGACATTCTTTTTCTTCTCGAACAAGGCGATGGCGTCGGCGTCGGCCTCCGGCGCGATGACGACCTCGGTCAAAAGCTTGAGGATTTCGGTCGCGGTCGCCGCGTCCAGCCGCTGGTTCAGCGCGATGATCCCGCCAAAGGCGCTGGTCGGGTCGCAGGCCAGCGCCCGCTCATAGGCTTCGACCATGGTCTTGCCGGTGGCGACGCCGCAGGGATTGGCGTGCTTGACGATCACGCAGGCCGGCCCGGCGGCGGGGTCGAACTCGGCGATCAGTTCGAACGCCGCGTCGGTGTCGTTGATGTTGTTGTAGCTGAGCTCCTTGCCCTGGAGCTGCCTGGCGGTGGCGACGCCGGTGC
>NZ_CADEGK010000140.1:4658-12621 GCF_902826855.1 uncultured Phenylobacterium sp. | reverse complement strand
AGATCCGCTTCCGCACCAACTCGTTCGCCGCGGAATACCACGACGCCGGCATGGTGCGCGTCGAGGTCATCACCAAGCCCGGCATGGGCGACTGGCGCAGCCGCATCACGTTCGGTTTCCGCGACACCTCGCTCAATGCGCGCAACGCCTTCGCCGAGACGCGTCCGCCCGAGCAGGTCAAGCGCGTGCAGGTGAGCAGCCAGGGCCCGATCGTGAAGGGCAAGACGAGCGTCACCTTCTCGATCGAGGGCAACGCGTCCTACGACGCGCAGACGATCGTGGCGGCCACGGCCGACGGCGCCGTGCGCGGCCAGATCCGGCGTCCGAACGACGTCGTCAACGCCAACATCCGCGTCGAGCAGGCGCTCGGGCCGGGCAACGCCATCCGCGCCGAGTACTCGCGGCGCTCGCAGGATCGCCAGAACCTCGGCGTCGGCGACTTCGACCTGCTCGAACGCGCGTATGCGAGCGAGTCGTCGACCGACACGCTGCGCGTCCGCAACACGCGGCTCCTCGGCAAGAAGGTGTTCAGTGAATTGAAGTTCGAGCTCGTGCAGACGCGCTCAGAGAACAACTCGTTCAGCGACCTGCCGACGCTGCGCGTGCTCGACGCGTTCACCGGCGGCGGCGCCGGCCAGACCGGCGTGCGCGAAGGCCGCCAGTTCGTGATCGACCAGAGCCTCGACTTCACGATTCGCAAGCACGCGCTGCGCGGCGGCCTGCTCTTCGAGGCGGGGCAGTGGGACAGCACGCAGCAGACCAACGCCAACGGCACCTACACCTTCTCGAGCCTGGCCGACTTCCAGGCCGGTCTCGCTCGCACCTTCACGAGGCGCGTCGGCGACCCGAGCGTCAACTACTCGCAGTACCAGTTCGGTTGGTATCTGCAGGACGATTTCCGGCTCTCGAAGAACTTCCAGGTGGGCGTCGGCCTGCGCCAGGAACTGCAGACCAACCTGAGCGACACGTGGAACCTGGCGCCGCGCGCCGCCTTCACGTGGACGGTCGCGAAGGCCAACGTCCGCGGCGGCTACGGCATCTTCTACGACTGGTTCGACAGCCAGACCTACGAGCAGACCGTGCGCGTCGACGGCGTCCGCCAGATCGATGAAGTGATCCTCAACCCGACGTATCCGATCACCGCGACCTCGACGGGCACGCGCCTGCCGGCGAGCCGCATCCAGGCCGCCGCGGGGCTCGGACAGCCGATCGTCCACCAGGCGTCGCTCGGCTTCGACAAGAACCTGAAGACGTGGCTCGGCGTGCGCGCCGACTACCAGTGGACGCGTGGCTACAACGTGCTGCGCTCGATCAACGTGAACGCGCCGGTGAACGGCGTGCGTCCCGACCCGACGGTCGGCAACATCTCGGAGATCGCTTCGACCGGCAAGCGCGCGAGCGATCGCCTGATGGTGGCCGCCAACGTGCGCGTGCCCAACCGCCGCATCTTCGGCAACGTGATGTATCAGCTCGGCTCGGTCAGGAACTACGCCGACGGCGCGCTCAGCCTGCCGTCCGACTCGACCAACCCCGACGCCGACTGGGGCCCGGCGGCGCAAGACGTGCGGCACCGGCTCTTCATCATGGGCAACTTCCCGCTCGTGTTCGGACTGCGCGCCGGCTTCAACATGCAGATGGCGACCGCGCGGCCCCACCACCTCCCCCACGCCCCCGTCCACCACGCCGTCGGCGCTGTTTAACTCGAACTCCTTCTCCCACCTCCTGCAGCAGTCGACCCGCTATACCGCGGGCTTCCAGGCTCACTATGAGGTCAGCGAGCACTTTACCGCCTACTCGGACTTCGGCTTCATGGACGATCGCACCAACGTGGTGATCGCGCCGACCGGCCTCTTCCAGGGCAGCGGCAACTCCCCGAACGGGGGCTTCCTGGTCAACTGCGACAATCCCTTCCTGAGTGCGCAGCAAGCAGGAACCTTCTGCACGCCCGCGCAGATCGCTGCCGGGGAAAGCGTCGACCTGAACATCGGGCGCCGCAACATTGAAGGCGGCGGCCGCGAGGCCTTCTACGAGCACCAGAACTTCCGTGTCGTGCTCGGCGCGCGCGGCGATATCACCGGTTCGTGGAAGTACGACATCTACGGGTCGTACTATAATACGACGCTGGCCCAGGCGAGCCGCAACTACCTGAGCATCGCCGGCATCGCCAACGCCCTGCAGGTCGTGAACGGCCCGAACGGCCCGGTCTGCATCTCCGGCGGCTCCTGCGTCCCCTACAACATCTTCCAGGACGGGGGCGTGACCCCGCAGGCGCTGGCCTACCTGGCCGTCGACGGCACCTCGCGCGGTTCCACCACCGAGCGGATCATCGAAGGCACCGTCACCGGTGACCTGGGCGACTATGGTATCCAGTCGCCGTGGGCGGAAGACAGCGTGCGTGTCGCGTTCGGCTTCCATCAGCGTCGCGACCACCTCGAATACAATCCCGACGTGGCCCTGCTGAGCGGCGACCTGTCCGGCGCCGGCGGCGCCTCCGTCGTCGTCGACAACAGCATCCGCGTCGCCGAGGTGTTCGCCGAAACGCGCGTGCCGCTGATTTCGGAACGGCCCTTCGTCAAGGAACTGACCCTCGACGGCGGGTTCCGCTATTCGGACTACTCCACGGGCATCCAGGCCAAGACCTACAAGGTCGGCCTGCAGTGGGCGCCGACTAGCGACATCCGCTTCCGCGGGTCGTACCAGAAGGCCATTCGCGCGCCGAACCTGCTCGAGCTCTACACGCCGCAATCGGTGACCAACACCAGCGACGTGCCGGAGGATCCGTGCGCCCCGACGACCGACGCCAACGGCAACGTCGTCCCGGCGACCGCGACCCTGGCCCAATGCCTGCGCACCGGCGTCACCGCCGTTCAGTACGGCAACGGCGGCACCACCAGCCTCATCCCGCAATGCCCCGCGGGGCAGTGCGCGGTGCTCACCGGCGGCAACGTGAACCTGAGCCCGGAAAAGGCGAAGACCTTCTCGGTCGGCTTCTCCGCCACGCCGAGCTTCATCCCGGGCCTGGTCGCCTCCATCGACTACTATCGGATCAAGATCAGCGACGTGATCAGCTTCGTTCCGCTGGACGTGTCGCTGCAGCGTTGCCTGGACACCGGCAATCCCACCTTCTGCTCGAACATCGTCCGCGCTCCGAACGGCACGATCTTCGGCACGAGCGTGGCCGCCGCCGGCTACATCAACGGCGCGAGCGCGAACATCGCTTCCGCCGTGACTTCGGGCATCGACGTGCAGACCAGCTACGCCCTGCCGCTGGACAGCCTCGGTTGGGACAGCATCGGCCGGGTGTCGGTGGACCTCAACGGCGCCTATTCGCTCAAGAGCAGCAACAAGCCGCTTCCGGGCGACGACTCCTATGACTGCTCGGGTCTCTTCGGCCCGACCTGCGGCGGCATCACCCCCAAGTGGCGTCACACGCTGCGCGTCACCTGGGTCAGCCCCTGGGATGTCACGGCGTCGCTCGCTTGGCGCTACGTCGGCGAGACCAAGTTCGAGCGCGACACCAACGAACCGTCGCTCGGCCGCGGCGCCGTCGACGCCTTCAACCACACGTTGCCGGAACGCAGCTACGTGGACCTGGCCGCGCTGTGGCAGATCAACGACTCGTACTCGCTGCGCGTCGGCGTGAACAACGTCTTCGACCAGGACCCGCCGCTGATCAACTCGACCTACGCCGGCACGGGCCTGCCGAACACCTACACCAACTACGACCTGCTGGGCCGTAAGCTGTTCGTCGGTTTCACCGCGAACTTCTAAGACCCATCTACAGACGAATTGGGGGCGGCGGAGCAATCCGCCGCCCTTCTCTTTGGGTCTGAGTGCGCGTCTAATCGGCGGAGCAGGATGGCGCGCCTCGACTTGAACCCCGAACTGATGACCCGACGCGGGCTGTCGCTCGGCCTGCTGGGCGCGGGCTTGGCCGGTTGCGTGACCCCCGCGCCGGCGCCGGTGCTCATCAACTTCGCCGACATCCCGACGCCGCCGTCTGCGGACGATACGGGCAACGTGGGGCTGGGCCTGGACTTCTCCGGGCGGATCACCGCTCCCGTGCGGATCAACGGGCGTGGCCCTTTCCCCTTCGTCGTGGATACCGGCGCCAACCGCACGGTCATCTCGCAGGAGCTCGCCGCCGAGCTTGGCCTTACGGATACCGGGCCGGCGGAGGTGCATGGCATCGTCGGCGCGGCGGTGACGCGGACCGTGGCCGCCGATCAGGTTCAGGTCGGCGGGGTCAGGGCGCGAAACGTGCGCGCGCCGACCATGGCCGCCGCGCAGCTGGGCGCGCCCGGTCTGCTCGGGGTCGACATGTTGGTCGGCCGACTGGTGACACTGGATTTCCGGCGGCATGAGTTGCGCATCGAGAGGTCGCGCGGCGATCCGGGACGCTCCTCGTACGACATGCGCGAGAACAGCATCAATCCGCGCCGGGCCGTGGCGCCAGGCCCCGGCATCGTGGCCCGAGCGCGCTACCGCTTCGGGCAGCTGGTCATCGTCGGCGCGGACGTGTCGGGCCGAAAGGTGATGGCTTTCCTCGACTCCGGCTCCCAAAGCACGGTCGGCAACCTGGCGCTGCGCGACCGGGTCGACATCACGGGCGGCGACCTGCGCCGGCCCCGGTTCAACGTGCCACTGTTGAGCGCCACGGGCCAAAGCTCGTCCGGCGAGTATGTGGTGCTGCCGTTGCTGCGGCTCGGGGGCCTCGATGTCAGCAATCTCGGCGCCGTCTTCTCCGACCTGCACGTCTTCGAACTATGGGGTCTGGCCAAGCAGCCCAGCCTGTTGATCGGGATCGATGTCATGAGCCAGTTCGACGCGATTGAACTGGACTACCCGCGCGAGCGGATCGTCTTCTATCCCCGGCAGCCAGGCCGCTCCTGAGCGGCCCGCGCGTCAGCGCACCGGCATGGGGGCCAGCACCATTCCGCCGCCCTGGCTGCGGAGCCGGGCTTCCGCCGTGCGGTCGATGATCTCCTGCGCCCGCGGATCGCCAAGCACCCAGGCCGCCGCGGCCAGGGTCCGGGCGGAGGTCGCGGACACACCCAGCGCTTTCTGCAGGGCCTCCAGCGCGCCTTCGGTGGGGGTCATGCGGCGCAGCGGAACCTCTCCGGTCAGCCCGGCCATGTCCCTGGCCACGTCGACCGCCTGGTAGAACCCGCCCACCTTATCCACCAGCCCGATCTCCTTGGCCTGGGCGCCGGTCCAAATGCGGCCCTTGGCGATCTCGCGTACGCGAGCCTCGGGCAGTTTGCGGCCGGCCGCCACGCGGCTGATGAAGTTGCCGTAGATGCGGTCCATCCAGGCGGAGAAGGCCGCCCGCTGCGTCGCGGTGAAAGGCTCGCTGAGGCCGAAGGCGCCTGCGTACTCGCCGCCCACGCCGACCGGCCGCACGTCGACGCCGAACCGCGCCAACGCCGGACCCACGGCGAACTTGCCGCCATAGACGCCGATAGAGCCGGTGAGCGTCGTCGGCTGGGCCACGATCGCCGAGGCCTCCGAGGCGATCCAGTAGCCGCCGGACGCGCCGTAGGTGCCCATCGAGACCACCACCGGCTTCTTCCTGGCCTTGGCCACCCGCACGGCGTCGAGGATCTGCTCGGAGGCGGTGTCGGACCCGCCGGGCGAGTTGAGGCGCAGGACGATGGCCTTCACCGACTCGGCCCTGGCCGCCTTGAGGATCGCCTCGGCCAAGTCGTCGGAATAGATGCTGGCGCCGCCGGTGAACGGGTTCGAGCCCTGGTCGCGGCCGGTGAGGATGGGGCCCTCGGCTTCGATCACCGCAATCACGTCGCCGCTGGGGCGGCCGCGGGCGCGGGTGGCGTCGGTGTAGTCGTCGAAGTCGACGCGCTGGGCGCCGTCGCCGGCCTGGTCCAACATCGCCTGCTCGGCCTCGCGCGCCTGGCCCACGCGGTCGATGAGCTTCAGCTTCAGCGCATCCTCGGCGAGGTACGGGCCGGCCTCGATGCGCGCGCGCAGGGCGGCGGGGTCGGTCTTGCGGTCCAGCGCCGCGAAACCGAGGTTCGACTGATAGACCGAACCCATCCAGCTGAGTGTCGATGCTCGGTGGGCCGGAGTGAAGTCTGAATAGAGGTAGCCGTTGACGGCATTCTTGTATTCGTAGCGCTGCTCGAACTGTGGCACGACGCCGTACTTGTCGAAGAGGCGCTTCAGGAACAGGTCCTCGTTGGCGACGCCGGTCACCTGGAGCGAAGCTCCGGGCTGCATCCAGAGCTGGTCGGCGGCGCGACCCAGCATGTAGGTGGCGGTCACGAAGCCCGACGGATAGATGCCCTGGCTGTGGGCGTAGACTGGCTTGCCCGCGGTGCGGAAGTGGGTGAACGCCAGGCGGAGCTCGTCCGCCATCCCTGGCTCCAGCCCCCCCTCCGGCAGCCGCACGAACAGGCCTTGGACGCGGTCGTCCTTCTCCGCACGCCGCAGGGTCGAGATGATCGACATGACCGAGGAGGAATTGCGCCCGATGCCCCACAGCGGATTGTGTGGCGCCTGGTCGGTGAGCGGGCCCCGCAGATCCAGCTCGAGCACCGCCTTGCTGGGGACCGGCGTCGGGGCCGTGGCGCCCGCGATCATGCTGATCAGCACGAGCGGTGCGCCGACCATGAAGATCAGCAGCCCTACGAACACACCGGCCGCTGTGATCAGGAACTGCTTCATCGTCGCCGTCGCGCCCAGGGCCCTATGCCCAGGCCGCGTCTCGCATAGATTGCGGGCGTCCGCAAAGGTGGGCGTCAGGCCGGCGCGTCGCTCTCGGCCGGCGGGGCCCCCATGGGGCCTCGCCCCAGGTCCAGGTTCATTTCAGCGCGCAGTCCGCTCGGCCGCCACTCGTAGACAATGTCGCCGCCCAGTTGCCGCGCGAGACGGCCGATCAGGCGTGAGCCGAAGCCTTGGCGGGACGGGGCGATGACCGCCGGGCCACCATCCTCGAGCCAGACCAGGTTGAGACGGCCGCCGGCGTCGCGCGTCCAGTTGACACTGAGCGTGCCGCCGCCGGTCGACAGCGCCCCATACTTGCCCGCGTTGGTGGCGAGCTCGTGGATCGCCATGCTCATGGCCTGGACACGCTCCGGCCCCAAGACCACCCGAGGGCCTGTGACGCTGAAGCGCCCCGTGGCGGACATGGCCGAGAGCTCGGCTTCGATCACGTCGCCAAGGCCGGCGCCCTCCCAGCGGCGGGCGGCAAGCGACGTCTGCGCCCGCGCCAGAGCCGCCACCCGGCCGTCCATGATGCGGCGGAACTCGTCCATGCTTTCGGCGCGGGTCAGGCGCACGAACGACTGTACGACGGTGAGCGCGTTGCGGGCGCGGTGGTCGACCTCGCGCATCAGCAGCGTGCGAGCCTCCTCGCTGCGGCGCTCGAGAACCTCGCCGGTCACGTCCAGGACGGCGATGACCACATGGGTGACCACGCCGTCAGGACCGAGGATCGGGGCATTGGTCGCAGTCACGTAGCGCTCGACGGGGCGGCCGTCGCTGCCGCGGAGGGGGGTGCGCCGCGTCCCCATCTGGTCAGGCTGGCGGGTTTCGATCACACGTCGGAGCGAGGTGCGGATGGCCTCGATGAAGGCGGCGATGTCCGGCGAAGGGTCAGGCGGGAATACCTCGAGGATACCCCTGCCCGTGAGGGCTTCCTGCGTTGTCCCGAAGGCCGCAGCGTGAGCCTTGTTGACCGCCACCATGGTGAGCCGGTCGTCCGCCGCGATCAGCAGCAGCGGGCGCGGCGAGACCTCGAAGACCTCGCGGAAGTCGGGCAGCATGGCGCGCGAGACGCCTTGCTGCGGATTGGCGACCCCCTCGGTGTCGGACACGGGCGACCTCGACAATTCAGGGTGTGCACTCGGACCTATGCGATGTCGGCTGTCAACGCCCGCCGGGCAAGCAGACCATGGTCGGGAGCAGCGCCACCCGCCCGGGGCCTGAGTCGCCAGCCGCGCGC
>NZ_CADEGK010000140.1:0-4648 GCF_902826855.1 uncultured Phenylobacterium sp. | reverse complement strand
ATCCTGTTTACTTACGTGGCGGCGGGGGCGGAGGGTGTCGCTGTGCGCACTAGGCGCCCGAAAGGCGGAGGCGATCCATGTCGTTCCAGACCGTGCTCTATGAAGCGGCCGGCGGGATCGCCCGGATCACCCTGAACCGACCGGAGAAGCACAACGCCCTGAACCACCAGATGATGGACGATCTCGACGCCGCCTTCATCAAAGCCGGGGGCGACGACAGCGTATCGGTGGTGATCCTGGCGGGCGCCGGCCCATCGTTCTGCTCCGGCTACGACCTAAAGGGCGGAAGCTACTACATCACGCCGCCGGGCGAGGATGGGCGCTGGCAGGTCGATACCGCCATGGGCGCGCTCGCCGACATCGAGCAACGCTACCTGCGGATCTGGAACTGCCCGAAGGTGACGATCGCGCGGGTCCAGGGCAATGCGCTGGCGGCGGGTTGTTACCTACAGCTCCTGTGCGACATCTCCGTGGCGGCCGACACCGCGCGCCTCGGCCATCCGGCGGCCGGGGTGGGCTCGTCGTCCATGCCGCTGTGGCAGTTCGCCATGCCGCTCAAGAAGGCCCGATACCTCCTGCTGACGCGCCGTATCATCGACGGCGCCACTGCCGAGCGCTTCGACCTGGTCACCATGGCGGTGCCCGAGGCCGAGCTGGACTCGACGGTCGAAGGCATCGCCGCCGACGCCCTGACACTCGGCCCGGTCGACGCGCGCTACAAGAAGAGCGTCTACAACGCGGCGCTGGACATCCATGGCCTGGGCGCGGCGTTCCGCTACCACAGCCAGATGAACGCCATGGCGCGCCTGGCCAACAGGCCCACCTGAAGAGGAGCTGGAACCATGACCATGACAGATGCCCCCGCCGAGCGCCTGATCGGTCCGGTGCGCACCGCGCTGAACCACTCCAACGCCAGCATCCACGACCCCGCGCAAGCGCAGCGGCTGGGGTTCCGCGGCTCGGCCGTGGGCGGCAACCTGCACCTGGATCTCTTCGCCCCGCTGTTGGTCCAGACCTACGGCCGCGAATGGTTCGAGCGGGGCGCGCTCTCGCTCTATTTCCAGAACATCGTCGTGTCAGGTGAGACCGTGCAGGCCGTGGTTGAGCCGCCGCCGGCGCCCGGCGCCCAGACCCGCATCTTCGCGCGCCGCCCGGACGTCCCCGACTTCATCGTCTGCGAGGGCACCGCCTCGCTCGGCGACCACAGCCGCTCGGAGCTGGCGACCCGCGACCTGCGCACCTCCGACGAGAGCCAGCTGCGCCTGCTGAACGGCGTGAAGCCCGGGCAGCACCTCGGACGCGCCCAGACGACCCCGAGCGGCGAGCAACAGGCTGCGGCGATCGCCAACGGGTCCAGCAATGAGCCCATGGACTGGTATAGCGGCCCCTCGCCCTGGGGCGGCCCCATCGCTTCGGTCGGGACCACTGCGGCGATGATGTTCCGGCTGTTGGTGGGCGACGGCGAAACCCATCACCACGACCGGATTTCGCCCCACATCGGCGACACCTCCGGCATGTTCGGCGCCTTCCAGGTGGCCTACGAGAACGGCCCCGTGTTCGTCGACCGGCCCTACACCGTAACCGGCGAGGTGGTCGGGGTCGGCCAAAGTCCCAAGACCGAATACCTGTGGTGGGACGCCACCACGACGGACGAGCAGGGCAAGGTGGTGGTGCGCATGCGCCACCTCCTGCGCTTCCTCAAGGCGAGCTCGTCGCTCTATCCGGAACTCCAGCAGCCCAGCTGAGCGTTCAGGCGGCGTCCAGTTGAACCGCGACGCGGCGACCCTTGTCGTCGCGGTGCGTCACGACGGCGGCGCCCAGGGGCTCGCGCTGGATCATGGTCTCGACCAGCGCGGGGTCCTCCGCGGCGGCGACGAAACGTTCGCCGGCCGGCGTGCGGCACACGAGCACGCCGTAGGGAGCCTCGCGGCTGTAGTCGATGGTGTAGGTTTCCACGACCCCTGCGTTGGCGTCGTCGGGTGCGGCGGCAGGCGCTGGCCAGGCGTCGATCTGCGCCTGCAGGGCTGAGCTGTCGAAGCCCTTCCAGGCGACCGGCGTCGTAGAATAGACGCCTACCGAGTACTTCGAGAGGAACCCGCCGTTGGCGCCTACGAAGCCGAAGGCCCCGGGCTGGGCGCGCAGGCGGCGCACCATGCTGGCGATGGCGTGCATCGAATAGTTGTTCCCGGCGCCGCCGAAGAACGGCAGCCCGCCGGTGACGGTCAATGGCCGAGGGTCGTCCGGTGCGATCCCCAGGGCGTCGCGGACGGTGGTCACCGCGATCGGGAAACAGCTGTAGAGGTCGAAGGCCGCGACGTCGGCCACGTCCACACCAGCGACCTCCAGGGCCCGACGGGCGGCCAGGCCCGCGGCCGGATACCCGGAGAGGTCATTGCGCGCGAACGGCGTCCGCTCCATGGCGTCCGCGCCGCCGTGCAGATAGACCCAGCGGTCTTCGGGGACGCCAAGTTCGCGGGCCTTGGCGACGGAGGCGATCAGCACCGCGGCGCCCTGGTTGGCCTGGTCGCGGGCCACGAGCCGGCGGGTGAAAGGGTCGGCGACCAGCCGGTTCTGCGGCGTCACCGTCGCCAGTTCATCGGCCGAGTACCGCGTCTGCGACATGGCGTGCGGATTGCCCGCGGCGACTTGTGTGAACGGTGCGAACAGCCGCCCCATCTCCAGCTGGTAGGCGGCGCGGTCCTGGCCGGTCTTCGCGCGCCGGGCGTTCTCGAACAGGGCGTAGAGTTGAATGGGCGTACGCGCCCCGTGGCTGGGGAACTCGCGGGTGACGAGGCCCGGGCCGAAGCCGCGGTCTTCGAGTTGGCCTTCCACTGTCTCGGCCCAATCCCGCGTCTCGCCCTTGCCCGCGAGGTCGCGGACGGTCGAGATCGCCTCGGAGCCGCAGATCAGCGCCAGGTCCATCTCGCCGCGGGCGATCGCGTTGGTGAACTCATTGACCAGGTGCTGCGGTCCTTGCCCGCCCACCGGTTCCACGATGGCGCGCGCCGGATTGGCGCCGATCCGCCGCGCGACGGCGCGAGGGAAATTGTCGGCGCGCCCGAACGGCGCGACTGCGCCGGGCCCGGAGTTCTCGAACTGGCGGATCGCAGCCAGCACCTCGACCTGCGGAGCGACCGGTCGCGCGGCGCCGGTGTCCTCCAGCGCGGCGCGGCAGGCTGCCGCCGCCAGGTCCGCCGGGGAAAGCGCAGCATAACCGGGGGCGCCGAGGCGCTCGGAAGCTTCGCCGACGCCGATCAGGACCGGGGTGCGAGGATCGATAGCAGCGCTCATTGTGCGATTTCCCGTTCACCTGAGATGGCCGCCTCGGCGCAGGCCTTCGCCGCGGGGTAGTCGGCCTTCCCGTTGCTGGCCCGTAGACCGCGGTCGGCGACCACGATGCGCTTGGGCGTCTTGTAGCCGGCGAGGCTGGCGCGCACGTGGGTGCGCAGGCCCTGCTCGTCGAGTTCGTGTCCGGGCGCCAGCTGCACGACAGCGGTCACGGCCTGACCCCATTTCTCATCAGGCAGTCCCACGACCAGGGCGTCGTCGACGGAAGGGTGCGTCTTCAGCGCCTCCTCGACCTCCTCGGGAAAGACCTTCTCGCCGGCCGTATTGATGCAGGCGTTGCCGCGGCCCAGCAGCGTGAGCGTCCCGTCCGCCGCCACCTCGCACCAGTCGCCGGGCAAGGAATAGCGGACGCCATCGATGACCCGGAAGGTGCGGGCGGTCTTCTCGGGGTCCTTGTAGTAGCCGACCGGATTGGGCGGCCCGAGGGCGACGAGTCCCCGTTTGCCGGACCCGGGCTCGACGGGCTGGTCGTCCTCGTCGAAGACGCGGCAACGATCGCCCAGCATGAACTTGGCGGTCTGCACCTCGCCCGCCGCCGTCATTACCGAGGCGCCCATGCCGATCGCCTCCGATGAGGAGAACCCGTCGTTGAGCATCGCCTGGGGCATGTGCTCCAAGAGGCCGCGCTTGTTCTCCACGCTCCACATCACGCCGGAGGAAACGATGACCAGGACGCTAGAGACGTCGTAGCGGCCGGGCTGCGCGTTCAGGGCGTTGAGCATCGGCCGCCCGAAGCTGTCGCCGACGACCACGAGGGACTGCGGGCGGTGGCGGTCGATGGCCGTCAGCATCTCGTCGGCGTCGAAGTGCTCGCCCGTGAGGGTGATGACGCAGCCGCCGGCCAGGTGCGCGCCCATGGCGGTCAGCAGGCCCGTCCCGTGCATCAGCGGCGGCGCAGGCAGGATGCGGCCGCCGGGGCCGATGGCGCGCGTGTGTTCGCGCAGCGCCTCCAGGGTCTCCGGCACCGGACCCAGCTTGCGCTGCGCCTGCAGGGTGATCTCGCGCATGTCCTGGTGCGGCCACATCACGCCCTTCGGCATGCCGGTGGTTCCGCCGGTATAGATGAAGAACAGATCCTCCCCGGACCGCTGGATGTCGAGCGGCCCCCCATTGCCCTCGGCGGCAAGGGTGTCGAAGGATTCCGCGAACGGCGCGACCGCGCCGCCGTCGTCGGCGACCTCGATCCAGGTCTTGACCTTGGGCAGGCGCGGCCGGATCTGGGCCACGGCGTCGCGGAACTCGTGAGCATAGACCACGGTCTGGGCGTCCGAGTTGTCGAAGATGTACCAGACCTCCTCAG
>NZ_CADEGK010000139.1 GCF_902826855.1 uncultured Phenylobacterium sp. | reverse complement strand
GCCGCATCTGCTCGCAGACCCGCCGGCGGTGGGCCGGGGGTCTGGGCAGGGGGCGCAGGCGCGTGGCTGGGGGGGAGTGGCTACAAGACGAAATCGGAGGCGAGCAGGGACTTTCCGGTGTGCACGTTGATGGCAAAGTCGGCGACGCCATCGCCGTTGACGTCGCCTTGGACGGCGTAGTGGTCGGTCTGGTAGGAGATTGTCAGCTGCCCGGCCGCCTTCGTGAAGGCGGTGACCAGGGTGAAGGCCTGGTCGCCGATGAGGTTGGCGTTGGCGTCGACGCCACGGAGGTGGATGATGTCGCCCTCGGCGCGGTTGAAGTCGACGATCTTGTCGCGCGCGGCGGCGGTGCTGTCGTTGAGGGCGGTGTAGAAGAACATGTCGGCGCCGGTCCCACCTGTCATGGTGTCCGCGCCGCCGTTGCCGATCAGCCGGTCGGCGCCCTCATGACCTGAGAGGACGTTCGTGCCGGCGTTGCCGGAGAGAATGTCGTTGTAGGCGGATCCGCGGACGTTCTCGATGTTGCGATAGGTGTCCGCCCCGGCGCCGTAGGTCTTGGACCAGCCGGTGAGCAGGTTGACGGTGACGCCGCCGGCCGCATGCTCGTAGGACGCGGTGTCGACGCCGTCGCCGCCGTCGAGCACGTCATCGCCGGCTCCGCCTTCCAGCACGTCATTGCCGGCCCAACCAAAGAGACGGTTGTTCGCCACATTGCCGACCAGCACGTTGTCCAGCTCGTTGCCGCCGGCGTCGGCGCTCGCGGCTCCAGTCAGTTCGAGGTTCTCGACATTGGCGCCGAGCACGTGCGACACCGACGTGCGGATCGTATCGACGCCACCGTCCAGCAACTCGATGATCTTGGCGCCGGCGCCCGCCACGTAGAGGTCGTTGCCTGCGCCACCTGTCAGGCGATCGACTCCACCACCGCCGACCAGCGTGTCCATGCCCGCCGTCCCGGTGAGGGTGTCAGCGCCGCCACCGCCTACGATTTGGCCAACGACCGTCGCCGCCTGGTCGAGCACCCAGGCCGCAAGGATTGCTGCGCCATTGTCTGTGTCCAGGGGGAGGGTCGTGTTGTCTGACACCGCCACCCCGGTCACTTTCGAGGACACGATCACGGTGTTGGCGCTGTTGTGCGCCAAGCTCCCACCCGCAACGTTCTCGATCCTGATCCAAGCCTTCTGGTAGCTCAGTCCGACGACGGTGTTGCCCTCCACCTTGAGGTTGGTCGCGCCCCAGACCGAGATACCGTTATAGGATGCGCCGACAATAAGGTTCTGCGTGATGCTGACGTCGCGATAGTATTGCGTTCCATTGTCGATATTCAGGAAGATTCCCTGCATAGGGGTTCCGTCGTCCCGCAAGATAATGTTGTCGTGAATGTTAAGCTTGGAGACGAACGGAACTGTGGGAGAGTTCCAAAATTGGATCGCGTCCGAGTGGTCGCCCACGGCCCGATGGAAGTTCCGAAAGGTGTTCGAGGCGATCTCGAGGTTCGACGTTCCGGCGCCGCGGATTCCGTCCATCCTCAGGTTGTGGAACGTGTTGTCGATGACGGTGAGGCCGGAGATGTCCCGGTGTCCCAGCGCATAGTAAAGCTCGTGGAACTCCGAATCCGTGATCGTGATGTTCGAGCTGTACTTGAGCTCGAGGCCGGCGGCGTCGTTCTGTGGGTTGCCGTCGAGCGTTCCGTGCACGTCCAGGCCGGAGAGGTGGATATTCTGGCTGCCCGACACCAGGAACTGGTTGGTGCCACCGGCCGGATTTACGACGAACTCGAGGTCACGGAACGCTAGGCCACTGCAGTTGGAAATCTTGAGGCCAGCGAGCTTGGCCGCGACGCCGCCCGCCTCCGACGCGATGGTGACGCTCGACGAGAAATTCAGATTAGCGAGCGAAATGGGAGAATATAAACCAGATTTTAGCAGTATCGTGTCGCCAGATCGTGCCGTGCCAAGCGCACTAACTAGGGCCGCAGACGTGCTGACGGTTGTGATCATGACTGTTTTCTCTATCGGATGAGGCGCGCGGCAGTGATTGACCAATTCGGCGCCCGAATTATGGCCAAGCTTGTTGAAGGTAACCTGCCTTGCGCAGAAACTATAGGTCGATAGCTTCCGTCATCCGAAGGACGCTACGTGTCGCAGGTCATGCGGCAAAAGTGCGTCGGATCCGCCCGGTCTCAGAGTCGCCGCGGCCACCAGTGGTCATGACGGTCGCCTTGAAGGCGGTCTGACCACGAAGACGACAGGCCGGAGCTCTGTCAGCCCGGCGAAAAAGACCTGCGCCTGGAGGGGTGCTTGCCAGGCGGCCGGTCAGACGCCGTAGTACTCCCGGTACCAGTCCACAAACCGGCCGACGCCCTCCTCGACGTCGACCTTCGGCTGGTAGCCGAGCACGGCGAGGGTTTCGGCGGTGTCGGCTTCGGTGCTGGGCACGTCGCCCAGTTGCATGGGCATCAGGTTGAGGACAGCCTTCCGGCCCAGCTTTTCCTCGAGCACCTGGATGTAGCGCAGGAGCTCGACCTTGCGGTTGGCCGCCAGGTTCAGCACCCGCCAGGGGGCAGCACTGGTGGCCGGATCCGGTTGCGCCGCGTCCCAGGCAGGGTTCGGGGCAGGCGGCCGGGTGAGGGCGGCGTCCAGGCCGTCGACGATGTCGTCCACGTAGGTGAAGTCGCGGGACATCTTGCCCTCGCCGTAGACGTCGATGGGTTGGCCCTTGAGGATCGCGTCGGTGAATTTGAAGAGGGCCATGTCCGGGCGCCCCCACGGTCCGTAGACGGTGAAGAAGCGGAAGCCGGTGGCCGGGATGCCGAACAGGTGGGCATAGGCGTGGGCCATCGACTCGTTGGCGGCCTTGGTCGCCGAATAGAGGGTGATCGGGTGGGGCGCCGCGTCATGAACGCTGAACGGCATGTTGGCGTGGTTGCCGTAGATGGAGCTGGTCGAGGCGAAGAGCAGGTGCCCCGGCGGGTGGGTGCGACAGGCCTCGAGGATGTTCAGGAAGCCCACGACATTGGAGTCCACGTAGGTGCGCGGGCTCTCCAGGCTGTAGCGGACGCCGGCCTGGGCGGCGAGGTTGACCACCGCCGTGGGCCTGGTCTCGGCGAAGAGCGCGGCGACGCCGTCGCGGTCCTCCAGATCGAGTCGGGCGTGGCGGTAGCCGGGAAGGCCCTCCAGGATCGCCAGACGAGCGGCCTTCAGCGTCGGGTCGTAGTAGGGATTGAGGTTGTCGAGCCCGACGACGGCCTCGCCCCGCTCCAGCAGGCGGCGGCTCAGGTGGAAGCCGATAAAACCGGCGGAGCCGGTGACCAGGATCGTCAACAGGTGCCTCGGGAAATGGACGCGGGTCCGTTTCGTAGCGGGCGTCGCGCGTGGATGCTAGCGCGCGATGCCCACGACTTCGCGCAGGTCGCTCGACTTGGCGGCTTCGGTGACGGCGGCTTTGCGGGCGGCTGTCACATCGCCGGCGCGCATCTGAGACAGCACCGGGAACAGGGCCGCGAGCGTCGCGACGAGGAAGCCCAGGCGGCCCTCGCGCCATCCGCCTTGGCCCACGTAGGCGCGCACGAAATTCAGCGTCCCGGCGGCCAGGCCCGCGGCGACGCTCGCCGGGCCGCCGGCGTCCACGAGGTCTTCGGCATGAAGGGCGGTGAGCTGGCCGAGCCGCTCCATCAGCGCCCCGACATCGCGAGCCAGCGTGCGACGCACCGCGCCCTTCAAGGCCCCCCCGAACCGACCGGCGATCACTGCGGGAGCATTGAGGCGGCGGGGCGTCCAGGTCTTCAGGCCGCGCTTGTAGAGCCTGGGCTCGGCGCGGGCGCTCAGAACGCCGGCCCAGCCGTCGCGGACCAGCGTCTCGCCCACGTAGTTGTCGATCGGCAGATCGTACCAGTCGCCCGCCGGGCGCAGCTGCAGCACCGCGCGGATCTCCCAGGCCAGCGCGGCGTCGACCATGTCCTCGGCCTCGACCTCAAGGATCCAGTCTCCGGTGCAGGCCTCAGCCCCTACGGCTTTGCGCTGGCTCTCCAGCGGGAAGATGCCGTCGATGACGATGGCGCCGTGGCGCCTCGCGATCTCCTGCGAACGGTCGGTGCAGCGGTCGGCGACCACCACCACCTCGTCGCAGAAGGACAGCTTGCGCAGGCAGGCCGCCAGCAGCGCGTCCTGGTTTTGCACGCATACGAAGGCCGACAGCCGCACCACGCTCGCCCGCTCCCATCCCCCGACGGGTTCCCGTCACGAGGTAAGACGCCGCCGTGGGGAACTGCCCCCCACCGCGAGCGCGGGTTGGATCAGAAAGTCGCGCCCAGCCGGGCGCCTACAGTGCGCGGCCGCTGTGGCGTCACCTGGCGCACGAGGCCGAAGGTGAACGGGTTGCCGTAGGCAAAGGTGTCGCTCTCACTGTTGGTGGGATTGGTGACGAAGACGGTCAGCCGCCATCTGTCGCTGGCGACCTCGGCGGAAAGGCGGGCGCGCAGGTAGCGGCTCTGGCGGGGCGACCGGCTGGTGTCGAAGCCCAGATCTGCGCGCCCCACGTACTGAACCTGCCCAACGAGGCGCAGGGTCAGGGCGTCCGTCAACGGACGTTGATAGACGGCCAGGACGCCGCCGGAGCTCTTGGGCACACCCGGCAGTTCGGCGACGACCTCCGCGCCCAGGAGCGGGAAGTCTGGATTGGGATTTCGGGTCTTGGAATCCGAGATCAGGCCGTTCAATTGCAGCGAAAAGCCGAAGGCGAAATCGTAGGCCACTTCGGCCTCCAGCCCCAGGATCCGCGCATCTCCGACATTGGCCGTGTAGGACAGCCCCGAAGGCCGGTACTGGTCGGTCTGGATGTTGGTCCAGTCGTCGTAGTAGGCGGCCGCGCGCACCACCAGGCGGCCGTCGAACCGCTTGAGCTTGGCGCCGACCTCGTAGTTGCGCAGCCGGTCGGCGGCGAACAATGCGCGATTGTCTCGGATTTCGAAGAAGCCAGACGAGTTGAACCCGCCCGGCCGATAGCCCTCGGTCACCAGGGCGTAGACGAGGTCGCCGTTGCCGAACGCCTTCTGCAGCGAAAGCTTAGGCGAGAAGCCGTTGAAAGTGCGGGAGCGGTCGAAGGACCGCGGCCCCGCGTTCGCCAGCACAACGTCGATGTCGGCAGTAGTGTGCACGCGGCTTTCGAACAGCCGTCCGCCGAGGGTGGCGCTGAGCCCCTCGGACAGCTCGTAGGTGGCCTCGCCGTAGACTGCGAGCTCGCGCCGCCGATCCTTGCGCGCCTCGGTGTAGCGAGCGCTGACCACCGGCCCCGCTGACAGGATGGCCAGGCTGGAGGGATTGCGCTCGCGCGTCCGCGACCCGTAGATGCCCGCCAGCCAGTCGAACCGGCCGCCGTCGTTGGAACGGACGACCAGATCCTGCACCAGCATATCGGCGCGCGAACCTTCCGTGTAGACGCCGAGGTCCTCCTCAGGGGCGGCGAAGATGTCGCCGATGGCCCGGGAGGCGTCGTACTGGCTCGAAAAGACGTGGTGCACGTAGCTCAGCGAGGAAGAGAGGCTTCCCCAGCCGAACTCTCCCGCGATCGTGCCGCCCACGTAGGAGAAGTCGTTGTTGTGGGTCTCGCGCACGCTGTTGGCGCGATCGCCGGGCGCCGCGCCGCCACCCGGCTCGTCGCGCATCGGCATGCGCGGTCGCCTGCCTGTGCCGGGCGCGTCCACGATAATGTACTGGGTGTCGTCGGAGCGCAGGTTCTGCGTCGCCGCCAGAGCGTCAAATCGCCAGTCGTCGTTCAACCTCACCCTCAGGGCTAGCCGGCCGCCGTTGCGCCGGGTCTGGTCGACGTTGGTGATCTGCAGATTGGTGTCGTCGAGGTAGCCCCCCTGGACGTCCTCGTAGGCCACCAGGCGGATAGCGGCGCGGTCGCGGATCAGCGGCAGACTGACGTAGCCATCGATCTCGTAGCTTTCGTCGCCGCCGTCTGTGGTGGAGACCGAGCCGGACGCCCCGAACTCAGCCGTCGCCAGGTTCGGTTTGCGGGTCACGATGCGGTAGATGCCGGCGAGCGCGCCCGAACCGTAGAGCGCGCCCTGGGGTCCGCGCACCACCTCGATGCGGTCCACGTCCACGAGCCGCAGGTCCGGGTCGGGGGCATTGTAGTTGATCGGCGCGTCGTCGAGGTAGGTCGAGACGGTCGAGCGGGCGCGCCCGGTAAATGCGCCGTCCGACAGTCCGCGGATCAGCAGCTTGTCCCGCCCCGGGCCCAGGTTGGTGGTCAGGACGCCCGCCAGCTGACCCACCGTCTGGCCAACCTCGATGGCGCCGGCGTTCGACAGCTGCTCGCGGGAGATCGCGCTGACGCCTGCCGGCAGGCTGTCCATGGTGGCGGGGCGTTTGGTGGCGGTGACCACCACCTCGGTGACCAAGGCCGTGGTGAGCGCCGGTTCGCGGGCGGGTGTCGCGACGGCGGGGGCGGCATGGGCGGAGATCCGCACTGTTCGCGAATCGACGATGCGGTAGCGGCAGGGCGCGCCGCCCAACAGCCGCGCCAGCGCCTGGTCCAGCGTGTAGCGGCCACGCAGTTCGGTGCGGCCGCCAGGGCCGCAGCTGGCGGTGCCGAGGATGGAGACGTTGGCCTGGACGCCCAGGTCGATCAGCGCGTCGGAATACGATCTCGGCGGAATGGAGATCTGCAGGCGCGCGTCAGCGGCCTCAGCGCGCCCCGCCACGCAGGCGAGGGCCGCGCCGCTCAGCAGCGTCCGCAGAGGCCAACTCCGCCTTCCGATGGGGTCTCGCCCTCATTAGCGGCCGCCCGGCGCGCCGTCGCGCCGCAGGACCACGCCCGCGTCGGAACGTACCGCGCTTATGGGAACGAGCAAGGCGAGGCGACGGATTACCGCGTCCTGATCATCGAGGATCAGCACACCGGAGATCGGCGCGGCGGCGAGCGCAGGATCTTCGATGCGAATGGGGGAGGGGAACTGCTGGTTCAGGTCGGCGACCACTTCGCTCAGCGGTTGTCCGCGATAAACCAGCCGCCCGAAGCGCCAGCCCAGGACATCCTCGGCCTCGACCGCGGCGACCTGGCTCCCGGCGCCGCCCTCGACATGGTCCAGCCGCTGGCCCGGGTGCAGGCGGTAGGCGGGCCCGGCCGCGCCCTCGGCGGGCCGCACCTCGACTGCGCCGTGGGCCACCGTGACCGAGAGCTTGCCGTCGCGGCGGCGGACGTCGAATCGGGTGCCCACGTCCGTCACCGTGCGGTCGCCGGCGGCGATGACGAACGGGCGGCGCTCGTCGTGGATGACGTCGAACACCGCCTGGCCCTCGTCCAGGGTCACTCTGCGCGCATCACGGCCGAGGGTTACCGACAGTCGGGTGCCGGCGTTCAAGTCGATGGTGGACCCATCGGCCAGCCTGACCGTGCGCCGCTGGCCGTTGCCTGTGCTGTAGGTCTCGGTGGCGGCCGGTCCGGCCAGTTGCGGGGCCACGATCACCGCCACGGCGGCGGCGGCGGCCACGGCGCCCACCGCCACGATGGCGCGGCGTCCGACCGGACGTTGGGCGGGGCGCCGCTCAGCGAGGGCGCGGGCGGCGGGGGCAGCGCTCGCGGCATAGACGTGAGACGTCGCCAGGGCAGCGTCGAAGGCGGCGGCATTGTCGGACGAAGCGCAGAGCCAGGCGTCGAAGGCCACGGCCTCGGGCTCCGCGAGGTCCCCGGCCTCGAGCCGCACGACCCATGCTGCGGCGCTCGCGCGCCGCGCATCGTCGCCAAATCGCCAGATGGTGCTCATGCTCCGACCCCAAGCCGCCGGCTGCGGCGGCCCGTTGCTGGCTTAGACGTCGCCGAAGACCCCGGCCCCCCCGTCCCGGGCTGCAATTTGTGGTAGAGCCTCATCAAGCGAGTCTCGCTGTGAGCGACTTCAACGCCGCCGAAATGTGCTTCTCGACCGACTTCACGGAAATCCGCATCACCCGGGCCGTCTCGGCGTGGCTCAGCCCCTCCAGCTTGTGCAGACGGAAGGCCCGCTGCATCTGCGGCGGCAACTCCGCGACCGCCTCGACCAGCGCGCGCAGGCGCTGGCGCGACGCCACAGCCTCGTCGGCCGGTGCTTCGCCGGCCACATCCTCGCCGCCGAGGGCGACGTGGGCGACTTGCCGCCAGGCCGTGTCGCGGGCCACCGCGCGCGCCTCGCCGCGAGCGCGGTCCAGCATCACGTTGGTGGCGATGCGATAGATCAGGGCCACGGGGTTCTCGGTGGTGACCGCCAGGTCGCGGGTGGCGATCTTCAGGTAGAGTTCCTGCGCCAGGTCCTCCGCCGCAGCGAGTGAGCCCGTGCGAGCCGCGAAATAGCGGACCAGGTTCGGCCGGCGCTCAAGATAGATCTCGAGCAGGGGATCGGTCGGGCCCGGACGGCCGCCGGTCTCGGCCATGAAACTCACGCGCCGGTCCCCACGCCTCGGATCGGGCCGGTCCTCGTCGAGCGGATGGGGTGGACGTCAGGCATGGGCGCGCGCCAATGAAACCTGAACCACAAATGCCTCATTCCGACCGCTGCGCCAACTTCGCCGGTTCAGGCGGGGGGAGGGGCGATCCGGCGGCGTCTAGGCCTAAGACGCCTGCAGGGCGGTTGGCGCCGCTGGCGGCCGCCATCACCATGGGGACAGGCGTCGCGGCGTGCGGGCCGCGGGGGAGCGGCCCGCACGTCCATCCGCAGCAAGGTGATTCGCGCTTCAGGGGCTGGATCGTGCCGGGTGGCCCATATCGGCGGCAGGAGCGGCCGTTTCCACAGCTCAGGCACCATTGTGGAGCCAGATGCAGCGCCTCCGCGTTGGCCCGCGGTATGCAGACGGATTTTCAGTCTCTATGAGTTTCGTCAGGGTGATATGGCGCGCGGCCACGTACGTTGTGCCAAAATGGGGTTCGAGGAGTCGTCGTCTATGAGCCTGAAGACCGCGCCGGGACTGGAACCCGCGCCGACCAAACACGCCAAGCTCCTGGATTGGGTAAGCCGGATCGCCGCCCTCACGCAACCAGACCGCGTGGTCTGGTGCGACGGATCGCAGGGCGAGTGGGACCGACTGACCGCCGAGTTGGTGGCGGCCGGCACCTTGAAACGGCTCAATCCTGAGAAGCGACCCAACTCGTTCTACGCCGCGTCAGATCCGCGGGACGTAGCCCGGGTCGAGAGCCGCACGTTCATCTGCTCTGAGAAGCCCGAGGACGCCGGTCCGACCAACAACTGGCTCGACCCCACGGAAATGCGTTCCGACCTGAAGGACCTGTTCCGCGGCGTGATGCGCGGCCGCACGATGTATGTCGTGCCGTTCTGCATGGGGCCTCTGGGCTCGAAGATCTCCTCGATCGGCGTCGAGATCACCGACAGCGCCTACGTGGCCGTATCCATGCGGATCATGACGCGGATGGGCCAGGCGGCCCTCGATCAACTGGGCGAGGACGGGTTCTTCGTGCCGGCCGTGCATTCCGTGGGCATGCCGCTGCTCGACGGCGCGCAGGACGTTCCGTGGCCCTGCAACGAGATCAAGTACATCGTCCACTTCCCGGAAAGCCGGGAGATCTGGTCATACGGCTCCGGCTACGGCGGCAACGCGCTGCTGGGCAAGAAGTGCTTCGCGCTTCGGATCGCCTCGGTCATGGCCCGCGACGAGGGCTGGTTTGCCGAGCACATGCTGATCCTGAAACTCACTTCGCCGCAGGGCGTGGTGAAGTTCATCGCCGCCGCCTTCCCGAGCGCCTGCGGCAAGACCAACATGGCGATGCTGCAGCCGACCTTGGCCGGCTGGAAGGCCGAGACGATCGGCGACGACATCTGCTGGATGCGCTTCGGCGACGACGGCCGGCTCTATGCCGTGAACCCCGAGGCGGGCTTCTTCGGCGTGGCGCCGGGCACCGGGATCGAGACCAACAGGAACGCCATCGACGCCCTGTGGGGCAACTCGATCTTCACCAACGTGGCGCTGACCGACGACGGCGACGTGTGGTGGGAAGGCCTGACGCCCGAGGCGCCGGCGCATCTGATCGACTGGCGCGGCAACGACTGGACGCCGCAGAGCGACGGCCCGGCCGCCCATCCGAACGCCCGCTTCACCGTGCCGGCGTCCCAGACCCCGGTGATCGCGCCGGAGTGGGAAGACCCGGCCGGCGTGCCGATCTCCGCCATCCTGTTCGGCGGCCGCCGCGCGACCGCGGTGCCGCTGGTGACCGAGGCCCGCGACTGGCGTCACGGGGTGTTCATGGCCTCCAATGTGGCCTCCGAAGGCACAGCGGCGGCCGAGAACGCCATCGGGGCCGTGCGGCGCGACCCCTTCGCGATGTTGCCCTTCTGCGGCTACAACATGGGCGACTATTTCGGCCACTGGCTGAAGATGGGCGAGAAGGCCGGCGCGAAGCTTCCGCAGATCTATTTCGTGAACTGGTTCCGGAAGGACGAGCGCGGCAAATTCGTTTGGCCCGGCTACGGCGAGAACATCCGCGTGCTGAAGTGGATCGTGGAGCGCCTGGACGGGAACGCCGAGGCCACCGACACGCCGATCGGCCGGGTGCCGACCCGCGCCAGCCTCGACACCTCCGGCCTCGACCTCTCGGAAGCGGCGCTCAACCTTCTGCTCACTGTTGATCCAGCCATCTGGACGAAGGAAGCCGCGCTGATCCCGGAGTTCTACGAGGGCTTCGGCGACCACCTGCCCGACGGGCTCTGGGAGGAGTACCGCGCCCTGCTTCAGCGGCTCGAAGCGGCGGGCCAATCCGCGCGCGTGGTAGCGGCGGAGTGACAGCCTGAATTCCTGCCTCCCTGCATAGCGGGGAGGCGACGAGATCGCGCCTAACCGCCCGCGACCACCCGCAGGTTCGGGGCCACGCCGGGCTTCTCGCCGCGGACCTGGCTCACCAGGTCGAAGAGCGCCTTGCGGACGTCCTCGACGCTGCCGGTCTCGACGATGGCGGCGAGCTCCTGCAGATGGCCCGGGGTCACCCGCAGGGCGGAGTTGGAGATCACCTCAAGCACCTTGGGGGCCGCGGGCATAGATGTCTCGGTCTCGTCGATCAGGGCCTCGGTCAGCTTCTCTCCCGGGCGCAGGCCCACGATCTCGATCTCGATGTCGCGGCCGGGCACGCCGCCGGACAAGGCGATCATCTGGCGGGCCAGGTCCATGATCGACACGGGCTCGCCCATCTCCAGCAGGAACAGGCGCGAATCCCGCCGCGCGTCCTCGTGGCAGGTCGCCGTGGCGTGCAGCACCAGTTGGGCGGCCTCGGGAATGGTCATGAAGAACCGGGTCATCTCCGGGTGGGTCACGGTTACCGGCCCGCCGCGCTCGATCTGCGACTTGAAGATCGGCACCACCGATCCGGAAGAGCCCAACACGTTGCCGAAGCGGACGGCGGAGAACCGCGTGTCGCTCTCGTTGGTGGTCTGCTGGGCCTGGATGACCGCCTCCGCCATGCGCTTCGTCGCGCCCATGACGTTGGTGGGGTCGACCGCCTTGTCGGTGGAAATGAGCACCATCTGCCCGGCGCCGGCAGCCTTGGCCGCCTCGCAGACGTTCCAGGTGCCGATGACATTGGTGAGCACGCCTTCGGTGGGGTGACGCTCGACCATGGAGACGTGCTTGAGCGCCGCGGCGTGGAAGACCAGATCCGGCTTCTCGCGCTCGAAGGCCGCGGTGATGCGCTGGGCGCTGCGGACGTCGCACAGCACCGACTTCAGGCCGATGTGAGGAAAGGTCTCGCGCATCTCGCGTTCGATCTCGAACAGCGCGGTTTCGGAGTAGTCGAGCAGGATCAGCTGGCCGCAACCGAAGGCGGCGACCTGGCGGCAGAGCTCGGAGCCGATGGAGCCGCCGGCGCCGGTGACCAGGACCCGCTGGCCCTGGATGAGTCTGCCCACGGCGCCGCGGTCCAGCTCGATTGGCTCGCGCGCCAGAAGCTCTTCGATGCGGATGTCGCGCACGGGCATGAGGGTCAGGCCCTCGTGCTGCGGCAGCTCGACGATCGATGGCAGGCGCAGCAGGCGGATGCCGTCGTTCTTCAACTGGCCGAGGAGAGCGGCGGTGAGGCCCTTGAGCTTGGCGGGCTCCTCAAGGAACAGGATGGCGCGCGGATAGCGGTTCCAGCGGCGCAGATCCGCCAACGCCTCCGGCAGGCGGTCCAGGGCCTCGATGATGCAGACCCCCCTGACCTGGGAGCCCACGTCGCGTCGGTCGGTGCCCACGATGCCCACGGGCGTGAAGGAGCGATCGTGGCTGCGGGCCACTTCACGAAGATAGGTGTCCGCCAGGGACGGAGGCCCGATCAGCAGCAGCGAGGTCGAGGGGGTGCGGTCGGCGATGATGGTCTTCAGCGGCGAAAAGCTCTCCAAGGCGTGCTCGTGCAGGGCACGGCGCAGGATCCGCACGCCCATGCAGGCCACCATCTGGAACAGCGGGGCCATTACCAAGGTCGAGCGCGGCAGGCCTTCGGCGCGGTCCAGCACGAACACCGCCAGCAGGAAGACGCCGACCGTCAGCAGGGAGGACCGGGCCAGCACCAGCGCGTCGGGAATGGACACGTAGCGCCATGGCGACAGCTCGCGGCGGAAGATGAGCGCGAAGATGCCGGCGATCGCCGCGTAGAGGGCGGTGAGCTGGACGAACCCCAGCGCGCCGGCCTGGCCGAAGCCGAGTTCCGGCTGGGTCGGTGCGACGAAG
>NZ_CADEGK010000138.1:6070-12730 GCF_902826855.1 uncultured Phenylobacterium sp. | reverse complement strand
CACCCACGCTCGCCGGCGGCGTCGAACGAGGGCAGCTCATCCTCGCGGCGCAGGTCGAAGGTCACGTAGACTGACTCGCGGCTCGGGAAGTTGACTGAGTCCAGCTTGTGCGGGTCCATTCCAGCAGCGCGCGCGTGCCGGAAGGCTTTCGCCATGGCCGGGTTCCACCCCGCGAAGCCCTCGTGAAGTTCACGCCAGCGACCGTTTGCCGTCCGGTTCGGAGTCGATCCGACTGCAGGAGCGGCCAGTGCGATTGCTGCCGCAGGCACGGCGGACAGCAGCGCCCTTCTGGTTGCTCCAGCCATCACAGCGCCTCTGAACGTGGCGGCCAAGGGGCCCTGGCCGATGGGAAGTTGGTTCCGTAGTCTGGAACCTCCCAACCCCAATCGTCGGGCTCCGCATCGCCGTTGTCGGCGCCCTCACCCTCGCAGGCGCCGCCCTCGTCTTCGCAGACGGATTCGCGTTCGCCCCCGTCACCGCCAACCGCCCAGTCGGCCTGCGAGTAGTCTCGTCCAGTCGCAGGCGGCGTTGTCGGGCGTTGAGGGGTTTGGGCGGCGGGGCGGTCGAGGGAGAATGAGGCACGCGCACAGGCGTGCACAGGCATCATCAGCCTCCACAGCAGCAGGTTGCGGTTAGGCCTCGCGGGGAGCTGCGAACTTCCCGGCGGGCCGCACTCGTGTTATCGCGAATGTTATGGCATCGTCAACTCGCGATAACACGAAACGCAGGCGACCGGCTCAGACGGGCACGCTAGTAGGCGTTCGCCTCCAGCCCGATCAGCTAGCTGCGCTCGACGCCTGGATCGCGCAGCAGCCGCAGAAGGTCAGCCGGCCAGAGGCGATACGTGCGATGGTGGCGGCATCGGTACGGAGCGAGGGTTAATGTCCACCGTCGAGGTCGGCGCTGGTCTTCTGCGCTTCGTAGGCTTCGCTCCCACGATTAGGGGCGCGCTGCCTCCAGAACACCCGATCTACGCTCTAATCGGGCGCGTGATGGTGCTCACAACCCACTGGGAACATCTGCTGGACCTCATCATCTGGGAAATTGAGGGTCGGCCAGTTGTGGGCGGGCCGCAGATGGACGCCAGGCCGGACCGGCGATGCGGGTTGGGCGGATCTTGAAACTCGCGGAAGGCAAATCCGCAACCTCCGATGTGATAGTGAGAATTCAATCGCATCTCGCCGTGGCGAAGGACCTGGGCACCCGTCGCAACCGCGTGGCTCACAATCCGGTCTTTCTCAGCTGACGAGGCTGCGAAAGGGCGATCCGACGTACGGCTTTTCAGAAGTCAGCGAAGCAGAGCTTTCAGACCTAACGGGACCGCTTAGGCGCGCCCATGATGAGGCAGCCGCACTTCAGATTCTGCTCCGATCCTAGTTCCTGTGTGGACCTGGCAGGACGGTTCTTCGTTGTGGCCACAGGCGAAACTGCGATGAGTTAGGGAGTGCGAAAACACGGGGGGCGGGCAATGCTACGAGCGCTTGTCTTTGTGGCTGCGATCGTAGTGGCGGCGCCAGCGCCTGCAGCTTCCCTCCGCCAGGAGTTCCCCTTCGCGAAGGCCGTGGTGTTTGCGGCCCTTATCGAGGCACCCCCTGTAGCGGGCTTCGTCGACGACCGACATCGACATCGTTTCACCGTAGCACGTCGCGCCAGGCCAAACGTCGGCCATCGAGTTTACCGGCAAGCTCAAGATGGCCAACAACATCTTGGCGACTGGAAAGCCACAGAAGAACTTCGACAAGATCGTCTTCGAGGTGAGTCGAAGGCTGCAGGCGCTGCCGAAGCCGCCCGGTCCAGAGGCGGTCCCGCAACCCCCGGAGCCTGCCCTTCCAAAGTAACTCCGCAGATTTGCGGACTTAGACCGCGCGCAGTTCCATAAGGACGCCATCACCGCGCCCCGGCGCGCGATGTTCCACATCACCGATGCGCAGGGCCGGCGGTGGCGGGTGCGGGTGATCGGGCGGGGGTAGCCGGCCCGCGGACGCGACGAAGGTCGGCAAGGGGTGGTTTGCGGACGTTACCTTCCCTCTCTCAATGCATGATGCTAGGCGCGCCGCTCCATCGTCTCGATATCCCATTTGAGATATCAGTGGTTCGTGTATGGTCTAGCTACAGGATCGTGAGGATGGGGAAACGGACATGCTGAAATGAAGCTTCTGGCAGGGCTCGCAATCACAACGGCAGTTGCCCTTGGGGCCAGCCAAGCTGCAGCGGTCGAAGTCTACACTAACGCCACCTTTGGCACGCCGGTTGCGACCGCCGACATCTCCACGTCGCACGCCACCAGTGCGAATGCCACGTCGGAACAGGGGCTCCAAACCCAATCCGCCGCCGATGCTACCGTCGACAGTTCTGGAGCCGTGTTTCGCGCAAAGGTCAGTGTGACCGGGACGCTCGCGGAGGACGCCCTCGGCAGCGACGACTATGTCGCGGCCGTAGCGATGGCCGGGATCACTGACACTATCCTGATCTCCAGCGCTGGACTGGAGGGCTCAGCAGGCCGCGTCGGGTTCACGCTGAACTACGACGGGATCCTGCACGGCGAGGGGCTAGGCGGCCACTACAACACCAACGCGTATGGGGTGGTCTGCGACTTGGGCCCGGGCTGCATGGCCTCCTCGTTGCAACTCTCGATCCTGGAGCTTGAGACCCTTGAAGGCTCTGCCCTCCAGGATGACCTTGACGTGCAGGGAGCTGCGGTGCCGGGGTTCCTCGACTTCACCTACGGGGTTCCTTTCGAGTACAGCCTGTACTTGTTTGTAAGTGCGCTGGTCCAGGGCCCGGCCGGCACGACCTTCGATGTCCAGTCCGACTTTTTCCACACCGCCACTCTGGGCATCCTTAACGTCTACGACGCTGCGGGCGCCCGTGACGGAGCGGCGATCGTCACATCAACGACCTCCGACCTAGCCTATGCCGTGGCTGTGCCCGAGCCGTCGGCCTGGGCGTTGATGATCATGGGGTTCGGCGCTACCGGCGCTATGATACGTAACCGCCGCAAGACGCTAATCTCAACCTACGGCTAGGCGCGTCCCGGAACTGGTCCTGCCCACAGTCCGCAACGGGTCGAAGGCGGTCCCTGGCCCCCGTCCGGCAGCCGACATTCGCCGGCCGTGACCAACAAGCGGACCCAGTGAAGGTCCGCGAAGGGTCGAAAGGGCCAGTTGGCCCCGCGCCAGAAACCGGACCTTCACGACCGCCGATCAGCCGCGCTTGAGCCCGCACGTCCACGCCACGATCACCAGCCCGCCTACACGCCCAGGGGCTCGCCGCTGGTCCGCGACGGGTCAGCCGCCACGCCGATGCGGTAGCCGGCGACGTCGGAGAGCCCGGCTAGGATGTAGTTGAAGCGCATCTGGTCGACCCGCTCCAACCCGCGCACGAAGCCTGCAGGCGCGGCCCCAGGGCCTCCAGCCTGAACGCCACGTCCATGGCGCCGCGGGTGGCCCAGTCGCCGCGTGGGCCGCTCCAGTCCCGCATCCACTCGTCCCGGCGCTCGAAATCGGCCGCGCTCTCGCCCATGCCTGAACGAACGCGGAACGGCTTGTGACAGTCACCTGACGCGCCCACGCCAGCACGTCCACGACCTCTGCCGCGGCCACCAGATCACGAAAAGCCAGATGACCACGAAGAACCCCCACGATCCAGTAGCGGACCTCCGGCGTCACGTTGTCCAGGGTCACGGTGCTGAGGAAGCGAAGTCCAGGGCGGCCTACTCGGATGCGCTCACGTAGTCGTGGCAACGAACGCGGGACGGCTGCTGCAAGTCAACTGACGGGCCGGATCCGACACAGGGCGCCGCTCAGCAATGGCCGTGGAGGCTCCTCGTTCTCTGACGCCTGGCCGGCGCGCAAGGGCTATGGGAAGGTGCCGCGGCAATCGTCAGGGCGACGGTTGGCGCCGCAGTCACGGCGGATCGCGGACGGGTTGATTTGGGCGCCAAGCGAGATCGCAAGAAGCGCTTCCTCACAACGCCCCCGGACTGCTGCTTCTGCGGCGGGCCAAGCGGAGCGGAAGAGACTGATCATGTTCCTGCTCGCGCGTTTTTCACTGATCGCCAGTGGCCGGAGACCTTTGAGTTTCCCGCATGCGCTAGGTGCAATCGTGTCACGAGCAAGGATGAGCTCGTTGTCGCGGCGTAGTGGTCGGACATCGAGTGTCTCCAGGTTGCGGTGCGTTGAAGCGCTACCCTACGTGAGCCGGCGATTCGGTGCTCGGTGTGAGAGAGGGCGGGCAAAGATGGGCGAGATCACTTTCAACCCGGATCGGCTTGTTCGATCCACGGTGAGGATCACGACTTTCGCGGGCGAACAGCGGCTCGCCGACGGTTCAGGTCTGCTGATGCAATTGAACGTGCTCGGTCCGGCGAATCCAAACGTTGCGCCGGTGGTCGTGACAAACAAGCAGGTGGTCGAGGACGCGGACTGGATTGAGTACCAGGTGCCCGGATCTAGCTAGCGGCGGCCCGACCGTGACCCGCCGAAGCCCCCAGGTTTCCCTCGTCCATCACCCCGATCCGGAATCGACCTGTGTGTGATCCCTGTGGCGGGACCCCTCATGCAGCAGGGGCTTCACGACGCAGAGTTCATATCGTCGAGTGACATCTGGCGCATGGATCGGCTCCAGAGCCTCACGGCCATCGAGAATATCGTGATGATTGGATACCCGAAGGGACTCGTCGATCGGCAGGCCCTCTATTCGATTGTGCGGGGAGGCATCACCGCGACGCCGACCTTCACGGCGAGAGCGAGTTCATGATCGACTGCGCCTGCTTCCCGGGCTCGAGCGGGTCACCCGTATTCCTGCTCGATCAGGGCTTTCACATCGACAAGGCCAACAATGTCCAGTTTGGCGCGACGCGGTTCGGATTGCTTGGGTTCCTGCATGCCGGACCGACCTTGAACGAAGAGGATCTGGTCGTCAGCGCACGTCCTCCGCGACAGCTTTCGGAGATGGCCGACTACCCCTTGATGATGAACCTTGGCAATTGCGTCAGGGCGGAACGTCTCTTCGATATGTTCGAAGCGATCGTTGAGAAGGCTCTGCGCTGAGTTGTCCGCGGCCGGAACGGGAAAGCGTGCTTCGCGTCACAATTGGAGCCGGTGGGACTCTAGGCGGACGCCGGATCGTATGACACCCTGATGTCGACGCGGGTGGGCAACTTCCCGTGTCACCGCGACGGCCGATCCGCCGCCGCTGGGCGCCCGCACCATACAAGACCGTGTCCGAACGACATGGGAAAGCGCGGGGCGCGGGGGCATCGAGACTCCTGCGTTTGAGACGCCCGGTCGCCACGACGCGCGGTTCATCCGAGGGGACGCCATGTCCCGCCCCAACTCCGCCCATCGGGCGCGCGAGCAAGCGCCCGCGTCCTCGTCGCGCGACGACGAGTCCGTATCGACGGCGCGGCCGGCCGAAGCGACCTGGCGCGCCCACCTCGTCTGGCTTCGAAGCCGGTTGCGCGTTCGCTTCAGCGCCGACCTTGCCGATGACCTGGCCCAGGAAACCTATCTGCGCATGGCCGGTCGGGAGCCGTCTTCCCCGGTGGAAAACCCGCGTGGTCTGCTCCTGACCGTGGCCAGCAACCTGGCGCGTGACGCCTTCCGACGAGATCGCGTTCGGGCTGAGTATGCTGCCCGCTCGCCGCACGCATTCTCCCGGGCAGACTTGAGTGTGCATACGGCGGAAGACGACTTCGAGGTCCGCGAGGCGATCCGGTCCTTACCCCCGAAACTGCGCGACGTGCTGCTGCTCAGCAAGATCGGGGGCTTGACGAACCGCGAGATCGCGCAACGCTACGGTTTATCGGTCCGAGCCATCGACAAACGGTTGCAACAGGCTGTCACACTTTTCGTCGCTCGACTACGGGATTGAGGCTTCGATTCTGGCCATGGGAACGCTCCGAGGAGACGACCGCCGGACCCTCGAAGAAGCCGCGGCTTGGTTCACGCGGCTCAAGGGGGGTTCGGTCAGCGAAGCGGCGATTGAAGACTTCATGCAGTGGCGACGCGTCCCGGCCAACGACGCCGCCTATTCCGAGGTCGAAGCGCGCTGGCGGCAGGCGGACCGCGTCACGAACGATCCCGAACTTGTTCGGCTGACGGAGGCGGCGCTTCGCAAGCCGAGCCGGTGGCAGGCGCTCCGACGGTTGCTCGCCAAGAATTTGCTACCGCTGAGCTTGGTGGGTGCGACGCTCGCTGGTGCGCTCATGCTCCTGATCTTGCAATTGCAGCCGCAGGCTTACGAGACCGATGTTGGCGCGCAGCAGATCGTTCGGCTGAATGATGGCTCCACGCTCCGGCTCAATACGGCCAGCAGGGTCGAGATCCGCTTCAGCCGGGATGAGCGGCGCATCACACTGCAGCGCGGGGAGGGGTTCTTCGAGGTCGCCCATGATGCGAGCCGGCCGTTCATCGTCGTGGCCGGCGAAACCCGAGTTAGGGCGATCGGCACGAAGTTCGATGTCCGGCGCGTCGGCGGCGCGACCCAGGTCATCCTGGCCGAAGGACGCGTGCAGGTGACGCGACCCGATCGCAAGGAGCAGTGGACCCTTGCCCCCAACCAGAAGATCACGCTGAACGGCGCCCCACCCGTGCCGCAGATCGCCGACGCGTCGATGACCACGACTTGGACCACAGTGCGGCTCCGGCTGCGCGAAGC
>NZ_CADEGK010000138.1:0-6060 GCF_902826855.1 uncultured Phenylobacterium sp. | reverse complement strand
AATAGGTTACGCCGGACCAAGATCCGGCTGCACGCTCGGGAATGCGAGGACGGGCGGGTGAGCGGTGTCTTCGACACCGGCGACACGGAAGGCTTCGTCTCCGGGGTCCTCGAAATCTTCAGTCTCAGGGCGAGCACGTCTCCCGACGGGATCCTGCTGCGCGCCAGTGAGCCTCCAACGGCCGGCTGATCATTTTTCCTCAGGTCCCAAGTTCGCGTTTCACAACGCCGGCGCGTCTCCTCCGTGACGTCGGTGATGAGAACCCGAGGCCCCGCCCTTCTGGCAGGCCGAACGCGGCGTCGGGGGAGTGAAATGTACCGTACCGCCCGTCCGTCGTCCGACCTGAGGTCGCGCCTACTCGCCGGCTCACTCTGGGCGCTTCTTGCCACGGCTGCCTCGCCGGCCGTCGCGGAAACCGCCGGCAGCGTGGACGTACCCGCCGGAACGCTCGACGCTGCGCTGACCGCTTTGGCCGGCCAGACCCACCAGCAGGTTCTCTACAAGGCCGAGCTGGTGGCGAACCGCCGCGCGCCCGCCGTGAAGGGCGTGCTGACCTCCGAGGAAGCGCTGCGCCGGCTCCTTCAGGGCACGGGGATCTCCGTGAAGCGGACCGGGCCGAACGTCCTGGTCCTGCATGCCGCGTCGACATCCACGCGCGCGGCGGACGGACCGGCGACTGATCGCCCTTTCGTCGGTGACGGCGCGCCAGAACAGGTTGTCGGCGCCAGCGCCGGGGCTGGAGCTACAGCGTCGCCACCCCCCGTGGTCGACGAGGTGACCGTCACGGGATCAAACGTACGTGGCGCGCCTCCAGCGTCGCCGCTGTTGGTGGTCACCCGCGCCGATCTTGAGCGGTCCGGCCAGACAACAGTCGCTGACGCTTTGCGCGCGCTGCCAGAAAACTTCAGCGGCGGCGCCGGAGAAGGCAATTCTCTGGTCGGCGCCGATCCCGTCGGACGCAACAACTCGTTCGGTGCAGGCATCAATCTGCGCGGCCTGGGCAATCGCGCCACCCTCGTCCTCGTCAATGGCCGGCGGCTCGCTGGTTCCGGCGCGTTCGGGGACTACGTCGATGTCTCCTCGATCCCAACGGCCGCCGTGCAGCGGGTCGAGGTGCTGCTGGACGGCGCCTCGGCCATCTATGGCTCGGACGCCATCGGCGGCGTGGTCAACATCGTCACCCGAAAGGACTTCGAGGGCCTGGAGCTGCGAGCGCTCGCGGGGATCGGGACATCGGGCGAGCCGGCGCAGGGCCAGGTGTCGGTGACGGCAGGCCATCACTGGGGCACCGGCGGGGTCATGGTCGCCTACGAACTTCAGCGCCGCGACCGGCTCTTGGCCACCGATCGCGACTTCGCCGCGACCTCTGATCTGCGGTCGCGCGGCGGATCCGACTTCCGGCTCACGAACGCCTTCCCCGGCAACGTGCTCGCACCGGTGCCTGGCACGACCGCCGTCACCCCGACCTATGCGGTTCCGCCCGGCCAGAACGGCGTCGGGCTGCGGCCGTCGGACTTCCTGCTGAACAACCTCAACCGGCAGAACCAGCGGATCGGGCAGGATCTCCTGCCCCGCCAGACGCTGAATTCCGTCTACGTCGCCGCGAACCAGGAAGTCACCGACCGGCTTGAGCTGACAGGGGATGCGCGTTTCAGCGCGCGCCGGGCCAAGGGTCGGCTCATGGCGGCCACCAGCACCTTCACGGTGGGGCGGAACAACCCGTTCTTCGTCTCGCCGAACGGTGCGGCCTCGAACCAGATCCAGTATTCGTTCGGGAACGAGTTCCCGAACGTCACCTCGGTCGCTCAGACCGAGACCCTCACCTTCACCCTCGGTGGGAAGCTTCGCCTGTTCAGCGACTGGCGGGCCGAGGCCTACGGGGCCTTCGGCCAGGAGATCACCGAGCAGCGCGGCTACAACCTCGTCAACTCCATCGTCCTGAACGAGGCGCTGGGGAACACGGCCGACAACCCGGCCACCGCGTTTTCGACCGCGCGCCTGGGCTTCTTCAATCCCTTCAGCGGCATTCCCGCCAGCAACCCGGCCGCGATCCGCGCGGCGATCGGCTCCGGGACGGTCTACCAGCGCAGCCGCAGCCGCGTCGAAGCCGTGAACCTCCAGGCGGATGGTTCCCTTTGGGCGCTTCCGGGCGGTCCGGTGAAACTGGCGTTCGGCGTCCAGGCGCGACGCGAGACCCTCGCGCGCGACGGCAGCAACTTCGTCTCCACAATCGCGCCCGTCCCGACGAACCCCACCGACGTCTCCCGTGACGTGACGGCGGTCTTCGCGGAACTCGCGGCGCCGATCGTCAGCGCCGAGAACGCCCGCCCTGGCATTCAGCGGCTCGAGCTCTCGCTCGCCGGTCGCGTGGAGCACTACGAGGGCATCGGGACGACCTCCAATCCGAAGATCGGCCTCGTGTGGTCTCCGACCTCGGACCTGCAGCTGCGCGGCACCTACAGCCGCTCGTTCCGCGCCCCGGCGCTGCGCGAGCTATACGATCCCGAGACCTATAGCGCGCTCCTGATCGCCGAAGGCGTAAACCGCGTGCGGTCGCTCCAGCTCAGCGGCGGCAATCCGAGCCTTCAGCCGGAGACCGCCGTCTCCTGGACCGTCGGCGCCGACTTCCAGCCCACCGCCGTGCCGGGCCTCCGCCTGTCCCTCACCGCGTTCGACATCCGCTTCAAGGACAGGATCGACCGGCCCGTGGGCTCAAGTCTCGCCAACGCCCTCGTCGACCCGACCGTAGCGCCCTTCGTGCGGCGGATCATGCCGGGCGCGAACGCGGCCGACCTGGCGTACATCACGGCCCTGATCACCTCACAGTCGTTCGCACCCGCGAACGGCATCTTTCCGGCCACCGACTACGGCGCGACGGTCGACACGCGATATGTGAACACCGCGACGCTCAACGTCCGCGGCGTCGACGCCAGCGGCGCCTATTCCTTCGACGTGGGCGAGAACCGGCTGCGCCTGGGCGCGAGTGCGAGCTATCTCATCGACTACAAGCAGCAGTTCACCCCCACCACGGCGGTCATCGAGCGGGTCAACGTCGCGAACTTCCCACTCCGCCTGAGAGGCCGCCTGACGAGCGACTGGACCCGCGGCCGGATCACCGTCGGCGGGGCCTTGAACTACACCGGCCGTTATGAGGACACGGCGGGCGTGAGGATTCGCGCGCACGCGACGGTCGACCTGCAGGCGCGCTTGGCGCCCGCCGACAACGGCCTGATGGAAGGCGTCTCGGTCCTGCTCAACGTGCGCAACGTCTTCGACCGGGACCCACCCTTCTACAACAATAGCGTTGGACTGGCCTACGACGCGGCGAACGCCGATCCCGTCGGCCGGTTCGTGTCGCTGCAGCTCACGCGCGCTTGGTGAGGTCGGGTCATGAAGCGCGCATCGGTGAGCGCCCTCGCGGCGCTCGCCTTGCTGGCCGGCGTGCCCCACGCGCCGGCCAGCGCCCGACCGTTCACCATCGAGGACCTCTTGAGCCAGGGGTCCTTTGGGGCTCAAGCCCTCGATCCCTCCGGCCGCTGGTTCGCGTTCGAGCAGCGCGGGCCGTACAACCGGTTCGGTCGCTACGACACCGCCGTATTGCCGAGCCGGGCGGCGGGCCGCCTTCAGGTCGTCGACCTCGATCGACGTGAGGGCGCACGGCCCCTCCTGGCAGACGATGCCGGGCCCGGCGTGAGCCTGGGCGCCTTCTCCCCTTCGGGCACGCGGCTCGCCGTCTACCAGCTGGTCGGGCGCACATGGCGCCTCGGCGTCGTCACGATGGCCAATGGCGCGGTGCGGTGGTTTTCGGCCGCGCCACGGACGGGGGGTCAAGGTCGCGCGCTGCAATGGCTCAGCGATACCGACCTTCTCGTTCTCGATCGAAGCGACGGCTCGGCGCCGCCGGCCTACCGAACCGCCTGGGTCGCCGATGAGCGGCTGCCGGCAGCCTGGGAGGCGGCCGCCCGCGGCGGGACGGCTCACACCGTCTATGGTAGCGGCGCCTATGCCGGCGTCCGCGCGAAGGCGCCGCTCACAGCGCTGCTGCGACTGAATGCGGAGACGGGCGCTGTCGTTGAACTCGCCCGAGGCCCGTTCCGGGACCTGGAACTCTCGCCCGACCTGGCACGTGTGGCGCTCTTCTCCCAAGGGCCGGACATACAACCGCGGCCCGACGGCCCGGTGCGCGGCGTGGCCGGCTCCGAGACGGAAGAGACCCGGCTTCAGATCCTGGACCTGCGAACGCGGCGCATCGTCGACACCAGCGCCACCTGTGACTTCCTTCCGCAGGTTCTGAGTTGGTCACCGAAAGGCGACGCGCTGCTCGCGTTCGCGCGAGCGACCGGCCAGGCGTGGCCGGACGGTCAGCTGCTGCGGGTCCGCGCGAGCGACGGCGCGGCGGCCCGGATTGGCGAAGGGCTTTCGCCCGCGATCGACACCAATCCCGTGGTCGTCCGGTCGGCCTGGATGGGCCAGGACCCGGTTCTCTGGGCCTACAGCTCGGTCGGCGGCGGCCGCGCCGACTGGTTTCGCTTGGGCGCGAAGGGTCCGGTCAACCTCACGGCGAGACTGGCCGCGCCGGGCAAGGCGATCCTCGCCTCTGGGGCGACGGGCCTCGTCCTCCTCAGCGAGAAGCAGCCCTGGCGGGTTGACCGCGAGGGGCGGGCCACACGGCTGAGCGATAAGGCCATGTCGGTGCTGCTGACGTCCAACCGGGGCATCGACGGCGTCCGGCTCAGCCGCGCGGCCGCGGCAGCGACCTGGTTGGCGGCGACGGAAAACGCAACAACCGCGCAGCTTGTGCGCGCGACGTCCGGGGGCCTGAAGCCGCTCCGGACACTCACCAACCTCTATGGTCCCATCGTGGGGATTTCGGACCGCACGGGCGATGTCCTTGTCCGCCAGACGGGGCGGAAGGGCGTCGAGGCGTTTGTCAGGTTGGATCGCGACGGCACGCTCGAGCCCTTGGCGACCATCAACCGGAGCCTCAGTGAGACCGATGCCCTGAAGGCCGAACCCATCCATCACCTGGGCCTGCAGGGGGAGGCGCTGACGAGCTGGCTGTTCGTTCCCCCGCGTGCGACGGGCAGCCCCCCGCCGCCGCTCATTGTGCGGCCCTACGTGGGCTATGCGTTCCCGTCGGTTCCGCAGGACGGCTATCTTGAGGAGGGGTTCCTGCAGAACCTGCGGATGCTGGTCGGCCACGGCTATGCGGTCCTCGTGCCGAGCCTGCCGACCCCGCCGGGCGGCCAGACCGAGCCGATGGAGCGGCTCGCCGAACGGATTCTCGCGGCGGAGGCGGCCGCGCGGGTCGCGCCCGGGTTGGCGGGGGCATTCGATCCGGAGCGGGTGGCGATCCTAGGCTGGAGCTTCGGCGGCTACACGACGATGGCGACCATCACCCAGACCGATCGCTTCCGGGCGGCCGTGGCCATCGATGGGGTGAGCGATCTGACGGCCTACTGGTCGAGGCTGTCCCTCGTGCGCCAGTTGCTCCCGGAGGAGGGCTACCTGTCCAACTGGTCGACGGGCACCGTGGAAGCGACCCAGCCTGAACTGGGCGGCCCGCCCTGGCGCGAGCGGGATCGCTACCTGCGCAACAGCCCGCTCTGGTTCGCGGACCAGATCCACACGCCGTTGTTGCTGATCCACGGTTGGCGCGACCCGTTGTCGGTGGCGCAGTCCGAGGCGATGTATTCGGCGCTGTTCCGGCAGGACAAGGACGCGATGTTGGTCGTCTACTGGGGCGCCGGGCATCAGCCGACGAGCCCTGGGGACGTGGCGGACGTCTGGGCGCGCACCTTCGCGTTCCTCGATGAGCATTTGCCGTTCACACCCGCCGCTGTCGCGCGGACCAGGGCGAATCCGGCGCCAGGGTCGGCCAATGTCGTCCCCACGCCTCCGTGACCGCGTCCGCAGCGGGAGAGATCGGGTTGCCGCGCCAAGCGAGGTGGTCGCGATACAGGTCGCCTCAAGCTCGGCGTTCGAACGTCATCGGCCGTCGGCGATGTCGATGAGCTGCGTGAGGGCCCCCTCGCTCGTGAGGCCGACGTTGAAATCGCC
>NZ_CADEGK010000137.1:2344-12882 GCF_902826855.1 uncultured Phenylobacterium sp. | reverse complement strand
GGCTGGCCAAGGGGCACTGGCTGTGTGCAGGTCGGTTTACAGCCGCTGATATTTCCGTGGGTTATGCGCTGCTTCTCGCCAAGCAGTTGAAGCTGGACGGGAAGTTCTCACCGGCGATCCAGGGGTATTGGGAACGCCTCAAGGCCCGGCCCGCCTTCCAGGCGGCGAAGCGGGCGCAGAAGATCGACCTGCAAGAGGCGCTGAGGACGTGACCTCCTTCTAGGGCTTGACGTCACGTACCGGTTTGAAGGGCGGCGGCGTTGGCATAGGTTCGGCGCAGCATGCCCGAGATCATCCTGCATCACTACGAAACGTCGCCCTTCTCCGAGAAGGTGCGCAAGCTGCTTGGGGTCAAGGGCTTGGCGTGGCGCGCGGTGGATCAGCCGATCATCATGCCGAAGCCGGACCTGGTCCCGCTGACCGGCGGGTACCGGCGTATCCCGGTGATGCAGGTCGGCGCCGACATCTATTGCGACACCCAGGTGATCGCGGCCGAGATCGAGCGGCGCTATCCCGACCCGCCGACGGTGCGCGGCGCGGACTGGGCGGTGAACCTGTGGGCCGACCGGACCTGGTTCTCGGTCTCGGTGGCGGTGATTTTCGGCGAGACCGGCGTCGACAAGGACTTCGCCGACGACCGCGAGAAGATGACGGGCCGGCCGTTCGACGTGAACGCCATGAAGGCCGCCCTGCCGTTCATGCGGCCGCAGTGGCGCGCCTACGCAAGCTGGATGGAGGACGGCCTGGCGCGCGGCGACTTCCTGGGCGGGACGACGCCCTCGCTCGCCGACGTGGCGGTCTGGATGAACGTCTGGTGGACCGCCAGCGCGGCGGGCCAGGCCGGCGAAGAGCTGATGGCGGGCCTGCCGCGACTGGCCGCGTGGCGCCAGCGCATGGACGCGATCGGCTACGGCCGGCGCAGCGAAATGGCGCCCGGCGACGCCGTGCAGTTGGCTGCGCGCGAGACGCCCGCCGATCCGCTGCCCAGCGACGACCACGAGATGACCAGCCTGCGGCCCGGCGACCCGGTGGTGGTCCAGGCCGATGATTATGGCCGCGATCCCATCGAGGGCGTCCTGGTGGCGCTGACCCGCGACCGCATTACCCTGGCCCGCCAAGCCGGCGAATTGGGCGTCATCAACGTGCATTTCCCGCGCGTCGGCTATGTGCTGGCGAAGCGGCAATAGGAGCTAGACCCATGAACGACCGCGTTTCCGTCGATATCCAGGATGGCGTCGCCGACGTCCGCCTGATCCGCACCGACAAGATGAACGCCCTCGACAACGCCATGTTCGAGGCCCTGATCCAGACCGGCGAACGGCTGAAGGGCGAGAAAGGCGTGCGCGCAGTGGTGCTGTCCGGCGACGGCCGGGCGTTCTGCGCCGGGCTCGATACCTCCAACTTCTCCGCCATGGCCTCGGGCGAGCGCAAGGGCGGCGCGGGCACGGGCGGCGGCCTGGTCACCGCCAAGCGCACGGCGGGCGGCTCGAACCATGCCCAGCATGCGGTGATGGTGTGGCGCGAGATTCCGGTGCCGGTCATCGCCGCGGTGCACGGCGTGGCCTATGGCGGCGGCTACCAACTGCAGCTCTCGGCGGACATGCGGTTCGTGGCGCGCGACGCCAAGCTGTCGGTGTTCGAGATCCGCTGGGGCCTGGTCCCGGACATGGCGGGCATGGCGCTGCTGCGTGGCCTAGTGCGCGACGACGTCGCCCGCGACCTGACCTACTCCGGCCGCATTTTCTCGGGTGAGGAAGCGCTGGCCATGGGCCTGGCCACCCGAGTCTGCGACGACCCTCGCGCCGAGGCGCTGGAGTATGCTCGCGAAGTCGCCTCGAAGAACCCCGACGCCATCCGCGCGGCCAAGCGCCTGCTGAACCTCATGCAGGAAGGCAGCCAGCAGGAGATCCTGGAGGAGGAGAGCCGCGAGCAGACCCTACTCATCGGCTCCGCCAATCAGGTGGAGGCGGTCAATGCCAACATGGGCAAGCGGGCTCCGAACTTCACCGACGCCGACGTAGAGAAGCCGGCCCCGCTGCCCTTCGCAGCGCGGTAGGCGCGCCTTCACCCACGCCCGATGAAGGGCATCTGGGTGGCCATGACGGTCATGAACTGGACGTTCGCGGAGAGCGGCAGTCCGGCCATGTAGAGGACGGCGTCGGCGACGGCGGCCACGTCCATGGTCGGCTCGGGCTTCATCGACCCGTCGGCCTGGGGGACGCCGCCGGCCATGCGGGCGGTCATTTCAGTGGCGGCGTTACCGATGTCGATCTGGCCGCAGGCGATGTCGAACGGCCGTCCGTCCAGGGACGTGGAGCGGGTGAGGCCGGTAATGGCGTGCTTGGTGGCAGTGTAGGAGCTTGAGCCGGGCCGCGGGACGTGGGCGGCGATCGGGGCGTTGTTGATGATCCGGCAGCCACGCGGATCCTGCGGTTTCATCTGCCGGAAGGCGGAGCGCCGGTCCCGGCGTTGTTGAAGAGCAGATCGAGGCGGCCGAAGCGATCCTTCGTCGCCGCGAAAAGGCCGTCTACGCTATCCGGATCGGACACGTCGGTGGCGTGGACCAGGCACGGCGCGCCCTCGCCGAGCGCCGCCGTGCCGGCCAGCTGCTGCTCGCGTCGGCCGCCGAGGGCGACGCGCCATCCCGCCCGCAGTAGCGCCAGGGACACAGCCCGGCCAATCCCCGAACCCGCACCGGTGACGATCGCGACCTTTGCCATTGCGCTCTCCCGCGGGCGTCTTTAGCCCTCTCACTCCCCTCGATACCAGCGATACGAGACCCGATGTTCGAAACACTGCCGCCGTCGCCCCCCGAAGTCGAAGTCGTCATCGTGCATGCGCCGCGCCTCGCCCCACTGGGCGGCGAGGCGGCGTTCAGTGCGGTGCAGGTGGGGCCTGAGATCCTGAAGACCCAGCCTCGGCTGGACGAGGCGCTGAAGAGCGCGCCGGGCGTGTCGCTGTTCCGCCGCACCGGCTCGGGCGCTGCCAATCCGACGACCCAGGGGCTGTCGCTGCGGTCCATCGCGCCATCGGGCGCCGGCCGGGCGCTGGTGACCCTGGATGGGGCGCCCCAGAACGACCCGTTCGGCGGCTGGGTGATCTGGAGCGCCCTGCCGTCGGAGGGCCTGGACGGGGCGACCATCGTGCGTGGCGCCGGCGCAGGGCCCTATGGCGCCGGCGCGCTGACAGGTACGGTCGCGCTGCAGGAACGCGGCACGGTGGACGGCCTGGGGCTGGCAGAGGTCTCGTACGGCGAGCGCGACAGCTACCGCGTGGTCGCCGTAGGTGGTGGGCCCGGCGTGCTGGTGACCGCCGCGCGCTCTGAAAGTGACGGCTACTACGCCGTGCGCGGGCCCCGCCGCGGGGCGGCGGACCAGCGGCTGAAATTCAGTGACACCTCGCTGGCCTTCCGCGCGCAGCACGACTTCGGCGGCGTGCAGACCGCGCTGCGGCTGTCCGGCTTCCAGGTCCGCCAGGGCGCGGGACTCTCCGGGGCGCGCTCCGAGGCGTCCGGCGTCTCCGCGGCGCTCACCCTGGCCCAGCCGGCTTCGGAGGGCGTCGGCGGCTGGCGGCTGCAGGGCTGGGTGCGCATGAGCGACCTGGAGAACAGCTCCGTCGCCGTGGCCGCCAACCGCGCCACGACGACGCCCGCCAACGAACAGTACAACACGCCCGCGGTCGGATACGGCCTCAATGCCGCCTGGCAGGGCCAGGCCGGCGCCGCGAACTGGGAGCTCGGAACCGACATCCGCCTCACCGACGGCACAGAGCGCGAGCGGTTCCGGTTCATGGCCGGCTCCTTTACCCGCGACCGCACCGCCGGGGGCAAGACGCTGGTGGCCGGCGCCTACCTGGAAGCCGCGCTGGATCAGGGCCCCCTGATCCTCACCGGCGGCGTGCGGCTGGATCGGGCGCGGGCCTATGACGCCGAACGGATCGAGCGCGACACGGCGACCGGCGCCATCCTCCTGAATGCGCCCGGCCCCAACCGCTCCGATACGCTGCCGACCGGCCGGGTCGGCATCCGCTATGCCCTGAGCGAGGCGTTCTATGTGCGCAGCGCCGCCTACGCCGGGTTCCGGGCGCCGACGCTGAACGAGCTGCATCGGCCGTTCCGGGTGGGCAACGACATCACCGAAGCCAACCCGAACCTGAAGCCCGAGACCCTGCAGGGCATCGAGGCGGGCGTCGGCGGCGACGGGCCGGTCCACTGGGGGGCGACCGTGTTCTTCAACCGCCTGAAGGACCCGATCGCCAACGTCACCATCGGCATGGGCCCGGGCACCTTCCCTACGGCGGGCTTCGTGCCGGCCGGCGGCACGCTGCGCCAGCGCCAGAACGCCGGTGAGATCGAGGCCTGGGGGGTCGAGGCCGACAGCTCCGGCGCTTTCGGCGACATGATCAACTGGCGCGCCGCGCTCAGCTACACCGACGCGGAGGTGCACGGGGGCGCCAAGGCCCCACAACTCACTGGGCTGCGCCCGGCGCAGACGCCACGCTGGACGGTCACCGGCGGGCTGGACGTGCGGCCCACCGAGGCGCTCAGCCTTTCGGCCGACCTGCGCTACGAGAGCATGCGCTTCGAGGACGACCTCAACAGCCGCCGCCTCTCGGCGGGGATCAGCCTGAACGCGCGGGCCACCTGGCGCTTCGCCGAGGACCTGGAGGCCTATGTGGCCGTCGAGAACCTGGCTGACGAGAAGATCGAGGTGGGCGAGACGGCCGACGGCGTGGAGAGCTTCGCCGCGCCGCAGACGTTCCGGGTGGGCGTCACTTTCCGACGCTGATGAGGGGGCCGTCGCGCGGGGGCCTCGCCTCCGCGGGGCCCGCCTATCTGGCCTTGGAACCGTTCAGCGCGACGGCGGCGCGGATGAGGGCTTTGAAGGCCCCGGCGTCGACCTCGTCGCCCTCGCGGATGTCGAGGGCGCGCCGGGTGTTTCCGTCGAGGCTGGCGTTGAACAGGCCGGACGGGTCGGCGAGCGACGCCCCCTTCGCGAAGGTCAGCTTCACGGCGGCCTTGTAGGCCTCGCCGGTGCAGATCAGGCCGTCGTGCGACCACACCGGCACGTTCCACTTCCACTCCTCGACCACATCGGGGTCGGCTTCCCGGATCAGCGCGCGGACGCGGGCCAGCGCCGCGCCACGCCAGCCGCCCAGCTCCGCGATCCTGGCGTCGATCAGGCGGGACGGGGGCTCGTCCGTCGGGGCTGCGCTCTTCTTCATGTCCCTCGAGGCTCCTTCCTGAGCTTTCTAGCCCAGGGGCAGCCAGAGGCGGAAGACCACGCCGCCGGCGCTGCGCCGGGCGTGGTCGAGGCGTCCGCCGTGGGCCAGCGCGATCTGGCGTGCGAGCGTGAGGCCCACCCCCGAGCCGCCCTGCTTGGTGGTGAAGAAGGGAACGAAGGCAGCCTCCGGGTCGCCTTCGGGCAATCCGGGCCCGTTGTCCTCAACGATCAGCACAGCCTGGTCCTCGTCGACGCGACAGGCCAACCGGACGGCGGCGTCGGGACGGCCACGCACGGCCTCCAGCGCGTTCTTGAGCAGGTTGATCAGCGCCTGTTCGAGGAGGTCGGGGTCGGCGTCCAGGATGAGGCTGGCGGGCTCGACCTTGCTGGCATAGTCGACGCCGCCATCGGCCATCAAAGGGCCCAGCAGACGATCGAGCCCCTTGATCAGATCGGCGGCGGGTAGGCGGATCTTTTCGGCGTTGGGCAGATCGGTCAGGCGCCGGTAGCGCTCGACGAAGCTCATCAGCCCGGTGCTGCGCCGCGCGATGACCTCGATCGCCTCTGCCACCTCGGCCGGGTCCGCCCCGCCCGCGCGCAGGCGGGCCGCCAGGCTCTCGGAGATGGAGCAGACGGGGGTCAGGGAGTTCATCATCTCGTGGGCCAGCACGCGGACCAGATCCTGCCACGCTTTCAGCTCCACCGCGTCGAGCTCGCCCGCCAGGCTCTGCAGGGAGACCAGGCGATAGGCGCGCGCCTCGGCGGTGAACAGGGCGACCTGGGCCAGCACCGCGCGGCCGTCCTGCAGGCGCAGGATCACCCGCGCGCCGGGGGCCAGGTCCATGAGCCGCTCTGCGGTTTCCGCCGAAAGCGCCGGGACACTGGCCAGCGGTCCGGCCACGGCGCCCAGGCCTTGGCGGGCGGCGCGGTTGGCGCTGAGGATCTCGCCCGTGACGTCGATCACCAGAAGGGCGGCGGCGACGTTGTCGGTGAGCGCCTCGAGGTGGTCGATGCGGCGCTGCCGCTCGGCGCGGGCGACGCCCAGGCGGCCCAGGGCGGTGTCGATGGCCAGCGTCATCTGCCGGAAGCCGCGACGCGGCGCGGGCCGGTCGTGGCCTTCCGTGGTCAGGCCGTCGATGAACTGGGCCATGAGCCGGTCGGCGGCGCCGATGCTCCGCACCAAGTCGGCGAGCAGGGCCAGGATCAGGACCGCCAGCACCGCCGCGGTCGCGTAGTACCCGGCCGCCACCGCAGCCACCGCGGCGAACGCCATGACACCGATGATGACGGCGCGCACGGCGACGCCGAGGCCGAAGCGCAGATCGCCCCATCGGTCTGAGTCGGCATGGCGGGCGCTAAAGGCCATGGCGTTCCATGCGGCGGTAGAGGGCCGGCCGGGTGAGGCCGAGCACAGCGGCGGCGCGCGAGACGTTACCCTCGTAGAGCGCCAGCGCACGCTCGATGGCGCGGCGCTCGATGGCGTCGAGGTTGAGTTGAGAGCCGGCGCGGCGCTCGGCGGTCAGGGCTGCGGCGGCGCGCATGGTCTCGGCCAGCGCCTCGTTTCGCCAGGGCTTGAGAACGAAGTCCACCGCCCCCTGCTTCAGCGCCTCCACCGCCAGCTTGACACCCCCGTAGGTGGTCATGAGCACCACCGACAGCGCCGGGTCGGCCGCGCGCAGGCGGGCGAGGCCGTCGAAGCCCTCGGCGCCGTCCCGCGCGCCGGCGGCGAAGTTCATGTCCAGTAGCACCGCGTCGCAGGCCGGAGCACGGGCCTCCAGGCCTTCCGGCGCGGCGAGGGCCTCGACGACGAGCGCCGGGCCTGCGAGCGCCATCACGGCGGCCTTCAGCACGTCCGCGTCGTCGTCCACGATCAGATAGGAGAGGTTGCTGGCCACCTCCCAAGCCTAAGGCCCGCGGTCCCGGGGGGCAAAGGCCAAGCCAATCAGGGACTTGGCTCCTCACGCGGCCAGAGGCCCGGCGCGGCGCTGTCCGAATTCGGACACCCGGGCCGCACCGCCGAGCGCGCAGGTCCGCTAACTCGCTGGAATCGCGGCGTTTCCGTGTTTGGCCGAGCGCCGGGATACTGGGATGGACATGACGCAGCTGATGGACACACCGGTCAAACGGCCTCTCTGGCAGGGGCGACGCATGCTCCTGGCGGCGGCGGCCGCGGGCGTGGTCATCGCCGTCGTGTTCCTGGGCTTCGCCCTCGCCGGCGCGCGAACCTCCCTGCGCACGCCGGCGACCGGCGTGGTCGTGGGTACGGTCGAGGCCGGGGTGTTCCGCGACTTCGTCACGCTCCGCGCCAAGGTCGTCCCGCGCGACGTGGTCTACCTGGGCCTCCAGGAGGGCGGGCAGGTCAGCGAGGTGCTGGCGCGATCCGGCGACGTGGTCGCCGCCGGCCAGCCGCTGGTGAAGTTCCGCAATACCCAGCTCGAGCTTGAGGTGCTGGACCGGGAGGCGCGGCTGTCGGAATCCATCACCCAGCTGCAGGCCTACGAGAAGCAGCTGGAGGACGCGCGGGCGGCCAACGAGAAGGCGGCGGCGCAGATCGACTACGACGTGGTGCGCCTGGAGCGGGACGCGCGCCGGCTGGAGGCGCTGCTCGCCCAGGGCTACGTGCCGCGCCAGAAGTACGAGGACGTTCGCGACCAGCTGACACTCAGCCGCCAGCTGCAGCCGCTGCAGATCACCACCAACCGCACTCAGGATGCGCTGCGCCGCCGCCAGTTGCCGCAGCTGCAGTCCGACCTGGCGACGTTGCAGACCAGCCTGAAGGTGGTGCGCACCAAGCTGGACAGCCTGACGCTGCGCGCGCCGGTGGCCGGCAAGCTGGCCGACATGCACCTGAACGTGGGCGAGATCCACGACCGCGGCGAGCGGCTGGGGCAGATCGTGGCCGACAGCGGCTACAAGATCGAGGCCCGCGTCGACGAATATTACCTGGACCGGGTGCGCGTCGGGCAAGCCGGTCAGGTGGAGGCCGACGGCCGCGCCTGGCCGCTGCGGGTGACCCGCGTCGATCCGCAGGTGAAGGACGCCACGTTCCTGGTGGAACTGGCCTTCGCCGGAGCCGGACCGAACGGCGTCGCGCCCGGCCAGGCGCTCGAGGGCCAGATCACCTTGGGCGGCGACCGCCCGGGCCTGCTGCTGCCGGCTGGCGCCTTCCTGGAAAAGACCGGGGGCGCCTGGGCGATGGTGGTCGGTGGCGATGGCGAGCACGCCGACAGACGCAGCATCAAGATCGGCCGCCGTAACGCCGACCAGGTGGAAGTGCTCGCGGGGCTCAAACCTGGCGAACGGGTGATCACATCGGACTACACCGGCTTCGAAAAGGTCGAGCGGGTGGTGCTGACAAAATAGGAGGGGCTCATGCTCAGGCTTACCGATATCTCCAAGGTCTACCGCACCACAGAGGTGGAGACCTTGGCCCTCAACGGGGTCTCGCTCAGCATCGGGGCGGGCGAGTTCGTCGCCATCATGGGCCCGTCCGGCTGCGGGAAGTCGACCTTGATGAACGTGCTGGGGCTGTTGGACAGCCCGACCAGTGGTTCCTACGACTTCTTCGGCGAAGACGTGGCGGCCCATTCGGAGGCGCGGCTGACCAAGCTGCGGCGCGACAGCATCGGCTTCGTGTTCCAGAGCTTCAACCTGATCGACGACCTGACGGTGGCCGAGAACGTCGAGGTCGCGCTGCTCTACCGCGGCGTCTCGGGCGCTGAGCGGAAGCGGCGCGTGGGCGAGGCGCTGGACCGGGTGGGCATCGGCCACCGGGCGCGGCACCGGCCGCAGCAGCTTTCCGGTGGCCAGCAGCAGCGCGTGGCGGTGGCCCGCGCGCTGGTCTCGGAGCCGCGCCTGATCCTGGCCGACGAACCCACGGGCAACCTCGACACCGCCAATGGCGACGAGGTGATGCGCCTGCTGACCGAGGCCGCCCGCGCCGGCGTGACGGTGGTGATGGTCACCCACAGCCTCGTCCACGCCGCCGTCGCCCAGCGCACGATCAAGCTGCTGGACGGCCGCGTGGTGTCCGAAACCCTGCTCGCCGCCTAGAAGCCGGAGGCCCCCCTTGTTCCGCAACTACCTCGCCTCCGCGCTGCGCAACCTGGCGCGCAACAAGCTCTACGCAGGCGTCACCATCGTGGGCCTGGCCATCGGCTTCGCTGCCGCGATGCTGATCGGTCTGTACGTGCGCGACGAGCTGACCTTCGACCGGTTCGTGCCCGATCGCGAGCGCATCTACCTGATGACGACGACGATCGCGGTCGCGGGCTCCAAGCCGATCGAGACCAAGCTGTCGCAGATCAAGCTGGCCGAGCGTATGCCGCAGGACTTCCCCGAGGTGGAACTGGCCGGCCGGCTGGCCAACGCCTACTTCCCGCCCACCGTGCGGCGCGGCGACGTCGTCGCCTCGGAGCAGGGGCTTTACTACGCGGACGCCAACTTCTTCCGCATCCTCCGCCTACCGGTGGTCGCGGGGGACCTTGAGCACGCGCTCGATACGCCGGACAGTCTGGTCCTCAGCCGGGCCATGGCGCGCAAGTACTTCGGCCGCGACGACCCGGTCGGCGAAATCCTGACGGTCAACCGCGAGCCTTTCCGCGTGACGGCCGTGCTGAAGGATCTGCCGTCGAACACCCATGTCACGGCAGAGATCTTCGCCTCTGCCAAGTCGCCGCATAGCCCGATCTCCCAATACGGGGAGATCAACGGACCCCTCGACACCACGCTCTACACCTACGTCCGGCTGAAGCCGGGGGTTGCGGTGGACGGCCTGGCCGCTCGGATGCCCGCGTTCCTGGATGCCCGCTTCCCCATGAACGCCGCCAGCGCGTCGCGGGCGACGCGGGCGACCCATTTCCTTCCGCTCACGCGCATCCACCTGACCCCGTCCACACTCGACATCTTCAACGCGAAGGCCTCGGCGGACCCCGGCGTCCTGGCGGCCATCGCGGCCGTGGGTCTCCTGATCGTGGTCGTCGCCGCAATCAACTTCGTGACCTTGATGACCGCCCGCGCGGCCCGGAGAGCGGTGGAGGTCGGCGTGCGCAAGGCCGCCGGCGCCAGTCGCAAGGACCTGATCGCCCAGTTCATGGGCGAGGCCGTGCTCTATGTCGCCGCCGCCGCGCTCCTGGCGCTCGCGCTGGCGGAACTGCTGATGCCGGCGTTCAACGCCTTCACGCAGAAGCGGATGACCTTCGACTACCTGACCAACCCTGCGCTTGGCCTCTCCGTGCTGGCGGCGCTGGTGGTGATCGCCGGCCTGGCGGGGACCTACCCGGCGCTGGTGCTGTCGGGCTTCCGGCCCTCGGCCGT
>NZ_CADEGK010000137.1:0-2244 GCF_902826855.1 uncultured Phenylobacterium sp. | reverse complement strand
AGCCACACCGACGTGTCCCTCGACGGGCGAAAGGTGAACGTCGCCCGCGCGCCGGTCGACTTCGGCTTTTTCGAGGTGTTCAGCGTCAAGCCCCTGGCCGGCCGTCTGTTCGACGAGCGTCGTGCCGGTGACGCCGCGTTCGACAACCCCGACGCCTATCAGCCGGTAATCCTGAACGAGACCGCGGTGCGTAAACTGGGCTTCCGCACCCCGCAGGAGGCGATCGGCAAGACGCTCATCTGGGACGGGTTCTGGGACGAGACTCTTCGCCAGGGCGTCTCGGTAGTCCAGCCGCTGAAGCCGTCCGAGATCATCGGCGTGGTCCCGGACTTCACCCTGGGCTCGGTGCGTCAGCCGATAGAGCCCTTCGTGTACGGCATCGGCCGGATCGCGCCTCCCAGCTTCATCGCCCTCGCCATCAAGATGGACCCAGCACGGGTTCCCGAGACCCTGGCGGCCATGGACCGGATCTGGAAGCGGGTGGGCCAGGGCGAGCCGATGAGCCGCTATGACGTCAGCCAGTTCGGCCTGCGGCTCTACATCGACACCATCATCCAGGGCGCGACCGTGGCCATCGCGGGGCTCATCGCGCTCACGGTCGCAGCGCTCGGCCTGTTCGCGCTCAGCGCCTTCACCACCGAGCGGCGAACCAAGGAGATCGGGGTTCGCAAGGCGATGGGCGCGAGCTCGCGGGATATCCTGAAGCTGCTGCTCTGGGAGTTCACCAAGCCGGTGCTTTGGGCCAACCTTATCGCCTGGCCGGCAGCCTGGTTCATCCTCAACTGGTGGCTGTCCAGCTTCGCCTACCACGTCGACATCGCGCCTTGGACCTTCGTGGCCGCAGGCGCTGGCGCGCTGACGATCGCGCTGGCGACGGTGCTGGTTCATGCGCTCAGCGTGGCGCGGTCCAAGCCGGTGGCGGCGCTGCGCTACGAGTGACGCCACAGGTTCGGAGGGCCGCGTCGGCGCGTCACGCCCCCTTCGGCGCGAACTGCTCGACCCAGTTGCGGAACAGGCCGGGATCGCTCAGCCCAGCCTGTTGCGCGGCCACCTTGCCGCCGGCGAAGCAGAACAGCGCCGGGATGCCGCGAATGCCGTAGTGGGCCTGCAGCTGCGGGTTGGCGTCCACATCGACCTTGATGAACCGCGCCCGCGGCTCCAGCTCGGCGGCGGCGCGCGCGAAGATCGGCGCGATCGCCCGGCACGGGCCGCACCATGCCGCCCAGAAGTCGACGATCAGGGGCAGGTCGCTCTTGGCCAGGTGCCGGTCGAACCGGGCGGCGTCCAACGCCACCGGCGCGCCGGTGAACAGCGCCTTCTGGCATCGGCCGCACTTCGCACCGTGCGCCAGCCGTTCGGCCGGCAACCGGTTTGCGGCGTCGCAGTGCGGGCAGACCACGTGCAGGGGCTCGGGCATGATCACCTCCTTCGGGGCTAACGCTCGGCGTCAGGATCGGTTTGAATGACGCCGCGTCGCCGGACTAGTCCCTGACGCAGGTCAACTGGGGAGAACAACATGGGCAGCGTCGCGGAACGGACGGACAACGACCTGGCGGCCCGGCTGGACCCCATCCTGGACGCCGCACTGGCCGAGCAGCGGGTCGTCGGCGCCGTGGCCCTGGTCTCGAAGCGCGGGGAACTGGTCTACGCCCGCGCAGCCGGCCTCGCCGACCGCGAGGCGGGGAAGCCGATGACCCTCGACACGATCTTCCGCGCCTCATCGCTCACCAAGCCGATCGTCACCGCAGCCTTCCTGAGCCTCGTGGAAGACGAGGTGATGGGGTTGGACGACCCGGTCATTCGGTGGCTGCCCGACTTCCAGCCGAAGCTAGCGGGCCAGGTCCCGACCATCACCCTGCGCCAACTGCTCACCCACACCTCGGGGCTCTCCTACGGCTTCATGCAGCCCGACGACGGCCCCTACCTGAAGCTGGGCGTCTCCGATGGCATGGACCAGCCGGGCCTGGGCTTCACCGAGGAACTGAAGCGCATCACCGAGGCGGGCCTGTTCTTCCCGCCCGGGGCGGCCTGGCTCTACTCCGTGGGCATCGACGTCCTGGGCGCGGCCATCGAGGTGGCGACCGGCAAGTCCCTGGGCCAGGTGGTCGCCGAGCGGGTGACCGACAAGCTGGGCATGGCTGACACGGGCTTTGCGATCTCCGACCCAGCCCGCCTGGCAGTGGCCTATGCCGATGGCGCGCCGCCCGTGAAGATGGGGGCCACCCACACCGTCCCCTTCGCCGA
>NZ_CADEGK010000136.1 GCF_902826855.1 uncultured Phenylobacterium sp. | reverse complement strand
GCACAAGCGCCTGGAGGTGGCCCAGCCGATCCTCACCGACGAGGACCTGGCCAAGGTCCGGGCCGTCAGCGAGCTACTGGACGGCGCCTTCCGCACGGCCACCATCGACATCACCTGGGACGCGTCCACCGGCGCTGCCGGCCTGAAGGCCGCGCTGGATGAGGTGTGCCGCGAGGCCACCGACTGCGTGCTGGCCGACATGAACATCCTGATCCTGTCGGACCGGGCGGTGTCGGAGGGGCGCATCCCGATCCCGGCGGCGCTGGCCACCGCGGCGGTGCACCACCACCTGATCCGCCAGGGCCTGCGGATGCAGACCGGCCTGGTCATCGAAACCGGCGAGGCGCGCGAGGTGCACCATTTCTGCGTGCTCGCAGGCTATGGCGCCGAGGCGGTGAACCCCTATCTGGCGTTCCAGACCCTGGAGCACCTGCGGGTCAAGAACGGCCTGCCCTACGGCTCCTACGAGGTGCGCAAGAACTACATCAAGGCGGTGGGCAAGGGGATCATGAAGGTGATGTCCAAGATGGGCATCTCCACCTACCAGTCCTACTGCGGCGCCCAGATCTTCGACGCCGTGGGCCTGTCGTCCGAGCTGATCGCCAAGTACTTCACGGGCACCGCCTCGACCATCGAGGGCGTCGGCCTGGCCGAGGTCGCCGAGGAGGCCGTGCGCCGCCACCGCGACGCCTATGGCGACAACCCGATCTACAAGACCATGCTGGACGTCGGCGGGCAGTACGCCTGGCGCCTGCGTGGCGAGACCCATGCCTGGACGCCGGAATCGATCTCCGGCCTGCAGCACGCGGTGCGCGGCAACCTGCCGGACGAGTACGCCCGGTTCGCCAAGTCGATCAACGAACAGAGCGAGCGGCTGCTCACCATCCGCGGCCTGATGCGGTTCACGCCGGGCCAGCCCGTGCCGCTGGACGAGGTCGAGCCGGCGGCGGAAATCGTCAAGCGCTTCTCCACCGGCGCCATGAGCTTCGGCTCGATCAGCCGCGAGGCCCACACCACCCTGGCCATCGCCATGAACCGCATCGGCGGGCGGTCGAACACCGGAGAGGGCGGCGAGGAGCCGGACCGCTTCGTGCGTCTGCCCAACGGCGATTCCATGCGCTCGGCGATCAAGCAGGTCGCCTCCGGCCGCTTCGGCGTCACCTCCGAGTACCTGGTCAACGCCGACGACATCCAGATCAAGATGGCCCAGGGCGCCAAGCCCGGGGAGGGCGGCCAGCTGCCCGGCCACAAGGTCGACAAGAACATCGCCCGCGTCCGCCACTCGACCCCCGGCGTGGGCCTGATCAGCCCGCCGCCGCACCACGACATCTATTCCATCGAGGACCTGGCGCAGCTCATCCACGACCTGAAGAACGTCAACCCGAAGGCCCGCATCTCCGTGAAGCTGGTCTCCGAGGTCGGCGTCGGCACGGTCGCGGCCGGCGTGGCCAAGGCGCGCGCCGACCACGTGACCATCTCCGGCTTCGAGGGCGGCACGGGCGCCTCGCCGCTCACCTCGCTCACCCACGCCGGTTCGCCCTGGGAGATCGGCCTGGCCGAGACCCAGCAGACCCTGCTGCTCAACGGTCTGCGCACCCGCATCGCGGTGCAGGTGGACGGCGGCCTGCGCACCGGGCGCGACGTGGCCATCGGCGCGCTGCTGGGCGCCGACGAGTTCGGCTTCGCCACCGCGCCGCTGATCGCCGCCGGCTGCATCATGATGCGCAAGTGCCACCTCAACACCTGTCCGGTGGGCGTCGCCACCCAGGACCCGGTGCTGCGCGCCCGCTTCACCGGTCAGCCCGAGCACGTGATCAACTACTTCTTCTTCGTGGCCGAGGAGCTGCGGGGGATCATGGCCGACCTGGGCTTCCGCACGCTCAACGAGATGATCGGCCGGGTCGACCGCCTCGACATGGCCCCGGCGCTGGACCACTGGAAGGCCCACGGCATCGACCTCAGCCGCATCCTCTATTCGGCCCCTGCCGAAGGGCAGAAGGGGCTGTGGAACCAGGACCGCCAGGACCACGGCCTGGCCGCGGCGCTGGACCACACGCTGATCTCCGACGCGCAGATCGCGCTCGAGGACGGCAAGCCGGTCCGCGGCGAGTACACGGTGCGCAACATCAATCGCACGGTGGGCGCCATGCTCTCCGGCGAGGTGTCCAAGCGCTACGGCCACGCCGGCCTGCCGGAAGACACCATCGCGCTCACCTTCCGCGGCACGGCGGGCCAGAGCTTCGGCGCCTTCGCCGCGCGCGGCGTGGCCCTGACGCTGATCGGCGACGCCAACGACTACGTCGGCAAGGGCCTGTCGGGCGGCCGGGTGGTGGTGCGCCAGCCGGCCGGGTCGCTCCGTGACCCGACCCGCAACATCATCGTCGGCAACACCGTGCTCTACGGCGCCATTGCCGGCGAGGCCTACTTCGAGGGCGTCGCCGGCGAGCGATTCGCGGTGCGCAACTCCGGCGCCGTGGCGGTGGTCGAGGGCCTAGGCGACCATGGCTGCGAATACATGACCGGCGGCGTCGTGGTGGTGCTGGGCGACACCGGCCGCAACTTCGCCGCGGGCATGAGCGGCGGGGTGGCCTATGTCTACGACCCGAGCCGCCGCTTCCCCGAGCTCGCCAACAAGGCGATGGTCGACCTCGAAACGGTCGAACCCACGCCGGCCGGCGGCATCGAAGAGGCCGGTCGGCCCAGCCAGCGCTCCGTCTCGGTGGAGAACAGCGGCATGGGCGACCTCCTGGCCCACGACGCCGAGCGCCTGCGCATCCTGATCGAGCGCCACCACCTGCACACCGGCAGCAAGCGGGCCGCCGATATCCTGGAACACTGGGACGAGGCGGTCGGCGCATTCGTCAAGGTGATGCCGCGCGACTATCGCCGGGCGCTCAAGGATCTCGCGGCCGAACGGGCCACCGCGGCCGCCGTGGCCGCCGAGTAGTTAGTACCGTCTAAGTCAGAGTTTAGGGGACCTTGCTGATGGGCAAGCCGACCGGCTTCCTGGAGATCGAACGGCGGGAGCGCGGCTACGAGCCCGTGGCCAAGCGCCTGAAGACGTGGAGGGAATTCGTCCACCCGCTGCCGGCGGCCGAGCTGCGGCAGCAGGCGTCGCGCTGCATGGATTGCGGGATTCCGTTCTGTCACCAGGGCTGCCCGGTGAACAACCAGATCCCCGACTTCAACGAGCTGATCCACCGCGACCAGTGGCGCGAGGCGCTGGACAACCTGCTCTCGACCAACAACTTCCCGGAGTTCACCGGCCGCATCTGCCCGGCGCCCTGCGAGGCGTCGTGCACCCTGAACATCGATGACAACCCGGTCACCATCAAGACGATCGAGTGCCAGATCATCGACCGCGGGTGGGAAGAGGGCTGGATCACGCCCCAGCCCACCCTGCGCGGCACCGGCAAGCGCGTCGGCGTGGTGGGCTCCGGCCCGGCGGGCTTGGCCTGCGCCCAGGAACTCGCCCGCATGGGCCACGCCACCACGGTGTTCGAGAAGAACGACCGCATCGGCGGCCTGCTGCGCTACGGCATCCCCGACTTCAAGATGGAGAAGCACCTCATCGACCGGCGCATCCGGCAGATGGAACAGGAAGGCGTCATCTTCCGCACCAACTTCGAGGTCGGCGTCACGGCCTCGGTGCAGCGGCTGCTCGACGACTACGACGTGCTGGTGATGGCCGGCGGCGCGGAGGACCCGCGCGGCCTGGGCGTGCCCGGCGAGGACCTCGCGGGCGTGCACTTCGCCATGGAGTTCCTGACCCAGCAGAACAAGCGCAACGCCGGCGACGACGAGGCCACCGCCGCCCCCACCGGCACGCTCTCCGCCAAGGGCAAGCACGTGGTGGTGATCGGCGGCGGCGACACCGGAAGCGACTGCATCGGCACCTCCAACCGCCAGGGCGCGGCCTCGGTGGTGCAGCTGGAGATCATGCCCCAGCCCCCGGCCCACGAGAACAAGCCGCTGGTCTGGCCCGACTGGCCGCTGAAGATGCGAACCTCGTCCAGCCAGGAGGAGGGCTGCGAGCGCGACTTCGCCGTGGCCACCAAGCAGGTGATCGGCCAGGGCGGCAAGGTCACCGCCCTGCAGTGCGTGCGCATCGACTGGGCCAAGGCGGACGACGGGCGCATGCAGATGCGCGAGGTCCCCGGCTCGGAGTTCGAGCTGAAGGCAGACCTGATCCTGCTGGCCATGGGCTTCGTCGGCCCCCGCAAGGCCGGCGTGGTCGACCAGAGCGCCGTCGAGCTGGACCCCCGCGGCAACGTCAAGGCCAGCATCGTCGACTACAAGACCACCCGCCCCAACGTGTTCGCCTGCGGCGACATGCGCCGCGGCCAATCCCTGGTCGTCTGGGCCATCCGCGAAGGGCGGCAGTGCGCGGCGGCGGTGAATGCGCAGCTGATGGCGGGGTGAGGGGGGGCGAGCGGAGCCCCTGCCAGCCTTCCAACCCGCGAAAGCGGGGACCGAGGCCTTTTCTGCTGACGCCGGACAGCGGAGAGCCGACCGTCTCCTCCTGACACGTTGGTGACCTGTGGGAGGTCTCCTCTAGGGCGCAGGAGCGCGGCTTCTATGCAGCGGCTTGTGACGCTCAGAGGCTGAGATAGGCGAGCGCAGCCTTCATCGCTGCGACCGATTCTGGCGTACCTGGGCATTATGGTTCGTCTCAAGGGAGACCGCCATGTCGATGCATGCAGGCCGCTACTACGACGTTCGCCCGCGCTGGCCACATTGGACCTGGTCGGCCTACGCACCCGACATGATCCGGCCCATTGGACGCGGCGAGGCGCCCACCCGGGCGGCGGCCGAACTCGCCGCGCGGTCCTGCATCGCAACCCATCGCCGCGCGGATTCGGCACGCTGATGGTTCGCGCGCAAGGGGCTTGGTTAACCACCACAGTTGTTGCTTGCTAGGGAGGGTCAGCGCGGCCCATATCCTGCCCCTACGGAAATGGAAGCTGCACTTTGGCCAGCTATCGGACAGGACGGCCGGACTATCCAGGCGGCTCGATTTGGCGCCGCTGGGATCCGCACATCCATACACCGGGCACCCTGTTCAACGACGACTTCCCGCGCGGCGACGAAGGCTGGGAAGCCTACCTCGCCGCGATCGAGGCCGCGGGGCCGGCTGTCCAGGCGTTGGGGATCACCGACTACTTTGGTGTCGCTGCCTACGAGGAATTCCTGGTGCGGGCGAAAGGACGGTTGCCGTCCGTCGAGGTCGTTTTCCCGAACATCGAGCTGCGCCTAAACACGGGCACCGGAAAGAGCGCGATCAATCTGCATCTGCTCGTCTCGCCCGATGATCCCAACCACGTCGCCCTAATCAAACAGTTCCTCAAGGGCCTTACCTTCGTCTCGGGCACGACCCTGCACTGCGACCCCGATGATCTCCGGACGCTCGGTCGCCAGCACAAGCCGAACCTGACAGACCCCAAGGCGCTACTTGCGGAGGGTGCCAACCAGTTCAAGGTCGACTTCGAACAGCTGCGGACGGCCTGGAAGCGCAACGTGTGGGTGCAGGACAATGTCTTGGTCGCCGTAGCGGCCAGCAGCAACGACGGTATGGCGGGCCTCGGGAGCGATGCGTCCTTCGCGACTTTGCGGGCGGAGATCGAGTCGTTCGCGCATTTCATGTTCACCGCCACGCCCTCGCAGCGCCCGTTCTGGCTCGGGCAGACGGACAAGATCTCCAGGGCCGAGCTGGATGCCCGCTACAACGGTCGCAAGGCCTGCATCCACGGGTGCGACGCCCACCAGTTGGATCGCGTCCTCAAGCCTGCCGAGAATCGCCGCTGCTGGATTAAGGGGGATCCGACCTTCGAAAGTCTCCGGCAGGCCGCCCTGGAGCCGGAAGATCGGGTCTTCATCGGTCCGGTGCCGCCCGCGCACGGGCTTCCTTCCCAGATCATCGCCCAGGTCGACGTTAGCGACGCCGCCTGGCTCCCCAATTCGACCTTGCCGCTCAACGCCGGACTCGTCTGCGTGATCGGGGCGCGGGGCTCTGGCAAGACGGCGCTCGCCGATCTGGTGGCGGCCGGCGCCTACGCCGCCCCGGGGCAGGTGAACGAACGGTCCTTCCTGCATAGGGCCAAGCCGAAGCTCCGTGATGAACGGGTCAAGCTTTCCTGGGCGGACGGCGAGACGACGGGGGCGGGGCTCCGCCACGCCGAATATTTCGACGTGGTTGAATGGCCCCGCGCCCAATACCTCTCCCAGCAGTTCGTCGACCGCCTCTGCGCGGCCGACGGGGTCACGACGGAGCTCATGGGCGAGATCCATCGGGTGATCTTCCAGGCCCACAGCCCCGACGATCGCCTGGGAGCCACGGATTTCGAAGAACTGCTGCAGATGCGCTGCGCCCGTGCGACCGCGGCCCATGAGCGCCAGGCGGAGGCGCTCGGGACGCTTTCAGAGGAGATCCGCCAGGAGCGTGACCGGGCCGCGAGCCTGCAACGCCTGCGCACGCAGCGGGAAGGGCACCTCACCAACGCCGGCAAGCTCAAGAATGACCGCGCAGCGTTGATCCCCCAGGGCGACGCCGATCGAGCGGCGCGGTTCGAAGCTCTGTCCCGAGCCGTCGAGGCTAAGCAGCAGGCGCTGGAGCAGGCCGAACGCCGGCGGCAGGCGATCCTGGCCCTGGTCGAGGAGGTGACAGCGTTCCGGACGGTGACGGCCGCGGTGCAGCTTCGGCAGCTTCGGACCAAGCACGCCGAGGCCGGCCTCAGCGACGCCGCGTGGGCCCGCTTCCGCCTCGAGTATGACGGCGACGTCGACGAGGCGCTCTCAACCGCGAAGACCGCGGTTGAGGCGCAGATCGCCGCCCTCCGCGGACGAACACCGGCGGGCGAAGGCCCCTTCGTCGACGACGATGCTGATCTGTCCACGCCCGCACTGGCGGTCCTGCAAGCTGAACACGCCCGAATCCAGGGGATCGTTGGCGTCGATAAAGACAAGGCGAAGCGCTACTCGCAACTCTCTCAGCAGATCGGAGTCGATGAGGCTGCGGCGGCCAGGCTTGACCGCGAGATCGCCGCGGCGGAAGGCGCGAGTATCCGGATCACGACGCTGATCGCCGACCGCAACACGGCCTATCAAGCGGTTATGGCCGCCGTGGCCGAACAGCAGGCTGAACTTGAGTCCCTCTACGCGCCCTTGAAGGCGCGCTTAGACGTCGAGGAGGGGGCTCTCGCGAAGCTGACGTTCGAGGTGCGTCGGACGGCCGATATCGAGCGCTGGGCCAAGGAGGGCGAAACCCTCATAGACACCCGGAAGACCGGGGCGTTCCGCGGCAACGGCAAGTTGGCGGAACTCGCGACCGCTCAATTGAAAACGGTCTGGGAGACGGGAACCCCAGAGGCGATCGCCGCCACGATGTCCAGCTTCCTTGAGACCTATCGCAACGATTTCCGCCTGCAGTCGATAGTTGATCCGGCGGACCGGGAAGCCTACCGCCGCTGGGGCTCGGACCTTTCGCGATGGTTCTACAGCGTGGAACACATTAAGATCGCCTACGGCGTCCAATACGATCAGACGGAGATCGACCAGCTCTCGCCCGGCACCCGCGGGATCGTCCTCCTGCTCCTTTACCTGGCCGTGGATCACGAGGACCTTCGCCCGCTGGTCATCGACCAACCCGAGGAGAACCTGGACCCGAAGTCGATCTTCGACGAACTTGTGCCCCGCTTCCGGGCCGCGAAATTGCGCCGCCAAGTGATGATCGTCACCCACAACGCGAACCTGGTTGTGAACGCCGACGCCGACCAGGTGATCGTGGCGACCTGCGGTTCGCATCAACCGGACGCCTTGCCCGAGATCACCTATCAGGCCGGAAGCCTGGAGAATCCGGTCATTCGCCAACAGGTCTGTGACATCCTCGAGGGCGGGACGGACGCCTTTAAAGAGCGCGCCCGGCGTCTGCGCGTCCGCCTACCCGGCGAGAGCGAGCTCTAGGTCGCGGCCCCGCCCGCATCACGCGGCAACGTTTATGGCGCTTCGCCGACCTTCGCGCCGGACGCGAGCGGTCCGGTGCCCGGGCGGCGGCGCCACAGACAAACCCCACCCCCCTACGTCCGCATCTGACGTACCCCCGTCCTACACTCCCCGCCATGTCCGAGGCGCCAGCCCCCATCGACCCTGACGAGGCCATCCTCGCCGAGCTGGCGGCGCAGGACATGGCGTTGGCGCGGCATGTGAACGCCCAGGCGCTGGCCACGACGGATCCGGAGACGCTGAACGGCCTGGTGCGCTCGGCCCAGCGGCTGGCCCGCTCGATCCGCCAGAGCATCGCGGCCAAGGTCCGGCTGACGGGCGAGCGGGGGCGTGCGGGCGCGCACGCCGCCCGGTGCGTGCGCCCGTCGTAGGGGTGGATTGCGCTTGCCTGCCGGGTCGTGAAGCAGACTAGCCTTTCCTTGGTGACCCGCACGGTAGATGCGGCGCCGGTTGGAAGGAAGACGCAGGATGGTCTCAGCTTTGAACCGGCCGCCGATGTCGCGCTCGACGACATTCGCGTTCGCCGGCGCCAACCTGCCGGTGATGGCGATCGCGCTCGCGATCAGCGTCTACCTGCCGAAATACTTCGCCAGCAACATCGGCGTCAGCCTCGCCGCCGTCGGTGGCGCCTTCGCCCTGGTGCGGCTCATCGATATCCCGCTGGACCCCCTGCTGGGCATGGCGATGGACCGCACGCGCACGCGCATCGGCCGATACCGCCTGTGGATGCTGATCGGCACGCCGATCCTATTGGTATCGATCCACCGGCTGTTCCTGCCGCCGCCCGGCATCACCGAGGTCTACCTGATCGGCTGGCTGCTGATGATGTACGTCGGCTTCTCGATCATCGTTCTGGCGCACTCGGCCTGGGCCTCGACGCTGAGCAAGACCTATGACGAGCGCACACGGCTGTTCGCCGCCATGACCGCGGTGGGGGTGGGCGGCCAGGCCTGCGTCCTGCTGGCCCCCCTGCTGCTGAAGGAACTGGGCTACAGCGAGACCGCCGGGGTCCAGGGCATGGGCTGGTTCATCATTGCCGCCACCCCCGTGGCGGTGGCCCTGATGCTGTGGCGCACGCCCGAGTATGTCGCCCCCGCGAGCGCGGCGCATCCTCACTTCCGCCTCAAGGATTACGTCGCCCTGGTCACCCAGCCGGACATGGCCCGCATCCTTGCGGCCGACCTCTGCCTGTCCCTGGGCCCGGGCTGCATGAGCGCCCTCTATCTGTTCTTCTTCACCGCCTCCCGTGGCTTCACCCTCGGCCAGGCCAGCCTCCTCCTGCTGGTCAACATCCTCGTGGGCTTCGTGGGCGCCCCGGCGATGGGCAAGCTGGCCACGCGCATCGGCAAGCACCGGGCGACGATGGTGGCCTGCGCCGGCTTCGGGGCGATGATGGCGACCCTGATGGCCATCCCCCAAGGCGACATGGTGGTCGCCATCCCGATCATGCTGGCCTTCGGCTTCTTCTCCTCCGGTTTCGTGGTGCTGACCCGGGCGATGGTCGCCGACGTCAGCGACCTGATGCGCCTGGAACAGGGCCAGGAGCGGGCGGGCCTGCTCTTCGCCCTGACCACCCTCACCAGCAAGGTCGCCGGGGCCCTGTCGATCTTCCTGACCTATCAGCTGCTGGCGCGCATCGGCTTCGACGCCCGCGCCGGCGCCGCAAACACCCGCGAGGCCATCCACGCGATGGAGCTGGTCTACCTGATCACCCCCACCAGCTTCGTCCTCCTGGGCGGCGCGTGCTTCATCGGCTACCGCCTCACCGCCGCCCGCCACGCGGTGATCCGCCGAGACCTCGACCTGCGCGACGCAGCGATTCAAGGCGAGGCCGAGCACATGGCTGCCCTGACCGGCGAACCGCTGGCGCTTCGCCGCCCTAGCGAGGTCTAGACCAGGTTCTGTGGGTATGCAGGCTTGGCGGCATCAGGGCCCAGGCGACCAACGCCCGGGCCCTTTCAGCGTTTAGTCCATGCGCTCGACAATCACGGCCGGGGCCATGCCGCCGCCGGCGCACATGGTGACCAGGCCGCGGCGCAGGCCGCGGCGTTCCAGTTCGTCGACCATCGTGCCGACCAGCATGGATCCCGTGGCGCCGATCGGGTGACCCAGCGCCATGGCGCCGCCGTTCACGTTGACCTTGTCGCGGTCGAGCTTCAGGTCGCGGATGAACTTCTCGGCCACCACGGCGAAGGCTTCGTTGATCTCGAACAGGTCGATGTCTTCCAAGTTGAGGCCGGCGCGCTTGAGGACGCGCTTGGCCGCCGGCACCGGGGCGTTCAGCATCAGGGTCGGGCTGTCGCCCTGGTTGGCCATGGCGATGACGCGCGCGCGCGGCTTCATGCCATGGGCTCGGGCATAGTCCGGCGAAGCCAGCAGGACCGCGCCCGCGCCGTCCACCACGCCCGAGGAGTTGCCCGGGTGGTGGATGTGGTTGATCTTCAGGTCCGGATACACCTGCTGGATCAGGCTGCGATAAGTCGTGCCCTTGTCGTCGATGGCGATGTCGGCCAGTTGCGCGAACGACGGGTTCAGAGCGGCGAGGCCCTCCAGCGTCGTCTGTGGGCGCGGAAACTCCTCATGGTCCAGCGCGACGCTGCCGTCGTCCTTGTAGACGGTGATCAGGCTCTTGTTGAAGCGGCCTTCCTTGATCGCGATGTCGGCGCGGCGCTGGCTCTCCAGGGCCAGGCGGTCGGTGTCCTCCCGGGTAATGCCTTCCAGCGTCGCGATGGCGTCAGCGCAGACGCCCTGGTTCGACTGTGGCTGCAGGGCGCGCAGATGCAGGTTGCCGCGGTCCATGGTCGGCGGGCCGTCCTCCGGGCTGCGACGCATGGGCATGGACATCATCTCGCAGCCGCCGGCGATGACCAGGTCAGCCATGCCGGACATGATGCTGGCCGCGGCGATGTTCACCGTCGTGATGCCCGAGCCGCAGAAGCGGTCGAGGGTCATGCCGCTGGAGCGGACGTCGTAGCCGGCGTCCAGCGCTGACATGCGGCCGAGGTCGCCGCCCTGCTTGCCGACCTGAGCGCTGGTTCCCCATACCACGTCGTCCACCTCGGCGGTGTTCAGCTTGTTGCGCTCGGCGAGGGCGCGCAGCACGGTCGCGCCGAGGCGCTGCGGGTGAATTTCGGACAGGGCGCCCTTGGGGTATTTGCCCACGCCGCGTGGGGTGCGGCAGGCGTCGATGATCCAGGCTTCGGTCATGGTTCTCAGGTCCTCTCTACGTTCTGACGGACAAGCGGGAGCTTGCGGATGGCGCCGCCCAGACGGACGTCTTCGCCGTTGAATAGCCGTTGGCGACCAGCCGCCGAAATAGGAACCTTCCGGCGGGTGCTCCTTCCATGCGGTACTGTATACGCGGCGATGGCGATGATGTTGATCGTGATGAAGGGCTGAAGCTCATCCCGGCGGTGAACTCCGACGCGGTTCCGCGAGGCGATCTCCCATCCTGCCCATGACCTTTCTGTGGTCGCTGGGCGTCTGGGGGCTGGGCGAGGGGACCGAATTGTCGAGACGGGTCGACTAGACCGCGGGCTAGATGCCTCATGGACACGCTGACGTCATCCGTTCTCGCCCTGGTCCGTGAGGCTGCCGAGCGGGCGATCCTGCCCCGCTACCGCTCGCTTCAGGCCCATGAGGTCAGCGCCAAGGCTCCCGACGACGTGGTCACGATCGCGGATCATGACAGCGAAGCCATCCTTGCGAACGGGCTCGCGCGGCTGCTGCCGGACGCCACTATCGTCGGCGAAGAAGCGGCGTCCCTGAACCCGGCGTTGTTGAAGAGGCTGGGTGACGCCCTGTGCTGGATCATCGATCCCCTCGACGGCACGAACAACTTTGCCAGGAGCGAGCCCCCCTTCGGCATTCTGGTCGCGCTTGCGGAGGCGGGCGAGACGATTGCCGGCTGGATCTATGACCCGCTGACGGGCCGCTTTTGCCATTCGACACGGGGTCAGGGCGCTTTTGTCGACGGCGAGCGCATCTGGTCGCTGGGGTCGGGGCAGGAGAAGCCCGTCGTCGCCCTTTCTCTTGCCCTGGCAGATCCCAGGTACGCGCCGCGGATGCAGGCGCTCCTTGAGCCGCGGACCTCGTTAGTCGGGATTCCGCGATGCGCCGCTGAGCAGTATCCCCGCATCGCGCTGGGGCAGAACGACATCGCGTTCGTCAACCGCACCTTCGCCTGGGACCACGCCGCCGGCGCGCTCTTCCTCAACGAGGCCGGCGGGCGGGTGGCGCGCTATGATGGGGCTCCCTATCGCGTCGACGATGACAAGGTCGGGCTGCTCGTCGCTGCGACGCCGGCGCTCTGGGAATGGATGAGCGAGTTGCTGAGGCCACCTGAGGCCTAAACTGCGCCTGCCGTCATGAATCTCAGGTGTCACTGCGTCGGCGTCGCGCAGTCGAATTCAGCACGGGGCCGAACCTGCGGGGACCAGCATCCAGTTGCCCATGAACATCCGCTTCCCGGCCCCAAGCCAAGTTCCGGACGTCTCGAACCGCCGAGTGGGGTGGAGTGGGGACTAATCTATCTCATGCGCAATATGGGCGCGGTAGGGCTGCTGCACTTCGGCGCCGATGCGATAGAGCGCGAGCCCGACGAGGAGGAAGGCGATTCCACCGCCCAAGTTCGTCGCCCACAGTCTCAGGTCCCCGCAATACCCCTCGACCGATGCCGCACGGGACGCCAGTACCGGTGGCGCGCGACCGTTCGAGACACTACCGCTATCTCCAGCAGCGGAGCGGCCCCCATGAACAACAGCGAAGACGAGTTCCTCTTTGACGAGGTCACAGGCGAATGGGTGGCTGCGGCCGAGATGGCCGCGAGGTCCGGGCCCATGGCGGTGGAGGTGCGAGACGCGGTGGGCAATCTGCTGGCGGACGGCGACAGTGTC
>NZ_CADEGK010000135.1 GCF_902826855.1 uncultured Phenylobacterium sp. | reverse complement strand
GCGGCTCATCGGGTCGTCCCTGTAGAGCCCGATCTCGTCCGCCAGTTGCTCGGAGTAGACCCCCCAGCCCTCGATGAAGGCGCTGAAAACCATCAGGGAGGAGATGGTGTGCACCTCGCCCGGGCGCTCGGCCAGGTAAGCGCCCTGCCAGGCATGGCCGGGCAGCGCCTCGTGCATGGAGAGGCTGGCCAGGGTGTACTTCGGCCAGTTCGCGATATCGCTCAGGTTCACGTAGTAGATCGCCGGACGCGATCCATCGAGCGCGGCGTAGTTCATGTAGCCCAGGCCGGCGCCGGCCTCGATTTCCTTGGGCACCGGGCGGACCTGAACCGGCGCCTTGAGGCCCAGTCGTGACAGCTTGCCCATGTGCGGGCGAATGGCTGCGATGGAGCCTTCGATATAGGCGATGACCTCGCGCCGCCCGGCCTCGGTGTCGGGGAACAGGAATCTGGGGTCGCGGGTGAGCGCCCCCATCCGCTCGCCGACCGAGCCCTGGGTGAAGCCCTGCGCCCGCAGGATCTTGTCCATCTGGGCGTCGATCTCGGCGCCCTGGTCGAGCCCGGTCTTGTGGATCTCCGCGGCGGTCAGGTCGGTGGTGGTGTTGTACTTCAGGCTCCAGCGGAAGTAGTCGGCTCCGTCCGGGAACTTCCAGACCCCGGCGTCGTGCGTGGCCTTGGCCTGCAGGGCCTGGACAGCGGCGATCTGGCGGTCGAGCGCCGGATGGATCTTGTCGGTGACGATCGCGACGGCCCGGGCGGCGTAGTCGCCCAGGCCCTTGGCTTTGGCGCGGCCGCTGAGCGATGTGACGAGGCCGGTCTCCCCGGCCTTGGTCCCGCGCAACTCCGTGATCGTGCCCAGAGCCGTGGTCAGCAGGAAATCCGGCGGGACGACGCCTCGAGCGGCGGCGTCGGCCATGCGGGCGTTCTCCTGGTCGAGCGCCGTGGCGTACTGCTCGAGGCGCGCCAGATAGGCATCGCAATCGGCGCGGGTTTCGATCATGTGCTGGGCGTTCAGGAACTCACCGGTGTTGGCCACCGTCCCGTCCTGCTGGCTCACCACATAAGGGACCGCGAAGTCCTTGCCGTAGGCGAAGCGGCCGCCCTCCGCGCCCACCTCCTGGGAATAGAGCACGATGTCGTAGGTGGTCAGGTCTCGGCTGGAGAGGCTGGCGCGCGGGATCGCCCGCAGCCGGGTGGCGCGACCGGCATAGGCTGCGACCTCCCCGGCGCGACCGGCGGCCGAGACGTCATCGAGGCGGCCCTTGAGCGGAGCGCGGGCGCCGCCATCCATGCCGAGGCCCGTGGCGGTCAGCGGCGAAGCCGCGAGGATCTCGGCCACAAAGTCGTCCAGCAGGGCGGCCAGGCGGGGGTCGGTGGCGGGCTTGGCCTGCGCCCCAGCCTTCGTCGGGCCGCCGGCGTACAAGCCCATGGCGATCCCCGTCAGGACCACCCCTCTTCGGCTGGGGTGCGGTCGACTGGCCTTCATCGGCTTGGACTCCCGGAGGAAGAGCGGGATGCAACCCTAGACCGGCTCCCCAGCCACGCAATCGTGATTGCCGCGACGGCGTCAAGGGCCAGGCCGACTAAGGTCGCGGCGCCTCATAGGATGCCTTCTGCATCAGCAGTTGGATTTCGATCGTTAACACCACCATGCGACTCCGGCGCCGCTTGCCCGACTCTCGCCGGCAACCCACGTTGCGGCCATGAACGATCGCCCTTCGGGCGCCGCCCCTGCGCGGCTGGTGGCGGTGCTGGGTCCGACCAACACCGGCAAGACCCACCTGGCTGTGGAACGGATGCTGGGCCACGCTTCCGGCATGATCGGCCTGCCGCTCAGGCTGCTTGCGCGCGAGATCTACGACCGGGTGGTGAAACTGAAAGGCGCCCGGGCGGTCGCTTTGATCACCGGTGAGGAGAAGATCGTCCCGCCCAGGCCGGCCTATTTCGTCTGCACCGTCGAGGCGATGCCTCTCTCGGTGGAGGTGGAGTTCCTGGCCGTCGACGAGATCCAGCTCTGCGCGGATCCTGAGCGCGGCCACGTCTTCACCCACCGCCTCCTCCATGCGCGGGGCAGGGCGGAAACGATGCTCCTGGGCGCGGGGACGATGGCGCCCCTGGTGCGCCGCCTCCTGCCCCACGCTGAGATCCAAACCCGCGACCGGCTCAGCGACCTCAGGTACGCGGGCCCGAAGAAGCTGACCCGCCTGCCGCGCCGTTCGGCGGTCGTCGCGTTCTCCGCCGACCAGGTCTACGCCATCGCGGAGCTCATCCGCCGCCAACGCGGCGGCGCCGCCGTGGTGATGGGTTCGCTCAGCCCCCGCACCCGCAACGCCCAGGTCGCCCTCTACCAATCCGGCGAGGTGGACTTCCTGGTCGCCACCGACGCCATCGGCATGGGCTTGAACATGGACGTCGACCACGTGGCGTTCGCAGGCCTGCGCAAGTTCGACGGCAAGCGCACCAGGTTCCTGTTGCCGCAGGAGATCGGCCAGATCGCTGGACGCGCCGGACGGTATCTCCGGAACGGCTCGTTCGGGGTCACCGGCGAGGCCGACGACATGGATCCCGACCTCGTGGAGGCCGTCGAGAACCACCACTTCGAGGCGGTGACCGCGGCGGAGTGGCGCAACTCGAAGATGGACTTCACCGCCCTGCCGGCTCTCCTGCGCTCCCTCGCCAAGCTGCCCGACCGAGAAGGGCTGAAGCTGTCGGGCGAAGCCCTGGACGAGACCACCCTGAAGGCGCTGGCGCAGGACGAGACGGTGATCCTGCGGACCAAGGACAAGACCAACCTGATCCGCCTGTGGGACGTCTGCCAGACACCCGACTTCCGCAAGGTCGCGGCCGACGAGCATGTGGGCCTGGCCAAGGCCTTCTTCCTGGCTCTGACCGAACGCCGTCGCCGCATCGGCGAGGACTGGATCGACCGCCAGTACGAACACCTGGACCGCACCGACGGCGAGATCGACACCCTGGCGACCCGGCTGGCCAGCGTGCGGACCCTGGCCTACGTGGCCAATCGCCCCGACTGGCTGGCCGACCCCGGAGAATGGCAGGCGAAGACCCGAGCACTCGAGGATCGCCTCTCCGACACCCTGCACGAGAAGCTGATGGCCCGCTTCGTCGATCGGCGGACCAGCGCGCTGATGCGGGGCCTGCGGGTGCGCGAGGAGATGCTGGCCGGCGTGGCGGCGGACGGGACGGTGACGGTCGAGGGCCACTTCGTGGGGCGGCTGGCCGGGGTCAGCTTCGAGCCGGCCCGGGGCGCCAACCTGCTGGAGGAGAAGGCCTTGCGTGCGGCGGCCCAGCTTGCGGTGGGGCCCGAGATCGCGCGCCGGCTGGGCCAACTGGCGGCCGAGCCGGATGCGGCGTTCTCGCTGGCGCCGGACGGGACGGTGCTGTGGCGTGGCGAGGTCGCAGGCGTGCTGGCCGGCGGCGAGCCGTTCCGGCCGCGCGTGCGGCTGCTGGGCGAGATCGGCCCGGAGAGTGCGCGCCAGCGGGCGCAGCAGCGGCTGGAGGCCTTCGTCGCCGGCGAGGCCGGGCGCAGGCTCTCCGGGCTACGCAAGCTCGAGGGGGCCGTGGCGGAGGGCAAGGTCAAGGGCCTGGCCCGTGGGCTGGCTTTCCGGCTGGCGGAGGCCGGCGGCGTGCTGGACCGCGCCCTGGTGCGCAACGAAGTCCGCGCGCTCAGCCAGGTGGAGCGCCGGGTTCTGCGCGGCCTCGGCGTCAGGCTGGGGGCCTTCTCGGTATACCTGCCGCACCTGCTGCGGCCTGAGGCGCGGGCCCTGACCGAAGCGCTGGCCGGGCGCGAGGCGCCCGGTTGGCGGCCTCCCACCGACCGGCCCAGCCACCTCCCCGCCGCCCTGGCGCTGTCACCCCGCGTACTGGCCGCGTTCGGGCTTCGCGCCGTCCGCGGCCTTGCCGTTCCGGTGGAACAGCTTGAGCGGTTGGACGACCTGCTGCGCGCGGGGGTGAAGCAGGGCGGCGGGGTGGTCTTCTCCGACGAGATGCGCGCCGCGCTCGGCTGGAGTGACGATGAGGCCCGCACGATCCTGAAGGGGCTGGGCTTCGCCGCCATTACCCGCCCCGGCGACACCGCCACCGCCTGGCGCCGCCGCTTCGAAAAGGAGTTCGCCATCGAGCACCGGCCGATCGCCCCACACTCCCCCTTCGCCGCCCTGGCCGCCCTGCGCGGTGAGACCCCGCCGGCGCGCCGTCCCCGCCGTCGGCGCAAGGCCGTCACCAAGTGAGCGAGGCGGATGCGTGTCGCGCCGACGTCTGGCTCTGGCGCGCGCGCTTGTTCAAGACCCGCTCCGCGGCCGCCGATTTCCTGGAGAAGGGCCGCGTACGCCTCACCCGCACGGGCCAGGAACACCGCATCGACAAGCCCGCACGACCGGTGAAGGTTGGCGACCAGTTGGTGTTCGCCGTCGGTGGCAAGCTGGTGGCGGTGACGGTGGAGGCGCTGGGCGAGCGTCGCGGCCCCCCAGCCGAAGCGCGCACCCTATACTCGACGCTGGACACGGCCTGAGCCAAGGTGAACCCATGAACGACCGCCTGAGGGATGTCGCCGACGGGCGAGGGGACAATTCGGGCGGGGGCTGGTTCAGCCAGCGCGCCGGCCGCCGGGAGTACTGGCTGTGGGTCGGTCCACTGTTCGTGCTGATCCTGGCGCTCGGAGCCTACGGCAAGGTGGCCCTGGGCCTGCTCGCGGGCGTGGCCGTCCTGCTGATCTGGATCCGGCGGCTGCACGATCTTGGGCGGACGGGGTGGTGGGCGCCGGCCATCAACGTCGTCTCGAACCTGATAGCGTTCGGCCTGGTGTCGCTGTTTCCGGGCGGGGCCGGCGCGCTCATGGGCCTGGTCATCTACACCGGCGTGTTCATCGCCCTGGGCGTGCTGCCCGGCCAGCCGCACGACAACGCATTCGGACCGCCCCCCGGCAGGCCGCGCAAGGACCTCACCGATACCTTCCGGTGACGTCTATCCTCGCCTGCAGAATAACTGGGGCTCCTGGATCGTTCGCCAGCATTGACAAGCGGCCGCCGCGCCATGAAAAACCCGCGCTCCCTACAGTCGACGGGCCTGACCTCTTCCGATGACCTACATCGTCACCGACGCCTGCATCAAATGCAAGTACATGGACTGTGTGGAGGTGTGCCCGGTCGACTGCTTCTACGAAGGCGAGAACTTCCTGGCGATCAGCCCCGAGGAGTGCATCGACTGCGGGGTCTGCGAGCCCGAGTGCCCGGTGGACGCCATCAAGCCGGACACCGAGGACGACCCGGACGGCAAGTGGCTGCGCGTGAACTCCGAATACTCGAAGGTATGGCCGAACATCACTGTGAAGGGTGAACCGCCCGCCGACGCCGAAGCTTTCGAGCGCGAGGACGGCAAATTCGAGAAGTACTTCTCCGAGAAGCCGGGCCGCGGGTCCTAGGACTTTCCCGGGGGCCGCTGCCGGGCCGCCCAACCCTTTCATTCAGCTTGTTTTTGTGTTAATGTCACAGATGACACGACACTGAGGCGTCGCCCTCGTCGGTCTCAACAAGAAGAGCCGCCGGCCCAGGGCCGGAACGGGCGAAGGGTGTTCTAAGAGGTCTGTCTCCGCTTCACAGCGACATCGCCGCCGCGGGTCTCATTCGCGGGACGGGAACGGTTTTGTCGCTTCGCGGAGGCGTTTTGAGGTGAGCTCCGCGGGGTCCGCGGACGATTTGAAAGGTATCCTGCGATGAGCAAGAGCGGTCACGAGTTCTCGGTAGGCGATCACGTCGTGTACCCGGCCCACGGAGTTGGCCAGGTCCAGGGGATCGAGACCCAGGAAGTCGCCGGTCTGAAGCTTGAGGTCTACGTCATCACCTTCGACCACGAGAAGATGACCCTGCGCGTGCCCACCGCCAAGGCGCGCGCCTCGGGCCTCCGCGCCCTGGCCGAGACCGGGGTGGTCTCCAAGGCGCTCACCACGCTCAAGGGCCGCGCGCGGGTGAAGCGCACCATGTGGTCGCGCCGGGCCCAGGAGTACGAGGCCAAGATCAACTCTGGCGACCTCGTCTCCATCGCCGAGGTGGTGCGTGACCTGCACCGCGCCGAGAACCAGCCCGAGCAATCCTACTCCGAGCGCCAGCTCTACGAGAGCGCGCTGGACCGCATGGCCCGTGAAGTCGCCGCCATCGAGCGCATCGACCGCGACGCGGCGATCGCCATGCTCAACAAGTCGCTGGTGAAAACCCAGGCCGCGGCAGCCTGAGCCACCGGTCCACGCTCGAACGACAGAACGCCCGGCCTCGCGGCCGGGCGTTTTTCGTCAGCCCACGGGCCGCGCGCAACTGGTCAGGTTCGCGCCCCGCAAGTCGTCCTGCAGGGCCGTGTGCAGGCCGGTCAGCGTCGCGCTGATCTCGTTGACGTATTTGCGCGTCCCGTCCACGGCGGGGCTGTCGTCGTTGTAGGGGTTCTTCTGCGAGCTGCCGATCAGCGCCGTGGCGATGGCGGGAAGCCCCATGCGATCGACCTGGACGTAGGCCGAAGGCGCATCGGTGCGGAAGTTGAAGTTCGAGCCCGCCGCAGGCGGCGCCGGGGTCCCGTTCGGCGGCGCGAGATATGGGAAATCGGCGAGGAACGGCACATCGTTGGCCTGCGGGCCAAGCGGCAGCTTGGTCAGGGTGTCCGCTGGGTGCTTCGTCAGGTCGAGGAGAATCCAGGCGAGCTCGGTGTCGATGACCGAATCGGTCAGCCGCCGGCCGTTGGGGAACCCGGAGGGCTGGCGGAGATCGACCTTGATCGTGTCGGGCACGACGATATTGGCCACGCTGGGCTGGCCCGGCGCGATCGGCTGGTCGAGGCAGAGCTGCACGTTGAGGGGCGCGCCGGGAGGCGCGACGGTCGGTGGCGGAGGCGTCGGCGCCGGCGGACCGCCGCCCCCGCCGCCGCAGGCGGCCAGGGCGATCGGCAGGGCGAGGATGGCTCCGACCTTGAACGCGCGGGTCATGGCAGCCTCCCCCCGAAGCGAGCGGTTGTGGCCCAGATGTTCAGCTGCTGCCCGGTCTCGATGCGGCTGCGCGGGATCTGGAACACCACGGCGGTGTCATTCTGTCCGGTGAAGAAGCTGCGGCTGGACACGAACGATAGGTTGCCGCTCGACCGCGTCTCGCGGAAGCCCTGCAGGTCGAAGAAGAACGGGTCGTCGTAGAGGCCTGCGCGCACCAGGATGCCGTTGCGGGTCAAGGTCTGCTCGACTGGACCGACCAGCGGCGGGCCGCCGTCAGGCAGGCCGCTCACCTCGACGCCGACGTTGCCCGAGCTATCGCGGCCGAACCGGAAGCGCAGCTGCACCTCAGGGTCGGTGGGCGACCCTGCGTTGGACAGGTTGATCGTATAGAGGATGTCGCGGTCGTAGGTGGGCGGTCGTCCGGCCGGCTGCGGCCCCGCGAAGGTCAGGGCGATCACCAGGTCCGACGCGGTATGCCAAACATAGACATCGGCGATATCCGCTGGCGTGTCCGGTGCGGGATTGACCAGCGGATCAGTCCGCGAGGGCGAGTCGAAGTGGTCGGCAGCCACGGCCGGCCGTTCGGATGTCGATAGGGCCAAGGCGGCTGCGGAGAGCAGGCCAACTAAGGCGAAGGCGCGGTGTGATACGCTCACGGGAGCCCCCGGGGGGAAGGGTCAACAGGATGCATCGAGCCAGAATGTGGAGCCCGACCCGACGCAGCTTAACCCTATCGCCATAGACGCGCGCTGATCGAGTGGGATTCACCTATGAGGCATTACGATTCACCTGCTGGTTGTGCGCACGCCCCACCCGCGGTTTGCAAAGCTGCTGCCATGCGCTACCACCCGCGGCGCGTGGCCCGGTAGCTCAGCAGGATAGAGCAGAGCTTTCCTAAAGCCGTGAACCCGTCGCGGCCTGTCATTTCCTGTCGTTTATGGTCGCAGCCGTTCCCCTAGCTAGATCAGGGCTATTGGGCGACAAGCGCCGCCATGCGATAACAAAGAGCGTCAGCGATTTGTGACCTATTGGGGACCTTCGTTCCAAATAGGTCACAGACTCCGGGAGGCGCGGACAGCTTGGCGGCTGAGACATGGCGAACCCACGATTGACCACGAAGGCGGCTGAGGCCGCCCGGCCCATAAGAGGCCGGCAGGCCTCACACCGCGACGCCCAGGTTCCGGGATTGGAGTTGCGAGTGTCGCCGGGAGGCCGGAAGGTCTGGAGCTTCCGCTACCGGAACAAGGACGGCCGCCAACGGCGAATGTCGCTCGGCCTGTTCCCGGCGCTGGACCTGGGCGACGCCCGCGACAAGGCGTTCAAGGTGCTGGCGGCGTTGGCTGATGGCGCCGATCCGGCGAGCGATCAGCGCAAGGCCAAGGAAGCCGCCCGGAACCGCGACGTGCGCACCTTTGGCGATCTGGCGGACGCCTACCTAGAGGCCTGCAGAGCGGGCCAGTGGCGGCCTAAGAACAAGACCAAGCGCGCCAGCACGCTCGCGACGGAAACGGCGGTGCTCAAGCGTCATATCCGCCCGCGCCTCGGTTCGCTGGACCTGGGGGACGTCACCCGGCGCCGTGTCCGCACGCTGCTGTCGGACATGACGAAGGCCGGGATCGGCGCGCGTGCGAACAAGACGCACGCGATCATCCGGCAGGTCTGCGCCTACGGGATCAGCGAAGAATATCTGAGCCTGAACCCGGCGATGGGCTTTCCCCCGCCTGCCGATCAGAAGGCCCGCGCGCGCGTCCTGACCGATGCTGAGTTGCGCGAGTGGTGGGCCGCGCTGAAAGACCCATCAGAGCTTAGCCTACCGCTCACGAATGGCGAGACCGAGGCGGACGGAGTCACAGTCGGCCGCCCGATGCGGATCGCCCTGCAGCTCGCTACCTTGCTCTTGCAGCGGCGGGGCGAGATCGCCGGCATGGCGCTGGGTGAATTAAACCTAGAGGAAGCAACCTGGCTTATACCCGGCGAGCGGGCCAAGAACGGGAAGCCTCACCTTGTCCCGCTGCCCCCGCGCGCCGTTGAACTGATCCGCGAGGCCCTGGCGCTGGCTAAGGAGGGCCGCAAGGAAGCGCCTGCCCACGTGTTCCCGTCGCGCCACAAGCCCGGCCAGCCGTTCCGGCCCGACAGCCTCAGTCACGCCATGGCCGAGTTGACGCTGGCGCTGGGGATCGATGACGCGACCCCGCACGATCTAAGGCGCACCGGGTCAACGGCCCTGACCTCCGAACGCCTGGGGATCAGCCCGTTCATCCGGAGCAAGGTGCTCGGCCACGTGTCCGACGCTGGAGGTGGTTCGGCCGTGAGTTCCGCGCACTATGACGCCAACACCTATGCGGCCGACAAGCGCCGGAGCCTGGAGGCATGGGAGGGGCTCTTGCTGGAGATCGTCGGCGAGAAGACGAGGCCCTTCAACCTGACCCAGCTCAAGGCGACGCGCTAATGGCCATGTTCGGCCGAAACATCTTCCGTGACAGTGCGCGGAGGAGTGAAGAAGAACGCCTGAGTCGGGATTTCGTCGGGTCTGTGGCCGGCGTTCACTTTGACCTTCGCCACGGCGCCATTCCGGCGGGCAAGTGGGCCTGTCCACGACTCATTACAGAGCGCCCCCCGGGGCATCGGGGATTTTATGTCGCTGCGAATCCGGCGAGCAAAAACCTGTTCCAAGCGAGCCTAACAACCGACCTTGACGGGATCGCCCTCCGCACCGCCCGCAAGCACGGCTTGGATATCCTGTTCGTGGGGGATCGGGTGACGGTAACCAGCGCCACCGTCGTTGACCTCGCTGACGACGAAGCCTTCGCCCTCGCACCAGACCGCCACGCTGCCATCGTGCACCTCTTGGTTACCAGAGAAGGGGGTGCGCAGGAGGATCTTCAGCCCCTGTATATTTGGCCTCGGGGCAGTCAAGCGGCGTCCTACGACGGCGATACGCTAGCCCGCTTGGCCGATCGCATAGATAGCTTGGTTCGCGCGCCCCCGGAGCAATCCGCAGAACTGCGCAGCTTGGCGGAAGAGGTCAGCGATCTCAAACGGGAGATGGAGCTACTCCTCTGGGACAGCCGACGCGAGGCGACCAAGAATCACCTGGTGGGGCTAGCGGACGCGATGCCGGCAGTGAACCTCGGCCGCTTGGTGAATCTGGCTGCCTTGTATGGTTATCGGCAGGGGTGGGCAGAGGCGGCGCACGAAATGCGCCCACTTGCGCAACGATCGATCGAGCGCGCGAAGCAATCTCGAGATGCAGGGCGCGCCGGGCGCTACCCAGCGCGGGTGGAGTTCGCTGAAGACTATTGGGCGAGATATCCAACTGCGACCGCGTATAGGGTCGCGGTGGAGTTCAAGAAAGCAAAGGACGACCGCCTTACCACCGTGCAGTCCATCATCCGCTCGACAATGCCCTTTTGTCCCCCAACCTCACCCTCGTTCAAACCGACCGAAGGCGACCACCCGGGCACGTAGTCACACAGCGGCGCTTGGTTACTACCAGCACGACGTTCCGCGACTAACGGGATGCTTGAAAGCGACCGACCTTCAGCCCTGCCACGGCGCGTCATGTGACTCGCCGACAGACTGAAGGAACGGCAAATGCAAGCGATCGAGACGGCGCAATCGGCCCTCCGCGTCATCCCCCCCAAGGAAACGGCGGATCGGGCCGGAGTATCTGTCCGGACCCTGCAACGCATGGTCCGCGAAGGGCGGGCTGTAACGCCAGTTAAGGTCAGCGAAGGCCGGATCGGCTTTTTCGAACATGAGGTGCAAGCCTGGCTGGCCGCCCTCCCCCGCACGCGGGAGGCAGCCTGAGCCATGACCTATGATGAAAAGCCCGCCGAGCGTGGGCTCAACGGGCTTCCCGATGTTCAAAGTTTTGGCGGCTGTGAACACCCGGAAGCTACTCCTTCGCGTCGGTCGGCGCAAGAAACCGCACGGGCGGCCGAGGTCGCCAGCCGGCGTCATCATCTGATCGGTCGCCGCTGCGGCGGTGCAATCGCAAGAACCGAACTGGCTCTGGCCGAACACTATGGGCGCGTCGCTCGGCAGCACATGGGGGGGGCTCAGTGACATACCCCCAAACGCCAGGGTGGCGCGCCGGCTCTGCCGAAACCTCGCGGCTCGCGGCCGAGTTCGTCGCCCCGACCGCCGGCCGCATGATGGACCGTGCGGAGGACTATATCCGCGACCATGGCCCGGTCTCCCCCGAGGAGATCGCTGCCGCCATTGCGGCGCCCGGCGAGCGCCTCTTGCTCACGTCAGTTCGCGCTCGCGTCTGCCAGCTTCGCAACCTGGGCCGCATCGTGGACGCCGGGGCCGACAAACGCGGCCTCGGTGAGAGCGGCCGGGTGCGGGTGATCCGCTGGCGCGTGACGACGCCAGACGAACGGTCGCGGTGGGCAGCGCTCAAGGCCCTGGCCGATGAGAAGGGGCCGGGCGATGACGGGTAAGCCCCTGATCGTCGCCACGCTGGCCAAGAACGCCCGCGAGTCGGTGCGCGTGGCCCTGGACGAGTTCCGGGGCCACAACCTCCTAGACGTGCGCGTCGTGGTCCCGCTCGCCGCCCACGCCGCGACCCTCACCCCCACCAGCAAGGGTATCTCCGTCAATGTCGCCATGCTCCCGAGCCTACGGGCGGCGTTGGCCGTTGCTGAGGCCGAGGCGGTGGCGCTGGGGTGGCTCCCGGCGGAGGGCGCTTAGATGCCCAGGCACAACGCTACCGGCCGCTCAACGGGAGGGAGCGGCCACTTCGTCCAACTCCACCAATGGATGATGAACACTGCCGCCTGGCGCTCCCTCAGCCCGCAATGCCGGGCGGTCTACATAGAGGTCGCGCGGCTCTACAACGGCAGGAATAACGGCTACCTCGGCCTCGGCGCGAGGGACGCTGCAGACCGGGCGAATATCAACAAGGACACGGCCTGCAAGTGCTTCGCCACCCTGGTCGACGTTGGCTTTCTGGAAGCCGCACAGCTTGGCAGGTTCAACATGAACTCGCGCAGGGTCACGGAGTGGCGGCTGACGACCCACAAGTGCGATCGGACCCAGCAACTGCCCTCCAAGGCCTTCGCCCGTTGGAAGCCGGCAGATTCAAAACAACGTCCGAAACGAGGGGCAGGTAAGTCCGAAACGGAGGGACAGGTAAGTCCGAAACGGAGGGACAGCGACCCCCAACCTATGCCGTTTCAGTCCCTCGCCTTCGGACTATCGAAGGGGGATTGGCCAGTGCGTAAGTCCCTCGGTCTCGGACACATATACAATCTAGCCATGGGCCGGGTCGGGCTCAGCGCTCGGGACGGACCCGCTCGCGTAGCGCGCCCTCAATGGCGCCGTAGCGAGCGAGCGGGTCCGCGCACGGCATCCACCTCAGCCCCAATTCAACTCAACAGGAGACCGTGCACATGAGCCGGGCAAAGGCGAAGGCCGTTCCGACCGACGAACTGCGGGAGCCTACCAGTAGCGAAGCGGCCGCCATCCTGTCTGCAGTCCAATCGCGGGGGCGGCGGCCAACGCGGGTAACAATCGGTCTCAAATCGGGTGCCGACAAGGTCATGGCGATCAGCAATCCGCACACTGATAGCAAGGGTTGGGGCGCTCATCTGACCGACACGTTGGGCACGTCGTCATACGCGTTTTGCGACCAGGCGCTCCTGCGTCTGTTGAATGTAATTGCTGACGCGAACGCGGTGCCGACGGAAACCCAGGCCAACGCTGCGCTTGCGATGATGGGCGCCGTCGCACCGGCCAATGAGCTTGAGGCGGCCATGGGGGAGCAGATCATCGCTGCGCACCTGGCGAGCTTGGACTTCCTTCGCCGCGCGCGCCTGAACGCCGGCGAGTACCGAGACAGCGCCGTCGCCTATGGCAACCTCGCGACCAAGCTTAGCCGCACGATGGCGGTCCAGACCGAAGCGCTGGCGAAGCTTCGGAACGGCGGAAAGCAAACAGTCGAGGTGGTCTATGTCGATGCACGAGGCGGACGAAACAAC
>NZ_CADEGK010000134.1 GCF_902826855.1 uncultured Phenylobacterium sp. | reverse complement strand
CGATCCGGCGCCCGAGGTGAGCGCGCCGCTGGCGCTGGTGGCCCTCACCGGCCCGGCCGCAGCGGCCGGCAAGGTGGCGCTCTACGACGCGCCGTTCGATCCCCGCGCGATCAGCGCATTCTACACGGCCGGCGCGGTGGCGGTGGTCACCCGCGCCTCGGACCGGTTGATCGGCGCCTGGGCCCAGCTGGCCGAGCGCAGTCCCAGCGGCGTGGAGATCCTCGGCACGACCGTCACACCGCCCGCCCTGCCGACGCGCAGCACGGTCTATGCGCGGCCTGAAGCGCTCGCGGCCTTGCGGGCCCTGGAGGGCCAGACCGTGCGGATCACCGCTCCGCGCAGCGCGCCGGTGACCCGGACCACCTACAACGTCCTGGGCGTCGTGCCCGGCAAGCGCCGCGACGGCGACGGGCAGTCTATCCTGCTGAGCGCACACTACGATCACCTGGGCGTGCGGGGCGGGGTGATCTATCCGGGCGCCAACGATGACGCCTCCGGCGTGGCGGCCGTGATGGAGTTTGCGCGCATCCTGGGCTCGGGGAAGCGGCCGAAACGCACCGTCCACTTCGCCCTGTTCGGCTGCGAGGAGGAGGGCGGCCACGGCGCCAAGTACTTCCTCGCCCATCCGCCGGCGCCGCTGGAGACCATCGTCGCCAACCTTCAGTTCGAGATGATCGGTGTGCCCGACCCCGCCGATCGCAAGGCGCTGATGCTGACCGGCTGGGAACGCACCGACCTTGGCCCGGCGCTGAGGGCCCAGGGCGCCAGCATCCACCCGGACGCCTATCCGGAGGAGAACTTCTTCCAGCGCTCCGACAACTACCCGCTGGCCCGCAAGGGCGTCGTCGCCCAGACCATCAGCGCCTGGCCGGTAACGCCGACCTACCACCAACCCACTGACGACCTGGCCCACGTGGACCTGCCGTTCATGATCGAGGTAATCCAGTCACTGGTCGAACCCATACGCTGGCTGGCCAACAGCGACTTCCGCCCGCAGTGGAACCCGGGAATGAAGCCCTAGCGGCGCTATTTCACGTTGGCGCAGAAGCGCTGGATCCGCTGGCAGGCGTCCTCGAGCACGGCGTTGGAGGTCGCGTAGCTGATCCGGAAGAACGGCGAGAGCCCGAAGGCTGCGCCGAACACCACCGCCACGCCCTCGGCCTCCAGCAGTTCGACGGCGAAGTCCGCGTCGGAGCCGATCACGCGGCCCGAGGGCGCGGTCTGGCCGATGAGTCCCTCGCAGGACGGATAGACGTAGAACGCGCCTTCGGGCGTCGGGCACTTGATGCCGCGGGCCTGGTTCAGCATCGAGACGACCAGGTCGCGGCGGCCCTCGAACAGCTTGGCGTTGGGCTTGATGAAGTCCTGCGGCCCGTTCAGCGCCTCGACCGCCGCCCACTGGCTGATCGACGAAGGGTTCGACGTCGTCTGGCTCATCACCTTGGCCATCGACTTGATCAGCGGCTCGGGCCCGGCCGCATAGCCGATCCGCCAGCCGGTCATGGCGTAGGCCTTGGAGACCCCGTTCATGGTCAGGGTGCGGTCGTAGAGCGCCGGTTCCACCTGGGCGATGGTGGTGAACTCGAAGTCCCCGAACACCAGGTGCTCGTACATGTCGTCGGTGAGGATCCAGACCTGCGGATGACGCAGCAGGACGTCGGCCAGCGCCCGCAGTTCGGCGCGCGTGTACGCCGCGCCGGACGGGTTCGACGGCGAGTTCAGCAGGATCCAGCGGGTCCGGGGCGTGATCCTCGCCTCAAGGTCCGCCGGCTGCAGCTTGAAGCCGCGCTCCGCCGTCGTGGGGGCCGCCACCGGGGTGCCTCCGGCCAGCAGCACGATGTCCCAATAGCTCACCCAGTAGGGCGTCGGCACGATCACCTCGTCGCCCGGGTTGAGCGTGGCGAGCATGGCGTTCCAGATCACCGGCTTGCCGCCCGGCGAGACGTTCACCTGGCTGGTCTTGTAGGTCAGGCCGTTCTCGCGGGCGAACTTCGCGACGATGGCCTCCTTCAGCTCCGGGATGCCGTCGACGTTGGTGTACTTGGTCTTGCCCTCGCGGATCGCCTTGATGGCGGCTTCCTTGATGTTGTCCGGGGTGTCGAAGTCGGGTTCGCCGGCAGCGAGGCCGATGACGTCCTTGCCCTGGGCGCGCAGCTCACGGGCTTTCGCGTCCGCCGCCAGGGTGGCGGACGGCTTGACGCGGGCCAGGGCGGCGGATTCCTGGGACATGGCGAGGCGGGCTCCGGGCTAGGTAGGAAAAGACGGCGCGGGTGTAGCCCATGCTGCGCTGCATTCAAACGGCCGCTTCGCACAATCTGGCCGGGCCGTACGCCTTGACCCCCGCACGTGAACGGGCGACCTCCGCGCCGATGCGCCGGTTCTTCGACTTCGTCTCCAACATGGACGCCCAGGCGTGGCGGGCGCTGGCGGTGTCGTTCGTGCTGTTCGGTGGCGTCGGCGTGGTGTTCGTGTTTGGCGCGCAGCTGTTCGGGGTGGACAGCGAGCGGACGCTGGAGGGCTGGCTGGGCGCCGCGCGGGGGCCGTGGTCGCTGCCGGTGGCGGTGGCGGCGTTCGCGGCGCTGGCCTTCCTCGGCACGCCGCAGATCGTGCTGATCGCCGCCGCCGTGGTGGCGTTCGGGCCGCTGACGGGCGCGCTCTACAGCTGGATCGGCACGATGGTGTCCGCCCTGGTCGGCTTCTACCTGGGACGGGGGGCAGGGGCGCGGGTGCTCGAGCGGTTCTCCGGCGACGGCGTGCGGCGGTTCATGCGGCTGGTGGGCGAGAACGGCTTCCTGGCCAGCCTGGTCGTGCGCCTGGTCCCGTCCGCGCCGTTCATCGTCGTGAACATGGCCGCAGGGGTGACGCCCATGCGGGCGCGGGACTTCATCACCGGCACCGGGATCGGCATCGTGCCCAAGATCGCGCTGACCGCCTTCGCCGGCGCCTCGATCGTGCAGCTGATGCGGGGCGAGATCGGCCGTCACGGGATCGCGTTGGCCGCGGTCGCCGCGCTATGGCTGGCTATCGGCTGGTTCGCGCGCCGCTGGCTCAGCCGCCGTGACACCGGTAAGAGCTGATCAAGCTGTGCCGCGGCCCCGCGCAAGGCTCTTGCCGAAGAGGCGGCCTAACGTCGCGTGGCGCGCAACAAGCTTGCGGCATGGGGCCTGTTTGGGTAGATACCGACCATGCGCACGCGGCTCGACAGCCTGCTTCTTCTCTCGCTGGGGCTTAGCCGCCCCTGGGCGCCTCAGTAGGCACGCGCATCTCCGCGGCCGGGCGAACCAGGGGTTCTCGAACCTTCGCCCCTTCGAACCGAACACCGCGAGACTGACATGACCGACCCCGTATCCGAGTCCATCCCCGCCGTCCCCGTCGCGCCCGATCCGCGCGACCGGGTGATCATCTTCGACACCACCATGCGCGACGGCGAGCAATCGCCCGGCGCGTCGATGTCGCACGACGAGAAGCTCGAGCTGGCCAAGATCCTCGAGGACATGAAGGTCGACGTGATCGAGGCTGGCTTCCCGATCGCCTCCAACGGCGACTTCGAGGCGGTCCGCGCCATCTCGGGCATCGTCACCGAGAGCGTCGTCTGCGGCCTGGCTCGCGCCGGCATGGCCGACATCGACCGCTGCGCCGAGGCGATCAAGAAGGCCAAGCGCGGCCGCATCCACACCTTCCTGTCGACCAGCCCATCGCACCGGGACCACATCCTGCACGCCAGCCAGGAAGACATCCTGGAGATGATCACCAAGTCGGTGACCCATGCGCGCAACCTCTGCGGCGACGTGGAGTGGTCGGCCCAGGACGCCACGCGCACCGAGCAGGATTTCCTGCGCCGCTGCGTGGACGCCGCCATCCGCGCCGGCGCGACCACGATCAACCTGCCGGACACGGTGGGCTACAGCTACCCGTCCGAGTACGCCGAGATGTTCCGCGACGTGATTGAGAACGTCGACAAAGCCGACACGGTGATCTTCTCCACCCACTGCCACAACGACCTCGGCCTGGCGGTCGCCAACAGCCTGTCCGGGCTGCAGGGTGGGGCGCGGCAGGTGGAGTGCGCCGTCAACGGCATCGGCGAACGGGCCGGCAACGCGGCGCTGGAAGAGATCGTCATGGCGCTGAAGGTCCGCGGCGACCACCTGCGCTTCCATACCGGCATCGAGACCCAACACATCACCCGCGCCAGCCGCTACGTCTCGGCGATCACCGGGTTCCCGGTGCAGTTCAACAAGGCGATCGTCGGCAAGAACGCCTTCGCCCACGAGAGCGGCATCCACCAGGATGGGATGCTGAAGGACCGCGGCACCTACGAGATCATGCAGCCCGAAGACGTGGGGCAGGGTGGCTCGAACCTGGTGATGGGCAAGCACTCCGGCCGTCATGCCTTCCGCGAGAAGCTGAAGGACCTGGGCTACGAGCTGGGCGCCAATGCGCTGAACGAGGCGTTCCAGCGCTTCAAGGACCTGGCCGACAAGAAGAAGCACGTCTTCGACGACGACATCATCGCTTTGGTGGACGACGCCTTGGCCTCGTCGGCCGACAAGGTCCAGGTCAAGCACCTGCGCGTCATCGCCGGCACTGAGGGGCCGCAGGAGGCCTTCCTGACGGTGACGATCGACGGCGAGGAGAAGAGCGCCAACGCCACCGGCGACGGGCCGGTGGACGCGGTGTTCAACGCCATCCACGCGGTGGTGCCGCACCAGGCGATCCTGCGCCTCTTCCAGGTGCACGCGGTCACGGAGGGCACCGACGCCCAGGCGCAGGTCTCCGTCCGGCTCGAGGACGACGGCCGCATCGCCACCGGCACGGCCGCCGACACCGACACGCTCACAGCCTCGGCCAAGGCCTACGTCAACGCGCTCAACAACCTCTTCGCGAGGAAGGAAAAGAGCGCGCCAGGCAAGGTCGCCAGCGGGTTCTAGCCGCCGCGCGCCGGCCCCAGAACAACAGTTGTCATCCCGGTTTTCGCGTGAGCGAAACACCGGGATCCATTTTGCGCCGAGGCCCGGGGCTCGCACAGCGTATGTGCGGCCCTCTGGGTCCCGGCTCGGCCTACGCGGCTTTACCGCTCCGTTGGCCGGGATGACGGATTTTGAAGCATGCTCTGGATCTTCCTGGCGGCCGCGGCCGCGCCGCTGCAGGTGGCGCGCAACGCCATGCAGCGCGGGCTGGTGGGGGACGCGGGCCCCTGGGGTGCGACCCTCGTGCGCTTCCTGTTCGGCCTGCCGTTTTCGGCGGCGATTTTCGCCGTGATGAGCCTGCTCACGCCCGACGCCGCGCCGGACCCGTCGCTGCGGTTCTGGAGCGGCGCGGTCCTGGGGGCCATCAGCCAGGTTGCGGCGACCGCAGCGCTGCTGATGGCCATGAGCCGGTCCGGCTTCGCGGTGGCGATCATGTTGCAGCAGTCGTCCCTGCCGCTGGCGGCGGTTCTCGGGTGGGTGGTGCTGGGTGACGCGCTGAGCCCCCCCGTCTGGTTCGGCGTGGGTCTCGCCACCGCGGGCCTCGTCGTCCTCTCCTGGCCGCGGCCGGGGCAGGCCAGGGCGGACCTGCCCGGCGCGCTCCTGGGGCTGGCGGCGGGGGCCAGCTTCGCCGTGGCGTTCAACGCCTACCGCCAGGCTGGCCAGGCCTTCGACGCGAGCCATCCGCTCTATTCGGCCAGCGCGGCCCTGCTGGTCGCTCAGACCATGCAATCCATCGTCTTGACCTCGATCCTGGCGGCGTTGCGGCCAAGCGCCCTGCGCGCCGTGGCGACCTCGTGGCGCGCCTCGCTGGCGGCGGGGTTCTTCGGTTCGGCGGCCTCCGCCTGCTGGTTCGGCGCCCTGGCCCTTGCGCCGGCCGCGCCGGTCCGCGCCGTGGGTCTGATCGAGGGCCCGATCGCCGCCGCCGTCGGCCGCCGCCTGTTCCGCGAGAAGCTGAGCATGCGGCAATGGACCGGCGGGGCGCTGACCGCCGCTGGCCTCGCCTTCACCGCCCTGGGCTGACGCGCCGGGCGGCGCAGGCGATAGTGGCGCGCATGACCGACGCGCTGTCCCTTACCGGCCTCACCAAGACGTTCGGCGCCAAGCGGGCGGTGGATAATCTGACGCTCAACGTCCGGCAGGGTGAGCTCTACGGCCTGCTGGGCCCCAACGGGGCGGGCAAAACGACGACCCTGCGGATGGTCGCCGGGCTCCTCAAGCCGGACGCGGGGCGGATCGAGGTGTTCGGGACCGATGCGCTCGCCGAGCCTTCGGCGGCCAAGCGGCTGATCGCCTGGGCGCCGGACGAGCCGATGCTCTACGACCGGCTCAACCCGCTTGAATACCTGGAGTTCGTGGCCGGCCTGTGGGGCGTTCCGGCCAAGGCGGCGCAGGCCAAGGCCGAGGAGCTCCTGCGCTGGCTGGGCCTGTGGGACAACCGCGGGGAACGCTGCGAGGGCTTCTCCCGCGGCATGAAGCAGAAGACCGCCCTGGCCGGGGCGCTGATCCACGATCCCTCCCTGTTGATCCTCGATGAGCCGCTTACCGGCCTCGACGCGGCCGTCGCGCGGCAGGTCAAGGATCTGCTGCAGGAGCGGGTGAAGGGCGGGGCGACGGTGATCCTGACCACCCACATCCTGGAAGTCGCCGAGCGGATAGCGGACCGCATCGGCATCATCCAGCACGGCCGCCTCGTCGCCGAGGGGACCCTGGATGAGCTGCGGGCGCGCACTGGCGAGGCGGGCGCGACCCTGGAGGACGTCTTCCTGGAGCTGACCGCGCCGGATGAGAGCCACGCCGCGAGCCCGGCGGCGTGATCGGCCGACCTGGCTCGACGCTCTGGCTGCTCGGCCATGAGCTGCGCATGGCGCGCCGCCGCTGGGGCCGGCGCGGCAAGCAGAGCAACCGCTGGCTGATGCTGGCCTTCACCTTGGGCGTCCCGCTGTTCCTGACCGTGGTCGGCGGCATCCCGCTCGGCCGCCTACTTTCACGCGTGGAGGTCACTCCGACGCCGGTGGCCGCGGCGATCGCGGCGTTCATGCTGATCGCCTTCTTCACCCTCATGCTGTCGCAGACCCTGACGGCGGCGGTGGACGCCCTCTATGAGCGCGGGGACCTCGACCTGCTGTTCTCCTCACCGCTCCGCCCCCAGCGCGTGATGACTGTCCGGTTCCTGGCTGTCGCCGCCGGGGTGTTCTGGATCTTCGGCTACTTCCTGACCGGGCCGCTCGTGGCGATCGCCGTGCAGGGCCACCTTCCCTGGCTGGCCGGCCTGGTCGTGCTGTTCGCCCTGGCGCTGGCCTCGGCGGGGGCGGGGCTGCTGCTGGCCGCGAGCCTCTTCCGAGTGATCGGACCGCGACGCACGCGAACGGCGGCCCAGGTCACAGCCGCGGTGATCGGCGCGTCCTTCTTCCTGGCCGCCCAGGCGCACAACATCCTTGGCGAAGGGCGGTCGCAGAGCCTGTGGCAGACCATCATGCGCCTGGCCCGCGATCCACAGGTCCAGGTCCCCGGTCTAGACTGGCCGTTGCGCGCGATGCTGGGCGAGCCCCTGCCGCTCGCGGCCGTAGTCGCGGCCGGGGCGGGCCTGTTCTGGTTGGCCAGCGCCATCCTCGGCCCGCGCTTCGCCGCCGACGCGGCCGCGGCCGCGCGGGCAGGCCGAGGGGCGACGGGCCGCACCCGAACCCGCTTCGGCGCGTTCGCCGAGGGCGCCTTCGTCACCACCCTGCGCAAGGAACTGCGGCTCCTCGTCCGTGACCCGGCGCTGCTGGCCCAGGTGCTGATGCGCGTGCTCTACATGTTGCCGGTCGGCTTCCTGTTGTTGCGCCAGGCCGGCCGGGGCGACGATCTCCTGTTCCCGGGCAGCGTCGCGGCGCTGTGCCTGATCGCCGGGCAGGTTGCCGGCAGCCTGGCCTGGATCACGGTCTCGGCGGAGGACGCGCCGGACCTGCTGGCCTCCTCGCCATCGCCCGTCGCCTTGGTGCGGCGCGGCAAGCTGGCCGCGGCCGCCCTGCCGCTCGCGGTGCTGCTCGCACCGGTCTTGCTGCCGCTCCTGGTGCTGGCGCCGTTGGCGGGGGCGGCGGCGAGCGCCGGCTGCGCCGCCTCCATCGCCGCGGCGGGACTGATGAACGTGTGGTGGCAGCGACCGGGCAAGCGCTCGGAGTTCCGCCGCCGCGGCCGCGCCTCCTGGTTCGTCACCATCGTCGAACTCCTGGTCGGCGCCCTGATCGCGCTGACGGCCGCCTTGATCGCCATGGGCTTGCCCTGGGCGCTCGCAGCGGTGGCCCCCGCCGCGCTGGCGGGCCTCATCCTGTTGGCCCTACGGCGCAGCGACACCCAGATCGCCGAGGCGCTTCGCGTTGCAAGCTGACCTCACTCCACGGCCAGGATCACCTGGGGCGCCTCGATCAATGCGGTGACGGCATCCCCCGGGGCGATCCCAAGCGCCTCGGCGCTCTCCAAGGTCACCGTGGCGACCAGGCTTTTGCCGCCGCCGATGTCGACGATCACTTCGCTGCTCACCGCCCCGTCCTCGCGGTGCGCCACGGTTCCGGCGATCTGATTGCGGGCCGAGGCCCGCAGGTTCTTCCCCTTGGCCAGGATCACGAAGCTCGCCTTGATCAGCGCGATGGCGGGCTTGCCGATGGCCAGGTCGAGGTCCTCGATGCTGCGCCGCGTGAGGATCGCGGTGATCGTCACGCCGTCCGCCAGGCGGAGCGTCACCTCGCCGCTGACCGCACCCGGGCCGATGGCCGCGACCACCCCACGGAGCGCGTTGCGCGCGCTGGTCTTCATGCCGAGGCTCCAGAACAGGTCCGCCGCCGGGGCGCCGGAGAGGGTGTGGTCAAGCTTGGCCAGCGCTGCGTCCATCTCGGTCTGCACGCGGCGAAACGCACTCAGCACCGCGAGGCCTCGGTCGGTCACGCGCGCCACACCGCCGGCCCGGCCGCCCGGCGCCGCCTCGATCAGCGGGGAGTCGAACAGGTTGTTGAGGGCCTGAACCGCGTCCCAGGCGCCTTTGTAGCTGAGCCCGACCTTGCGGGCCGCCGCGCTGATCGAGCCCAACTCCGCGATCGCCTCGACCAGGGCCATACGGGTCAACGCCACTCGCGGCAGGCCGCCACGCTGCAGGCTCACCATCGCGGTCAACGCTTCGGTCAAGGCTTCACCTCGATATGCATGCGAGTTACATAACGCCGTATGCGGTGGATTTCACGCCTCGTCTTCGCGGTCCTTGCCGTGTTCGCCTACACGGCGCCTGCGGCGGCGGCGCGTGTTCAGGTCGCCGTCGCCGCCAATTTTGCCGAGCCCGCCCGCGAGATCGCGAGCCGGTTCAAGGCCCGGACCGGCCACGAGGCCGGCCTGAGCTTCGGCGCCTCCGGCCAATTCTACGCCCAGATCGCCAACGGGGCGCCGTTCGGCGTGCTGCTGTCGGCCGACCGCGAACGGCCGGAGAGAGCAGAGGCCGAGGGGCTGGCCGTGGGCGGCAGCCGTTTCACTTACGCGGTGGGCCGGCTCGTCCTGTTTTCGAAGACCCCGGGGCTGGTGGATGGCGCGGGCGCAGTGCTGCGGTCCGGCCGCTTCCAGAAGCTGGCCATGGCCGACCCGAAGAGCGCGCCGTATGGGCTGGCCGCCCTGGAGACGATGCGCAGACTGGGCGTGTATGAGGCTCTAAGGCCGAAGCTGGTCCAGGGCGCCTCGATCACCCAGACGTATCACTTCGTCGACACCGGTGCGGCCGAGGTCGGCTTCGTGGCGCTCTCGCAGGTCGTTGCCGGACAGGGCGGCTCGCGGTGGCTCGTTCCGCCCGCCAACCACACGCCTATCGACCAGCAGGCGGTGCTGCTCAAGACCGGCGTCGCCAATCCTGCGGCGGCCGCCTTCATGGCCTTCCTGAAGACCGCGGAGGCCAAGGCCGTCATCCGCAAGTATGGCTACGAGGTCCCTTGAGCGACCTTGCCGACATCATCGGGCTGACGCTGAAGCTCGCCGGCGTCACCACCGCGATCCTGATTGTGCTCGCTACGCCCCTGGCGTGGTGGCTGGCCAAGAGCCGTGGCTGGCTTGGGCAGGTGGTGGGCGCGGTCGTGTCCCTGCCGATTGTGCTGCCGCCGACCGTGCTGGGGTTCTATCTGCTGCTGGCCCTGGGTCCGCACAGCGTCTTGATGGCGCCGCTTCAGGCCATGGGGATCCGCACGCTGGCTTTCACGTTCAGCGGTCTCGTGATCGGCTCGGTCGTGTATTCGTTGCCGTTCGCGGTGCAGCCGCTGCGCAACGCCTTTCAGGGCGTGGACCAGGATCAACTCGACAGCGCCGCCACCCTGGGCGCCTCCGGCCTCTCCGCGTTCGTCCACGTGGCCCTGCCGCTTTCGATCCCGGGCTATGTTGTGGCCACAATTCTCACCTTCGCCCACACGATCGGCGAGTTCGGCGTGGTGCTGATGATCGGCGGGGCGATCCCCGGCGTCACCAACGTGCTGTCGATCGAGGTCTATCGCTCGGTGGAGGCGCTGGAATGGGGCCGCGCGCACGCAATTTCCGGCCTGCTGGTGGCGTTCGGATTCATCGCCATCCTCGTCCTTTTGCGGCTCGAACGCCGCATCAGTTGGCCGGGATTCAACGTCCGGTAGCGGGCTTTTCGCGACGTCGCGGCGAAAACGGCGAATCCGCGGCAATACGACGCCTAATATTTCTCGCGCGACGCGAGCGCGCACACGGCTCATTAAGTCTTGAAATGGCACATTCGTCAGGGCAGAGGGTCTCAAAGCCCGCCAGACAAAGCGTAGCGACTCGACACATCCTCATGTGTCAGCCGGTTCGCCTTTGGACCTTCTGTCGGCACGCAACTCCAGCCCCCTTCCTCCAGGGCCCTGCATGATCTCCTCGCTCTTCGGCGCCATCTCGAACGACATCGCCATCGACCTCGGCACCGCCAACACGCTGATCTACATGAAGGGCAAGGGCATTGTGCTCAACGAGCCCTCGGTCGTGGCGCTGCGCAACGTCGGCGGTCGGAAGGTCGTCCATGCTGTGGGCATCGAGGCCAAGCAGATGCTGGGCCGTACGCCCGGACACATGGAGGCGATCCGCCCCATGCGCGACGGGGTCATCGCCGACTTCGAAGTCGCCGAGGAGATGATCAAGTACTTCATCCGCAAGGTTCACAACCGGAAGGGCTTCGTGAACCCCAAGGTCATCGTGTGCGTGCCGTCCGGCGCGACCGCCGTGGAACGCCGCGCCATCAACGACAGCTGCCTGAACGCCGGCGGCCGTCGCGTCGGTCTGATCGACGAGCCGATGGCCGCGGCGATCGGCGCCGGCCTGCCCATCCACGAGCCGACCGGCTCGATGGTGGTCGACATCGGCGGCGGCACCACCGAGGTGGCGGTGCTTTCGCTCTCCGGCATCGTCTATTCGCGTTCGGTCCGCGTCGGCGGCGACAAGATGGACGAGGCGATCATCAGCTACATGCGCCGCAACCATAACCTGCTGATCGGCGAGACCACCGCCGAGCGGATCAAGAAGGAGATCGGCACCGCCCGGGCGCCGGCCGACGGCGAAGGCCTCTCCATCGAGGTGAAGGGCCGCGACCTGATGCAGGGCGTGCCGCGCGAGGTGCGGATCTCCGAAAAGCAGGCGTCGGACGCGCTCTCCGAGCCGGTCAGCCAGATCGTCGACGCGGTGAAGATGGCGCTGGAAGCCACCCCGCCGGAGCTCGCCTCCGACATCGCCGACAAGGGCATCATGCTGACGGGCGGCGGGGCGCTGCTGCGCGGCCTGGACGCCGAGATCCGCGACCACACCGGCCTGCCGGTCACCGTCGCCGACGATCCGCTCAGCTGCGTGGCCCTCGGCTGCGGCAAAGTGCTCGAACATCCGAAGTGGATGAAGGGCGTCCTTGAAGCGACTCTGGCGTAGCATCGGCGCGTCGCGAGGCGTCCGAGCCGTTCCCGTGGAGCGGCTTGTCCATAATCCATCTGGAGCGCGCCTCCAGCGCGCTCTCCGGGGCACTGCATGTCCTTGAGGGACAACCCGCTCGGCGAAATCAGGGTGCCGCTGACCTGGACGGCCGGCGTCGTCTTCATCGTCGTGCTGATCGCCTCGGTGGCCATCCTGCTTTCCGATCGGCGCGAGGACTTCGACACCGACGCCTACGGCCAGCCGCGCACGCTCTCCGACAAGGTGCTGGCGCCCGTCGGCGACGCGCTCTCCCAGCCCGGCCGGTGGACGGGCGCCGGTGTCGAGGGCATCAGGGGCTACTTCTTCGCGGTCTCCGAGAACCGCCGCCTGCGCGCCGAGCTGAGGCGGGCGCACGAGTGGCGCGCGGTGGCCATCGCGCTCAAGGACACCAATGAACGCTACCAGGCGATCCTCGGCCTGAAGACCGATCCGCCGATCATGATGGCGTCCGCCCGCGTCGTCAGCGACTCCCGCGGACCCTTCGCCAATTCGCGCCTGGCCAACGCCGGCAGCGAGGCGGGTATCAAGCCCGGCAATCCGGTGATGAGCGAGAACGGCCTCGTGGGCCGGGTGGTGGGCGTCACCAATGGGGTCAGCCGGATCCTGTTGCTGACGGACGTGGCCTCGCGCACGCCGGTGCTGATCGACCGCACCAACGCCCGCGCCATCCTGACCGGCGACGGCGGGCCGAACCCCAAACTGGAACATCTGCGCGGCCTGGACCCGGTCAAGAGCGGCGACCGGGTGCTGACGTCCGGCGACGGCGGTGTCCTCCCCCGAGGCCTGCCCGTCGGTGTGGCGGTGAAGGGGCTGGACGGACGCTGGCGGGTGGTCCTGGCCTCGGACCGGGCCCCCGTGGACTTCGTGCGCATCCTCCTGTTCCAGGACTTCACCCAGATCACCGACAAGGCCGGCCTGGAGAAGGTCGAGGCGCCGCCGCCGACGCCCGGGGCCTCCACACTTCCGCCGCCCCCACCTGAGGTCGCGCCGCCCGGCACACCGGCGGCTCCGGCCACGCCCGCCGCTTCGGGCGCGGCGGCCGCAGGCGCGTCCACCCCCCGGCCGGGCACGGCCGCCCCACCCTTGAAGGCCGTGCGGCCGCCGCCCGCGGCTGCCCCGCCCGCCGGAAGGACCGCACCCACAGCCGCCGCGGCGCCCGCGGCCAAG
>NZ_CADEGK010000133.1:8196-13445 GCF_902826855.1 uncultured Phenylobacterium sp. | reverse complement strand
TACTCTTGCCAAGGTTTTTGCTGAAACTGAAGCGACAACCGTCGATATCTTATCGAATAGTGTCGGGGACTCGACACAACTACTAAGCGTAATGCCCATCGGCGATACGCGAAACAGTTATAGGACGCACCTCGTCAGCCCTTCGCGTCTGACGATTCCGGCGTTGCGGGTGATCTTGCCGGACCGGCTGCGGACGTAGGGTCCGGGCTTGGCCGCCCTCCAGGACAGTGGCTTGGGCACGATGGCCGCCAGCCGGGCCGCCTGCGCCGCCGTCAGTCGGCTGGCGGGCACGCCGAAGTTCTCCTGCGCCGCCGCTTCGGCGCCGTAGATGCCCGGCCCCCACTCGATGGAGTTCAGATAGACCTCCATGATCCGCGGCTTGCCCCAGCCCAGCTCGATCAGGACCGTGAACCAGGCCTCCAGCCCTTTCCGCACCCAGTCGCGCCCCGGCCAGAGGAACACGTTCTTGGCCGTCTGCTGGCTGATCGTGGAGCCGCCGCGCAGCGTCTTTCCGGCGGCGTTGGCGGCCATGGCCTTGCGGATCGCCGCGAAGTCGAAGCCGCCGTGCTCGCAGAACCGCGCGTCCTCGGCCGCGATCACTGCCCGCACCAGAGCCGGGGAGATCTCGCGCATCGGGACCCAGCGGCGCTCGAAGCCGCGGCCCTCGAACACACGCTGCACCATCAGCCAGGTCACGGGCGGCGGAACGAACCGGTAGACGGCCACCACGGCGACCGGCCCGATCAGGAACACGACCAGGAGGACGATGATCACGCCCTTCACCAGCCGGGCGAACCCGCCTCCCTTCGGCCGCGTTGCCTTCGCCGCCGGTTTAGCCCCTCGTGTTCTCGACACTGCCGCTTGCCCTGACCCTGGGGCTGGATGCTAGGCGCGATTCTGCAGAATGGGGCAGCCATGAACGTTTCCGACGCCGTCGCCGGCCGTATCTCCGTCCGGGCCTTCAAGCCGGACCCGGTGCCCCGCGCCCTGGTGGCCGAAATCCTTACCCTGGCGGCCCGGGCCCCCAGTGGGGGCAACCTGCAGCCGTGGCGCATCTACGGGATCGCCGGCGCTTCGATCGAGGCCCTCAAGGCCAAGGTGGCCGCCAACCCCATGGGTGAGACCCCCGAGTACGACGTCTACCCGCCCAATCTCTGGGACCCCTTCCGCACCCGCCGCTTCCAGAACGGCGAGGAGCTCTACGCCTCGATCTCGCTCCCGCGCGAGGACAAGCCCGCCCGCCTGCGCCAGCTGGCCAAAAATGGCGAGTTCTTCGGCGCGCCCGTGGGCCTCTTCTTCACCCTCGACCGCAAGCTGGGCCCGCCCCAGTGGGCGGACCTGGGCATGTACATGCAAAACGTCATGCTGCTGGCCCTCGAGCGCGGCCTCGACACCTGCCCGCAGGAGTACTGGGCCCGCTATCCGCAGACGGTCGCCGCCCACGTGGGCATGCCCGAGGACCACATGGTCTTCTCCGGGATGGCGCTCGGCTACCGCGACCCCGATCACCCGATCAACGCCTGGCGCTCCACCCGCGACCCGGTCGACGTGTGGTGCCAGCTGCAGGGCTTCGAGTGAGTCTGAGGGCGCTGGTCCTGGCCGCCGCCCTCGCCGCCGGGATCAGCTACATCGGCTCCTGGGTATTGCCCCTGCCGCCGGCGGCGGCCATCGCCTGGAAGGGCGCGGGCGTCGGATTGTTGGCGCTCTATGCCGCCTTGAGCGCGCGCTCGCTCGACGGCTGGCTGCTCGCCGTCCTCCTGGCCTTCGGCGCCCTGGGCGACGTGCTCCTGGAGACCCACGGCTTCGTGGCGGGGGGCCTGGCGTTCCTCGTGGGCCATCTGGTCGCCATCGGCCTCTACCTCAGGAACCGCCGGCCGCTGAGCTTCGGTAGCCTGACCTACGCCGGCGCCCTCTTCATTTTCATCGTCCTGACCGCCTACCTGTTCCCCCTGAACCGCGCCACCGCCGGACCCATCGCAGCCTATTCGGCTGGCCTGGGCGCCATGGTAGCGGTCGCCTGGCTGAGCCGCTTCCCACGTCCCCTGGTGGCGGCCGGGGCGATCATGTTCGCCGCCTCCGACCTGCTCATCTTCCTGCGCACCGGTCGCCCGACCCTGGACATCCCGCCCATCCACGTCGCGGTCTGGGGCCTGTACTTCGCCGGCCAGGCCCTGATCGCGATCGGCGTCACCCGGCGCTCGGAATTGACCGCCCGCTAACCACGCCGCTTCAACCGGCCTTCACCCGGCCCTGCCATCCTGCCCGCTGGCTCCCCGGCAGAATGCGATGCGCCTGACACCTCATCTCGTGATGACCGCGCTACGGCGCGGGGGCGTCCTGGCCGCCGTGGCGGCCGCCGTCGCGTTGGCTGGCCCGTTCCGCTACGCCGACCTGAACCTGCCGTTCCCCGACACCGTGGCCCACGCCATCCTGGCCTACACCCTGACGGTGCTGGCGCTGGCCGCCTTCCCGCGCTCGCGCTCGGCCGATGTGGTCCGCTACGCCCTGGGCGTCGCCATCGCCAGCGAGATGGCTCAGGCCCTGGTCGGCCGCGAGATGTCGCTGCCGGACGTCATCGCCGACGCGGCCGGCGTCGCGGCCGCCTACGCGCCCGTCGCCATCGGGCGCCTGCGCGAGCTGACCCGCACTCACCCGCACCTGACCTTCGCAGAGCTGCGCCGCATCGACCCACGCCGCGCCCGTCCCGCCCGCCAGGTCCTGGTGCTGGAACGCATCGTCGAAGCCTGACGCCCGGCTGACGAGAACGCCAGCCCCCCAAAGCTTGGCCGAGCCGCCGCGTCGTGACAGGCTGTCCCGAAAAGGGAGAGGAACCATGACCAACACGATCCGCCTGGGCGGACTGCTGCTCGCCGCGCTGCTGACAGGCGCCGCCACCACCGCCGCCGCGCAGGAGACCTGGTATCCTTCCAAGTACGGGGCCAACGACCTGAGGGGCGCCCTGAACAACCTCTCCCCCGAGGGCGTGAAGCGCGCCGTCAGCCTGGTGAAGACCGGCAAGACCTACGCCCTGGGCGTGCCCACGGGTCCCGACAGCCCGGCGTACGGCGACCGCGCCTACCGCATCGAAATCCTCCAGACGCCTCCGGCCGGCGATCCGCCGCAAGGCGACAACAAGGTCACCGCGCACGACGAGAAGGTGACCACCAGCATGGGCATCGGCACCCAGCTGGACGGCTTCGGCCACCTCGGCATCGACCATCGCTACTACAACGGCCTGAAGGGCGCCGACCTACGCACGCCCAAGGGCCTCGCCAAGCTCGACCTCTCAGGCCTGCCGCCGATCGTCACGCGCGGCATCCTGCTCGATATGGCCAAGTATCAGGGCAAGGCGATGCTTGAAGGCGGCCACGTGATCAAGCGCGCCGACATCGAGGCCGTCCTGAAGGCCAGGAACCTCACCATCGGCAAGGGCGACGTGGTGATCTTCCACACTGGCTGGCTGAAGACCGCCGACACCGACAAGGCCAAATTCCTGGCCACCGAGCCGGGGATCGGCGAGGACACCGCCCACTGGCTGGCCGACCAGGGGGTGGTCGCGATCGGCGCCGACACGGTGGCGCTTGAGCACATCCCGTTCGCCGACCCGAAGCGGGAGTGGATCGTGCACCAGACCCTGCTCGCCAAGCGCGGCGTGCACATCCTGGAGAACATCAACACCGCCGAGCTGGCGGCCGACGGCGTCGGCGAGTTCCTGTTCGTCCTGGGCGCGCCCCGGTTCGTCGGCACCGTGCAGGTGGTGATCAACCCGATCGCGATCCGGTAGGGGTCCCAGCGTTCGAAGAGCGAGCCTGCCCCAAGGGTTCAGCTTTGGGGCAGGCCGTAGAACGACTCGAACGTCTCCAGCGACGCCGAGACGATCAATGCCCTGAACGGGAACGCCAGCCACGGCGTCTCGGGATCCAGGGTCTCGAGGTTGGCCACGAAAGCGTCGCGCACGTCGGGCCGGATGGCCTCGCGGCTGTCGATCAGCTGGCCCCAGTGCGACGTTCCCGTCAGGTGCGGCCGCCCCCGAAAGGCCTCGCGCGTCGCCACGTACCCCGGAGGGAAGAGCCGCCGATACGCCTCGAGGTTGTAGAGCCACGACGCGCCACGGATCGCCCTCGCCTCGGGGTAAGTCTCGCGGATGTGGGCGACCATGGCCGCCAGCTCGCCGCGCCGGCGGTGGGCCTTCATCGCGGCCAGCGGCCCGCCGGACTCGTCGGTGTCTCGGTTATAGAAGTGGATCTTGACCGCGCCGGCTTCATCCGGCGGCTCGTGCGCGAAGCAACCGAAGCTGACCTGCCCAGGCTGCGGCCACGGCTCCTGCGGTCGCCCGAGCCAGGTCGCCTGCGTCAGCGCGACCTGGTCACTGAGGTCGTCGAGCCCCTCCAGCCTCACCGCGTAGGTGAGCCAGGGTTCACTGGCGGCCGCCGCTTCTCCCGACCCCAAGCCGAAGCGGCGGCTGAGGTTGGTGAAATTCAGCGCCGTCTCCGCCAGCGGCGCGCCTGTCAGCTCGACCATCCGCCGCGCCAGCCGCAGCTGCGCCTCGAAGTAGCCGGCGAGCCGCTCCGCCCGGTCCGCCCGCGGCCCCCTCACCCGACCTCCGCGACCCCGGCGTTACCGTCCTCGTCGCCCCAGGCGACGCGCTTGGCGTCGGGGCTCATGGCCAGCGCAGAGATCGCGGGGCCCGTCTCGGCCTTCAGCGGCAGGATCCGCTGGCCGGTGACGTCGGCGGCCCAGACGCGGCCGTCGTCCAGCCCCGCCGCCAGCCACGACGTCGCGGGGGCCGTGGCGATGCGGGTGGTGATGGCGGCCTCGTCGTAGCCGACCTCGGCGGCTTGCTTGCCCATTGGGCCGGTGGCCCCGGCGAACGGCCAGCAGACCGCGCCATTGGCCCCCGACGTGGCCATGAGGGCGCCCTTCGAGAGGAACGCCAGGCTCTTCACCTTGGCCGGATAGCCGCCCATGCGCAGGTTCTTCTCATCGGCCACCCGCCAGCCGTGGAGCTGGTTCTCCTGCATCGCGCTGATGAGGAACTTGCCATCGGGGCTCCAGCAGACAGCCACGTGGCTGCCGGCCCATTTGAACACCGCGGGCTTCTGGTCGGCGATGCGGGCGTACCAGAACCAGACCCCGCCATAGGTCGCCACCGCGAGCCGCCGGCCCTTCGGGTCGAAGGCGACGTCGGCCACCGAGCGCTCGTGGGCGAAGACGCGGGTGAAGGCCGGATCGGCGGGATCTCGTACGTG
>NZ_CADEGK010000133.1:0-8096 GCF_902826855.1 uncultured Phenylobacterium sp. | reverse complement strand
AAGCTCGCGCGGCCGGCGCGGTCGAAATGGACCGCGGTCACATGGGCGTCGAAGGCGAAGGTCATGCCCCGCTCTAGTGCGTCGGAGGCTCGCCGGGCAAGGGCGAGCCTCCGAAGCGCGTTTGGCTGCTTTGCGCTTTACAACCCGCTACCGGCTTGCCAATGGTCGCCGCGAGGGGCGCCTCGCTAAGTGCGCTCATGGGAAGGAATACAAAGGCATGGGGTCGAAAGTCGGCGGCGGCGGAGGCGGCAGTAAGTTCGACCTCGGTCAGAACTCGGACATGAACGTGACGCCCTTCGTGGACGTCATGCTCGTGCTGCTCATCATCTTCATGGTGTCGATCCCGGCCGCGACGGTCTCGATCAAACTGGACCTGCCCCCGGCCATCCCGCCGCCCCCCGGCACCAAGGTGAAGGAGCCGATCCTCATCAACATCCAACGGGGTGGGGTCGTGTTCATCGGCGAGGCGCCGACCAACCTGGATTCGATCACCCGCGACCTCTCGGACGCCCTCACCAAGGACGATCCGACCCTGCCGCCTACGGAGCAGCGCGTCTACATCCGCGCCGACCGGGACGTCCGCTACGCCGACTTCATGGCCGTCATGAACACCTTGCAGGGCAACGGCTTCTACCAGGTCGCTCTGATCAACGAAGAGCTCTAAACGGCTCGATGAAAACGCTGAGACCCGCCGTGGGCAACCGCGGCGGGTTTTCTCTTGCCTCCATGAACTACATACGTAATATATTACTGTGTAGACGAAAAGGAGCGCTTAATGGCCGCCATGCTGTCCACCCGGTCTGGAGGGGCCTGGAGCATCCCGCAGAACGCCGAGATCAATGTGACGCCCTTTGTCGACGTGATGCTCGTGCTGCTGATCATCTTCATGGTCGCCCTGCCGGTGGCCCAGGTCTCGGTGAAGGTCGACCTGCCGCAGGCTCAAGCGGCGGCCGGTCCGATCCAGCCGCCCGTCGTGGTCAGCCTGACCCTGTCCGGCCAGGTGTTTGTTGGCGACCGGGCCACCACGCTCGCGGCCTTGCCGGACGTCGTCACTGCCGCCCTCGGCCCCAATCCGCGCGACCAGCGGGTCTATCTGCGGGCCGACGAAGGCGTCCGCTACCGGGAGCTGATGGGCGTGATGAACCGGCTGCGGGCGAACGGCCTGGAGAAGGTCGCCCTGATCGGAGAACCTATCGAATGATCGGCCGCGAACTACACCAATAGCGCGTTGACTCTCAACCTCCGAGCGTGACACCTTCACTATTGGCTGTTCTGCAAGTGCATGGAGATCCAAGGTGGCGATCACTCCCAGGAGCAAGGCCGCGCTCGTGTCTGTCCGCGAGCTTCCAGGCCTCGTCGAAGCGGCCGTGCGAACGGCGCATGTGAAGGTTCCCAAGGCGACTGCGGCGGACGACGCCCTCTTGCTGCGCTGGGACCTGATCGGCCGCATCCTTCGCGAACGCGACCTGAACGTGGCCCAGGGTTTCGCCGACGCGGTGGTGACCGAGTTGAAAGCCAAGGGCGTGGCGGCTTCGCCCGCCCTCCTCGTGATCGACAAGAAGATCCTCGCCGGCTTCTTCGAGCGGGTGAACATCCCGCAGCAGCGCCAGTTCTAGGTCCGCCAATGTCGGCGGACGAGGACCGCCTGTCATGTCCGAGCGCCCAGCCGGACATGCAGGACGCTCGCATCTTCGGTGTGATCGCCGGAACGCCGGACGAGCCGCGGGTCGCCTACCTGAAAAAGAAGGCGCAGGTGACGCCCGAGATGCTGGAACAGCTGGACGGGCTCGATCCGACCCGCGTGTTCCGCTACGCCGCCCGATGTGAGAACGGCCGCTGCGCCCAGTACGAAGGCGGGCGCTGCAGCCTCGCGCAACGGATCGTCACCCAACTGTCGCCGGTGGTTTCAGACCTGCCCTCGTGCCAGATCCGCGACACATGCCGCTGGTTCGTCGAGGAGGCTGGGGCCGCTTGCCTCCGGTGCCCTCAGGTCGTCACGCGGGTCCCCAGCGATCAGAACGCACTTCGCGCGGCGGCGTTCAAGGAAGACGCATAGCGAGCCCCCGCGCGGCCTGCTAGGCGGCGATGCAGCTCTCGAAGCCGGCCCGGAGCGCCGCCTCGTTGAGGTTGCGCCCGATGAAGACCAGGCGCGAGTAGCGGTTATCCGTCGGCTTCCACGGACCCTGGAAGTCGCCCTCGAGGATCATGTGCACCGCCTGGAAGACCAGCCGGCGCTCCTCGCCCTTCACGTCCAGGATGCCCTTGGCGCGCAGGATGTCCACGCCCTGGGTCTGCAGCACGTTGTTCAGCCAGGCCGTCACCCGGTTCCCGTCGATCGGCGTCTGCGCCGTCAGCGAGATCGAGGTGATGCCGCTTTCGGCGACGTGATCGTGGATGGGCGCATGGCCGTGATCGTGGCCGTGGTGATCACGGTCGTGATCGTGATCGTGCCCATGGTCATGATCGTGATGATGATGCTCGTGATCATGGTCGCAGTCCTCGGTGTGCACGTGGCCGGCCTCGCCGTGACCGGGGTTGAGGAAGTCCGGCTGCAGCTCGGTGACGCGGGCTAGGTCGAAAGCGTGGCGGCCCAGGATGGCGTCCAGGGGCACGTTCGACCGCTCCGCGCGGCGGATCGGGGCCAGCGGGTTCAGCGTGCGGATCGCCTTCTCCACCTCCGCCAGCTCGGCCTCGGACACGAGGTCGGTCTTGTTCAGGATGATCTGGTCGGCGAACGCGATCTGCTCGGCCGCCTCGCGGCTGTCCTTCAGGCGCAGCGGCAGGTGCTTGGCGTCGACCACGGTCACCACGCTGTCCAGCTCGGTCTTGGCGCGGACGTCGTCGTCCACGAAGAAGGTCTGGGCCACCGGCGCGGGATCGGCGAGCCCCGTGGTCTCCACGATGATCCCGTCGAACCCCCCCTTGCGCTTCATCAGACCCGAGAGCACCCGGATCAGGTCGCCGCGCACCGTGCAGCAAACGCAGCCGTTGTTCATCTCGAAGACCTCTTCGTCGGCCCCGACGATCAGGTCGTTGTCGATGCCGATCTCGCCAAACTCGTTGACGATGACCGCATAGCGCTTGCCATGGCTCTCGGTGAGGATCCGGTTCAGTAGCGTCGTCTTGCCGGCGCCGAGATAGCCGGTGAGCACGGTGACCGGGGTTTTGGTTGCTGTGGCGGCTTCGCTCATGGCGCTCATCTAGTGCCTCGGCGGCAAGATAGGAACCGCGGACCGCGCCAAACGACATCTCAGCGTCAACCCTACCGCCAACTTAACCTCGCTCGTTGGGCGCGCCTTCATCCCGCGCGGGCTGTCTGTTGCTCTGCAAAACCGGAGGCGTCACATGCCCAAGAAGACGATAGACACGCAGCCACTCGACGACACCCAGGACGGCGGGCACTTCGCGACGATGCCTAAGGACATCTCGCACGTGACCTTCTATTTCGATCTGGACCCGGACGGTGGCGGAGAGGGCGACGACGCGCAGTTCTTCTTTGTGAAGATCGAAACCCCCGACAGCGTGAACGACGACCTGGACAACTGGTACCAGGACGCTCTCACCGAGATCCTGCTGCGCAACGCCCAGCTGGAAGGCGCCGAGAACGTCGGCGTGGCGATCAAGTTCGGCAGCGCTCGCGGCGGGTCGGGCGGCGAGTTCTACTATGAAATCGACAACGACAGCACCGACGAAGATGACGGGGCCCCGACCGGCGCTCCGGTTCAGGCGCGCGACTACGGCGACTACGGTGGTGGCGTGGAATACGGCTACGGCGACCTCTTCGCCTGATTTCGGACTGCGCCTGGAGGCTGCGACCTTCAGGCGCTTCCCGGCCCGAACGCCTCAGCCGTGCGCAAGCCGCCTTGACCGTGCACCTATGTTATAAGATAACGCCGGCCCTCCCTCCAAGGGCCTCCCGTGACCTCCGACGCCCCCGACACGACAGACGGAGCTCCTGCTCTGGACGCCTTCCGGGCCGATCGGGTCTATCTGGGCGCGGACCATCGCCGCAACGAGCGGCGCACCTGGATCGTCACCGGCATCTGCGCGGCCACCCTGGCGGCGCTCGTGGCGGGTGGCGCGGCGACCCGGTCCCTGGCGCTGATCGCCAGCGGCCTGCACATGGCCGCGCACGTCGCCGCCCTGCTCGTCGCATCGGCGGCCTACGCCATGGCGCGCCGCCACGCGGGCAATCCGGCCTTCAGCTTCGGCACCGGCAAGCTGGGCTACCTGGCGGGCTTCACCAACGCCGTCGTCCTGGCGGTGACCGCCGTGCTGATCGGGGTCGAGAGCATCATCCGCCTGCTGAATCCCGAGCCGGTGGACTACACCAACGCGCTGCCCATCGCCGCCGCCGGACTGGTGGTTAACCTGGTCTGCATCTGGCTGCTGCGGCCCACCGGGGCGGCCGCCGCGCGCAATGATCCGCAGGGGGACCTCAACCTGTCCGCAGCGCACCTGCACCTATCCGCGGACGCCATAGTATCGATCTTCGCGCTCGCCGCGATCCTCGCCGGGCGACAGTTCGGCTGGGCATTTGCCGACCCGGTCGCGGGCCTGCTGGCCGCCGGCCTCGTAGGCCAGTTCGCCTGGACTCTATTGCGGCGCGCAGGCGCCGCACTCCTGGACATCAACCCCTCTCCCGAGCTCACCGCCGAGATCCGTCGCCGGCTCTCCGACGAGGCAGGAGAGCGGGTGATAGACTTGCACCTGTGGCGGCTCGGCCCGGGACACCATGCGGTGATCGCGGTCATCGCGGCGGAACATCCGAAGCCCGCGGCGGCGTACCGCGCCCGCCTCGCTGGACTGGCGGGACTTTCCCATGTGACAGTCGAGATACGCGAGGGCGCTGAGAGTCTCGGCGATGGCCATGCGGGTCATAGCCACGGTTGAGTACGGGGTGCGATGGCCGGCTGGCTTCGACATCTGCGCGGCGTGCGTGGGCTGGCGCTGGGCGGCCTCGCAGCAGCCGCGGCCCTCGCTGGCGGACTGGTCTCCGCCGATCGTTCGGTCAAGGTCGCCTCTGGTCCGCTGACCGAGACCCGCTTCCACCTGTTGGCCAAGAAGCCCGCGCCTGCGCCGGCCGCGTTGCAGGCCCGCCTCGACGAACTCGCGGCGACCTACGGCGAGGAAGTGGGTGTCGCCGTCACCGACGTCTCCGAAGGCTGGACCGCCGGGGTCGACAAGGACAGGCCCTACCCGCAGCAGAGCGTCTCGAAGCTATGGGTCGCGATCGCGGTGATGAGGGCGGCCGACGCGGGCCGCCTGGACCCCGAGGCCTGGGTGACGCTGACCGACGAGGACCGCTCGGTCTTCTTCCAGCCAGTCGCCTACAACATCGGCAAGGCCGGCTTCACAACCCAGCTCTCGTCGCTGCTTCGCCGTGCGCTGGTCGAGAGCGACAACGCCGCCAACGACAAGCTGATGCGTGAGATGGGCGGCCCCGACGGCGTTTCGCTGGCGTTGGCGGAAATGGGGCTGGCGGGGGTGAAGGTCGGCGCCTACGAGCGCGACCTCCAGGCCCGCACGGCCGGCCTCGTGTGGCAGACCGACTATGGGATGGGCTGGAACTTCCAGGAAGCGCGGCAAGCCCTGCCGATGGCGACCCGCGAGGCTGCCATGGCGGCCTACCTGGCCGATCCATTGGACGGCTCTTCGCCGGCCAGCATCACGGCGGCGCTCGCCATGCTGTCCCGTGGCGAGCTGCTCTCGTCGGAATCCACGGCCACGGTGCTCGGCCTGATGCACGACGCCCGCACCGGGCCCCGTCGCCTGAAGGGCGGCCTGCCGGCGGGCTGGTCGATCGGCCACAAGACAGGGACCGGGCAGGATTTCCAGGGCGCGGCGATCGGCATCAATGACGTCGGCCTCCTCACCGCCCCGGACGGCCGCACCTACGCCGTGGCGGTCATGATGCGCCAGACGCGCAAGCCAGTGCCCGAGCGCCTGGCTTTCATGCAAAGCATCACCCGCGCAGTGGCGGAGCATTGGGCGGCTGCCGAAACGCGTACAGCAGCCGACTAGCGGTTAGATCCAGTATGGCCCGATGCCGTAGCCGGCATAGAAGCTGCGGATCTGCTCGCGGCTCCCCTCGTCGGTCCAGCCACTGAGTTCGGACTCGTCGATCATCGGGGCCTTCTCCAGGTCCGATTTCGACAGCGGGACAACGTAGGCGCGCTGGGCCTCGTCATACTTCAGCGCCTTCCATGGCACCGCGTGGTACTTCGCGCCGAGGCCGAGGAGGCCACCGAACGACAGGATCGCATAGGCGACATTGCCGGAGACCTTCTCGATCGCCACGTCCTCGATCTTGCCCAGCTTGTCGCCGCGCGCATCGACGACATCGGTGCCGTTCACCCTGTCCGCCGGGATCAGGGGGTGTTCTGGCTTCTTGGTGGTCATAGCGTCGTCCTCCGTACCCTGAGGTAACGGCTCAGCCGTGCGGAGGGTTCAGTCCCACCCGCGTTTAACGCGTCGCGGCCACGCGCTTTGCGCCGAGGTTGGTGCGGCCGACCCCGTCCACTTCGTAGAGCGCCTCCAGGGGCTGGTCGGGCTGGGGGTGGACGGCAGCCAATGCCTTGCGGTCTGTGGCGATCTCGGCGGTCTGCATCACTCCGATGTCGCGGTTGCCGGCGATGATCACGAAGCGGTTGCCGCTTGGGCCCTTGAAGGCGGCGAGATAGCCATAGTCGCGGTTCGGTGTGTCGCCGGCCGCCGGTCCCGCGCCGGATACGTAGGCGTGGCCGGTCTTCTTCTCGATCAGCTCGTCGTAGGTGTCGCCGATGCTGTAGCGCGAGCGCTCAAACACTGGCTCCTGCAACAGCCGCAGCGCCGAAAGGTAGCCGACATAGACGACGTCGGAGCTCTTCAGCATGTCCGGCGTCACCCGCGAGGAAGTGGTCACCCGCACCCGCTCCATGTCGCCGGCCGCCTGGCGCACCAGCGGGATCACCTCACGCAGCGCCAGCGTGGCCCCGACAGGCGTGTAGTAGGTGTCGAGATCGACGTACCGGCCCTGGAGTTGCGGGTTGTCCATCAGCCAGGCGTCGAGGTCGGCGGCGGAATTGATCTCGAAGGCCCGGATCATCCGCTTGGGACCGTCACCGCGCTCGGTGTCGCCGAAGATGTAGTAGTCGCCGACCACCACGATCACCGGACGATCGCGGCCGATACCTGCCCACATCGGGCTGGCGGCGGTCCGGGCAAGGTCGTGGGACGGGGCGGTCTCGCGGGCCACCAGCCACCACCCCGCGGTGTTGGCGACCACCAGCAAGCTCGCGGCCGCGAGCGCCGGCCACAGCCAGCGCGGCCTGGGCTTCGCGGTGGGCGCAGGCTCCTGGGCGGCTTCGACGACGTCCAGGCGATACTCGCCCACGGGAATCACCAGCCGCTGGGGCTCGTCCGCGCCGGGGCCGGCGTAGAACGCGTCCAGCTTCTTGCGAAGGCGGTGCACATAGACCCGCACCGAGGCGTCGCCGGACAGGCCCAGGTCTCGCCCGAACACGTCCGCCGCCACGTCAGCCTCGCTAAGGGTGCGCCGCCCACGCGCGGGGTCGGCGAGATAGTCGAACAGCCGCGACAGGCCGCGCGACCGGCCCAGCACCCCGCTATCGCGAACCCGCACGACCTGCCGCTCCAGCGCCTCCGCACGATCCGCGACCATACTCTACCTTCGAGCCCCATCCTGGGGCCTCGAGCGCTGCTGTAACCCCCTGTAACGGTCATGGAAACCGTAAAGTACGGGCGCGTGTCGCGGGCACGCACTAGCGCGAGCCCCAGGCCGACGTGGCGCGAAGACCACTGCGGCTGGGGGGTAGTCACGATGACCGATCGATTTCGCCGTCTGCTCGTTGCCGGTGCGGCCGCCGCGGCGCTCGCGCCCGGCGCGGCCCTCGCGAACGAGGCCGCCGACGTCGGCGAGATCGTCGTCACCGGCCAGCTCGAGCAGACCCTGCCGCAGAGCCTCGCCGAGTATGGCAGCCGGCTGGGGGTGGTCGACTGGGATACGGTTCCAAAGGGGCTGTTCGTGACGGCGGGCACGGCCCTCTCGTGAGCCACGCCCGTTCTCAGCCTGATCCCGCAGGCCGGGCCGGCAC